>JAFQQV010000079.1 GCA_017410425.1 Oscillospiraceae bacterium
CGGCTGCACGTCCTCAGGGTCACCCGGACCGTTGGATATAAAGACTCCGTCGGGTCTGAGCGCTAATATGTCTTCAGCCCTTGTGTTCCAAGGAACTATTGTCACATTGCAGCCTCTCAGGTTCAGAGAACGGACAATATTCAGCTTCATTCCGCAGTCAATGGCCAGCACATGAAATTTTGCATTTGGAACTTCCCAGCGCCAGATTTCCTTGCAGCTTACACAGGCCACAGCATCACGCTCCGGTGTAATGGAAGAAAGCATCTCAAGGCACTCTCCGCTGCTTTTATCTGCCGATGTTATAAGGCATTTTCTGCTGCCCTTGTCCCGGATTGAGCGGGTGAGCTTTCTTGTGTCCACACCATAAACGCCCGGGATATCATAATGGCGCATCACCTGGGCGAGGCTTTTTTCACTTCTGAAATTAGAAGGCGCGTCATTGTATTCCCTTACTATCAAAGCCCCTATGGACGGGATTGCGCTTTCATAGTCGTCGGCCGCCATGCCGTAGTTGCCTATAAGCGGATATGTCATTACCACTGCCTGATCGGTATAGGATGGGTCTGAGAGAATTTCCTGATAACCCACCATGGAGGTGTTGAAAACTATCTCAAGGACTGTATCGCATTCTGCGCCAAAACCAAATCCGTAGTACTCTTCTCCATCCTCAAGCACAATTTTCCTGTTATAAGCCATATCCATCATTCCTTTGCCTCCAGCGCAGCTTCTATAAAGCCTTTGAAGAGAGGGTGTGCTTTGTTTGGTCTGCTCTTGAATTCCGGGTGATACTGCACGCCAAGATAAAAGGGTCTGTCGGAAAGCTCCACGGTTTCCACAAGCCGCCTATCGGGAGACAGGCCGCTGAGAGTGAGTCCGGCAGCGCAAAGAGCATCCCGGTAAGCGTTATTGAATTCATAGCGGTGGCGGTGACGTTCATATATCAGCTTTTCACCATAGCAGCGGGCCATCGTCGTACCCTCGGTGATAAGACAGGGATAAGCTCCCAGGCGGAGAGTGCCGCCCTTGTCAATCTCATCACTCTGACCGGGCATGAAGTCGATTACTTTATGAGCACCCATTGGTGCAAACTCGCCGGAGTTTGCATCCGAAATTCCCAGCACATTGCGGGCATACTCAATTACGGCAATCTGCATACCAAGGCAGATGCCAAAATAAGGGATATTATTTTCCCTGGCATAGCCTGCAGCCCTGATCATGCCCTCAATTCCCCGGTCGCCAAAGCCCCCGGGTACGATAATGCCGTCAAGGCCGGAAAGAAGAGCTTCTTTCGTTTCGTCTGTGATGGTTTCGGAATCTATCCAGCGGATGTCTATTTTAGAGTCAAGGGCAAAGCCGGCATGGCGCAAGGCCTCGGCAACGGAGAGATAGGCATCATGGAGCTGCACATATTTGCCCACGAGCCCTATGGTGACAGTTTTGCTGCGGTTTCTGATTGCAGCAACCATATCCCGCCACTCGCTCAGATCCGGCTCGGGTGTATTCAATTTAAGTTCTCGGCAGACAATTGATGAAAGCCCGGCTTTTTCCAGATACAAGGGTGCCTCATACAAAATGGGAAGGGTCAGGTTTTCGATAACACAATCCGGCTTCACATTACAGAAATCTGCAATTTTTCTGAAAATGCCGCTATCAGTGATCGGCTCATCACAACGAAGGACGATAATATCCGGCATAATTCCCAGCCCCTGCAATTCCTTTACCGAATGCTGAGTTGGCTTAGACTTATGTTCGCCGGAGGCTTTCAGATACGGGACAAGCGTAACGTGTATGTACAGAGCATTCTCAGGCCCCACTTCATGGCCCACCTGACGTATGGCCTCAATAAAAGGTTGGCTTTCAATATCACCAATAGTGCCGCCGATTTCTGTTATGACCACATCTGCATGGGCACGGCTGCCCACACTGTATATAAAGCGTTTTATTTCATCGGTTATATGAGGAATGGTCTGGACTGTGCTGCCCAGATATTCACCACGCCGTTCCTTGGAAAGCACATTGGAATAGACCTTTCCTGTGGTAAGGTTGGAGTATTTATTCAGATCCTCATCAATGAAGCGCTCGTAATGCCCCAGATCCAGATCAGTTTCGGCACCGTCCTCGGTCACATAAACTTCTCCGTGCTGGTAGGGACTCATGGTTCCCGGGTCAACATTGATATATGGGTCAAGCTTCTGTGCCGCTACCTTGAGCCCCCTTGCCTTAAGTAAGCGCCCAATAGATGCGGCTGTTATTCCTTTGCCAAGGCCCGACACCACGCCGCCTGTCACGAAAATATACTTTGTCATATTCCATCCTCCTGAGGGTATAAACACGCAGTAAAAAAAGGAAAAGGCGTCCATCCGGGGATAATTATCCCAGATGAACGCCTTTGTTCAACATGCGGTATTATACTGCAACAAATTGCCGTTTGTCAATCAGCGGATTTTACATCTCGCTTGTTTTAAATACTACCCTTACTGTAGTACCTTTGTTTTCTTCGCTTTTAAGCTCAATTTTGCCGCCGTGATAGTAAGCTGCATGCTTGACGATTGAAAGGCCCAGCCCTGTGCCTCCGGTCTGTTTGGAGTGGCTCTTATCCACACGGTAAAAACGCTCAAACACTTTTTCCTGATGTTCAGCCGGAATACCTATTCCGGTATCCTGCACACTCAGCCCAAGCTCCTTGCCATTGTTTTCAATGCACACTTTTACGCTGCCGCCGGGAATATTGTATTTGATGGCATTGTCACAGAGATTGTATACAAGCTCATACAGCAATCTACGCACGCCCATAATACTTCCGTCATCGCCGCAAAGCTCCAGAGAAACGTTTTTCCGCTCTGCCGCATCAGATAGATTTTTCAAGACCTCTTCTGCCAGATCTTTGAGCCGGACAGTTTCACGGGGCATTTCAAGCCCTTCATCCAGCTGCGAAAGACGCAGAATATCATCAATCAAAGCGACAAGCCTTTCCGCTTCCTTTCGCAGATGTCCGGCAAAGCAGGGAATGTCCTCCTCTTTAACAAGGCCGTTTTCCATAAGCTCCGCAGAACCGATAATTGTCTGAAGAGGTGTTTTAAGCTCATGGGATACATTAGCTGTAAATTCCTGGCGGTGTTTTTCCGCATTCAGCTGCTCAGTAATGTCAAAGGCCAGAATGACCATGCCGTGATATTTATTGTCAACGTCGATACGGCTCAGATCGAACTGATACACCTTGCCCTTGTTCTCATCCCTGAATGTGGCATAACCCTGTGCCGCAGCCGTGTCAAGAGCATTGCGCATTTTCTGCCCGCGTTCTATGCTGAGAAAATCCTCTCCAACGCAGCCGTCTTCGCTATCGAACAGCAGCTTTGCTGCCGGATTGATGCTGAGTATTCTGCCGTCACTTTCCAGCAAAACCAGCGCTTCTTTCATATTGGCAGTAATCTGCTCAAACTCATCCTGCTTTTGTTTCAATATCCGTATCTGGCTTTTTATCTCCATCTGCTGGGCATTGATGCGGCGAAGCAGGGGCGAGAGTTCTTCATAAGCCTCGTTTTCCATAGGATTGTCCAGATTAAGGCTGTTCAGCGGCGCCACCACCCGCTTTGCCATACGCTGCGCCAGCCATGCGGAAATGATGACTGCAAGAATCGCCACAAAAGCGAGAGGCTGAATCATTCCCAACACCAGGACAAAAACACTTGCTCTGCTTACAGAAATGCGTAGGACACTGCCATCTTCAAGTCGGAGCGCTTCATAAACAGTTCTTTCAAGCAAGGTTTGGGACTTACGTGTGCTGCTGCCTGTGCCGCCAGCGAGAGCTTCCCGGATTTCCTCACGCTCAGTGTGATTTTCCATTGATGCTGCATCTGCATGGCTGTCATAGATAACACTGCCGTCGGCTGCAACCCAGGTCAGCCTGTATCTGTCAGAAGCAATTTCTTCAAGATAGCTTTCACCGAGCTGCTGCACAGCACTGGCTGCAAAACGCAGTTCGTCCTTCAGCTGATTTGCCTGCACAGTGGTAAAATACTGATACATAAGCCCTGTGATAATTACAAAGCATGCCAAAAGCACGGTAACTGCCACAAGAATTATTGACTTGAAAATTTTACTTGTCATTACCCAGCTCCCAACGATAACCCACATTACGAACAGTCTCTATCA
>JAFQQV010000080.1 GCA_017410425.1 Oscillospiraceae bacterium
AGATTCCCTCCAATCTACATCTTAGTGACTCCATTATACGCGCAGACCTGTCCCAAATCAGTCCCAGCTGTTCCACAGTGCCGCATGACGAAAAAAGTCCTCAACTCGTTTTTCAAGTTGAGGACTAATTATATATTCATTTTTTAACGCTCTTAACATTTCAATTTACTTTTGGCTTTAGCAATAATATCCTTGTATCCCAAACCGAAAATTGCAATCACAGTTCTTTGCATCGCAGCAAAAAAAACGAACATGCAAAGAACACCTATTACATAGTCTTTTCCGCTTACTAAATCATGCTTTGCAAACGAAACAAGCGCACAAATAGAAAGAGCCAGTAATGCTAACGCAGTTACCATTCCCGGTGTATAGGGCTTGCTCATTTTGTGAAGCTTAATTCCCACTACATGAACCACAGCTTCAAATATTCCAAGATACACAGGAACAAGTACGATTACAGGATTCTGTACAAAAAACGGAACGATTGTTATAACGATCAGAAGTACAGCAACAGGAATATGCGCCAGTTTCTCCTTTTCTTTGGTCAACTCCAATCCAAAAAATTTTGCCATCAGCTTGGAAAATCCTCCGGGAAGTCGACTTTCCTCCCACTCGTGAAGTGTATACAGACACATGTAGCTCAACAAATACTTCTGCATTACGGTTAGCTCCGGAATCAGTATCATGGAAAACCCCATCATGAGGAGCATTAAGAAAGAGAACACTTCAAGGCTATATCTTAAGAGAATCTTCATCCGGTATTTACCTCCCTTGTAATAATCCGACATGTGTTGTATTATCATTTTATCATAGCGATACATCAGTCAGCAACCAACAAATCACAGTTGATTGACGGATTAGTTAGGAGGCAATATGAAGAAGCAGCCCGAACGCACTGCCGCCACTCGCAGTTTGTTTATTGAAACCTTTATCTATCTCAGTGAACAAAAGCCAATCGAAACAATCTCTGTATCGGAACTTGCCAAGAAAACCGGATTCAATCGTAGCACCTTTTATCAGTACTTCAACGATACCCACCATCTGCTGTCATGTATTGAAGATGATATAGTTGACTTCATAACACATACCCTCATCAGTAAAATGGGCACACCAAAAACAGACAAACTGTTCACTGAATTATTCATACAGGTATATCAAGAAAAAGGCACAATGCTGAAGTTTCTGTTCCTGAATAGCAATGGATGCTTCCCAGCAAAGCTCAAAAACAACTTAATTTCCGCTTTTGCAGAGAAGATGCAGCTTTCTTTAGAAGATACTCAAACTCTTTTTTCACTGGATTTCTATTTATCCGGTATGATTTCCATCATCGGACGCTGGATCACCTCTGAACCGCCTATTTCTCCGGAGGAATTTGCATTAACCATACATCGAATCGTAGATGGTGTCAGAAAATCCGAGCTGTTCCCAATCCTTTGACTGTCTACTCAATCGTTTCTTCTATACTATTTCCGCCCCAAGTGTTGCAAAAATGCAACGCTTGGGGCGTTTTTCGTTTATATATGCAAAACCGTCAATTTTGACGAGTGAAGGCGATTTTCTCCGTATAATGTATCGGATGAATGAAAAATCAAATGAAGAAGAATTCGAAGAGTGCGACGAAGAACATTCAGTGGATATCGAGAAAGAGGCGGAAGAATAAAATACACCAATGGTGTACTTTTGGTCTGACTTACCCTTGATATACACCGTTTGGTCGTACTTTGGCAAAAAGAAGGCTCAGCCGTCAGGCTTGGGCCTTCATTTTGATATATGCGTAAATGTTAGTCCTGCGACCTTCAGGTGCGAAGCACGTTGAGGCGGCGAATGCCGCCGGATGCTGCCGCAGGCTGACCGCCCCAAATGGGGCGTGTCAGGTCGCAGGTTCGTGGGTGAGCTTCCAAGAGGGCAAGCTTGCGTAGCCCGATTGGCAAAAGCGAAGCCATACCCGGAGCGCAGCGTAGGCGTAAATCTTGTCGGGCATACTGCAAAAGAAGTTTTTTACCTATGCTTGTTGCATCAAAATTTGCTTGTGGTAATATAACAACGATAAATAAGAATTTATACGAGGCATAGAATCAGGAGGTTTGTTTGTGGAGAATACTCCTACCATTATTTTGTTTTGGCTTTTTATTGCTGCATTCTTTGTACTTGCGCTTGTGCTGACTATTACGGGCATTGTTATACATAAAAAGGATAGAAACAAGGTGCCAACAAAAGTGCAAATTTTAGGAAAACTATGTTTGGCTTTGAGTGCAATATTTTATGTCCCTATTATTTTAGTGATTGGATATGTTCTGTATATTCGTATATGCTAACAGTATATTGATAAAGCCAGATTTGATGGGGAATTAAATCTCGATTTGCGAACAGTATTCTTTAGCCTTTTTCCGGATTTATAGCTTTATTTACCAAAAGGCACCCCGTTTGGGGTGCCTTTACATTTTGCTTATTTTGCTATGATCCTGTCAAGTTCGCCGACAATATACTCCGTTGCCTGATCCACAAACTTTTCTATATCGGAAGGCTGCAGAATCTCCGGCTTACGCTCGGCGATGCGGGGGATGTATTCATACTTCCACCATTTAAGGCTCTTCTCCATATATTCTGCCTCAATCTGACCGGGCATACAGTTGGTGACAGGAATCTCCATCACTGTATAGAACAGGGCAGACAGCTCAGGATTGTGCCTGATAAGATAGCAGTCCATTGCCTCCAGCTCATTGACAAAATAGGGGATCATCTGCTTCGTGCCGCCGCCACCTTCGGGCGCAAGGACCTTGAGAATGCTTTGCCTTACCGTTGCGTGATTAACCTTGTCGGTGAGCAGATGCACCATGTAGCCTACAGAAAAATCTCTGTGGTGGGGGTCATCTTCCTCCATAATACTCTCTTTGGCGAAATCTTCAATCCGCTGGTCAAAGATACGCATCTTGTGGGGCATGAGCCAGTCGTTATCACTGATTCCAGCACGCATGTGCACATTCTTTTTATCGTCTCTCATGGCGCCGACCTTACTGTCAATGGCGTCGGGGGCTATGGTGCCCAGATAATAGTTGTATTTGAGCGTAACAAGCTCAGGTCTTGCCTCAAGAACCTTTTTCGCAACAGCCAGATGTGCAATGGTGTTTGCCATAATGAAAACACTTCTTTTCTTGTAATTTGTTGTCTTAGTCCAACGGGAATCGAACCCGTATCGGTTTTTACGGGCGGATTTCCGCCCATGCTTTGTTATTGCCCTTGCTAATACGTCAAGTATTGGCTGCGGTCAATGCCGCGCCTGTGCGAAAATCCGCTCCGGAAAAACTGCAAAGCACATTTCGGCGAGCAATGTTCGTGGGATTTTGGATGCGGAGGACGCAGGCTTACTGACGTAAGTCAAGGACGACAAGTCCAAAAGCGTCGGACAGGGCCGCCGAAACGCGCTGCGTGTTCGACTCCCGTTGGACTAATCCTATCACAAGCCGCTTTTTCATGCAATAAGAATGTTTTGTACCAAGCCGATTCTGGACAAAGCGGAGCACTTATGTCATAATACAATTCTGCCCCAAAGGAGGTAAAAGCATGAACCAGAAAGAACTTAACGAAATCCGCCGCCGCATCAAGCCTGAGCGCAGCAGCATACAACATATCTACGGGTGTTATGTAAACAGTAACCGCGAGATTATTTCATACATAGACGAATCCCTAGGCCTTCTGAGCAAGGAAGAGGTGGAAAAATATCTGGCCCTTATGAAAAAGACCCTGTCCGGAACTCTGGGCCGCAATCTTGTGGATCTGAGCTTTGCCACAAAGCAGGTTGTGGACAGCGAGGAACACCGTCTGCTCTCCGCACTCAGACGTACAGAGATGAAGGATGCTCTCCTGCGAGAGGAATTTTTCAAATGTATTATTGACGCGGTTGACATGGGTGATGATAATTACCTGATTCTCACCGCTTTTGATGCCTATGACGTGCCCCATTACGGCAAGGACGGCAATGATGATGACAGCCGCGGCGAGGTGTTCAGATACATTCTCTGCTGCCTTTGCCCGGTGAAAACCGGCAAGGTGCAGCTCGGCTATGTGGCAGAGGAGAAGCGCTTCCACAACTCTGTAATAAACCAGATAGTCAGCGCGCCGGAGCTGGGCTTCATGTTCCCCAGCTTTGATGATCGCAGCACCAATATTTATAATGCTCTGTTCTATTCCCGCAACACAGGTGAAATCCATCAGGACTTTATTGATGCCGTGTTCAAAACCCAGGTGCCCATGTCTGCCCGTCAGCAGCGTGAAACTTTCTCTGCTGTACTCTGTGAGACGGACGAAAAGCCTCTGAGCTACGATGTTGTGCAGTCAGTGCATGAGCAGCTCAGTGACCGTATCGCTGTTCACAAGGAGAGCAAGGATCCTGAGCCTCTTACCATAAGCGGTGCCGAGCTGGGCGATATTCTGGAAACCAGCGGCCTTGACGAAAAACAGCTGGATACCTTCCGGAAGAACATTGACAAGCAGTTTGGTGAGGATGCGGAGCTTCGCCCTGCCAATATCATCGACAGCAAGAAATTGGAAATCTGCACTCCGGAGGTCAAGGTCAGCGTTGATCCCAAGTTTGGCTACCTTGTCCAGACAAGGGTGATCGAGGGGCATAAATACATCCTCATCTCTGCTGACAGCGGCGTTGAGGTCAACGGCATTGCCGTAAACATCGAAGAATAAACAGGAAAAGAGAGTAACACCATGTCCAACACCCTGGCCCACCTTGCAGTGGCATACAGAATTCTGGAGCAGAGGCCTGATCTGGTCAAATACAGGGACAGCTTTTATCTTGGCACCATTGCGCCCGACTCCATAGAGAGCAAGGAAGGCGCGGTCAGAGACGATAAAAAGCTTGTGCATCTGCGCCTGGGCATAACTGATATGGAGTGGCTTGAGCCTGAGAAAATGGCCATCTTTGACCGGCGCCTGCAGGACTTTATTTCATATTTTATCTATAAAGAAAAAGATCCCCGACAGCGCGACTTCTGCATTGGCTATCTTGTGCACCTGATGACCGACAAGATAAACCATGGCACGGTAAGAAAACGTATCCTTGAAGCATTGAAGCCTCAGGGCATAGAGGATGGCAAATGGCCCTTTATCCTGAAGGTTCTCAACGAACTGGAGGCTATGGACTATTACCTGCTCAACAGCCGTCCCGAAGTTTCGGATCTTTTCTACAGACTTATGTCCCAGCCGGTTAAGCACTGCCTTGTTGGCCTTATTGAAAAGGAATATCTTGAAAAGAGTCTCAAATGGTGGAAAGAGGAGTACATTCCCCATATATCCAAGCCCCGGGCAGAGATAATGGAAAACCACGAAATAGATGACTTTGTGGAGCTTGTGGCAGAAAAAATAATCCCTGTGCTTGATGAAATACTATAAGAACGAAAAGAGCCCTGTTCCAAGGAACAAGACTCTTTTCTTATTTTTTTATACCGGAAAGCTGGTACATATATTCGTTTGAGATAAGTGTTTCCACGTCAAGACAGGTCTCAAAAATCTTCTTGAGATCTTCAGCTTCCATAAGGCCCACAGAAACCTTGCTGGCAGGGCCTTTGTGATGGGAGTCGATAGTTTCTCTGCTGGCGCCATGGGCTACTGTAAGTCTGCCGCCATCCTTCAAAAGCGCAGCCAGAGACTGGATAAGCTTATCGGGATGAGGGAAGTGGGGGAAGGCGTTGTACACCACGATAACATCGAACTTATGCTCAAAGTCTGCCTCCTCCACATCGCCGCAGATGACCTGAATTCTGCCTTCATCAGCAAACTTTTCTGCCGCAATCTTTGCCATGTTCGGTGCAATATCTATGCCAATGACAGTTCTGACATCTCTTTTCAGGTAATAAGGGAACATTACACCGGTGCCGCAGGCAACGTCCAGAATATCCATGCCGGCAGAGACTTTTGCATTATCCAGTATAGCTTCAATTATTTCGTCTTTTTTTATCATTTCCGCGTCCCATACATGGGCACGGCTGTCAAAATATTCGATGATATCGCTTTTCTGCATGGGCAAAAACCTCACATAAAAATACTGTATAAAATTTTATCATCAGCTCCGTAATGCCGTAAGCCCCCCGGGGGGATAATAAAATAACAGCACTTGACAAGCCCGGACAGTGGTGTTATCATACCACTAAGTTTTAGTACGCCAAACCGTTGAAGCGGAGATAAAGGCGATGATGCCTGTACAGAGAGCCCGCGTTGCTGAGAGTCGGGTCAGAAACAAGTCGTCAAATGGACCGCGGAGGGTGCAGTCAAATGCGTCGTAATGGCGCAGAGTATTCTGCAACGCGAAGGCAAGCGTTATCTGCCGGGGATATGATGGTATCCTGCTAAGCGCACGGCATGGCCGTGAAATCAAGGTGGCACCGCGGATTGTTTAAGTTCGTCCTTGACAGAAGATGTATTCTGTCTGGGGCGTTTTTCTTTTTCCGGAGGTTTTGATATGCTGATGACAAGACGATGGCGAGGCTGAGCCGATAAATAGCCAGAAATAATAACTGAAACAATTGATATAAATATTAATCGGAGGATTTTACAATGATATTCAATAATGTTGATTTCGATACCTATTTCAAGAAATATCCCGATGTGAACGGCTATTTCGGTAAGTACGGCGGCTGCTACATCAAGCCTGAACTGCAGAAAGCAATGGAGGAGATTACCGACGCATACTTTACCATCGCCAAGTCCACCCGCTTCATCAGCGAGCTGCGCCGAATCCGCCGTGAGTTCCAGGGCAGACCCACTCCCATTTCTCATCTTGAGCGCCTGTCCGACTATATCGGCAACGGTGTACAGCTCTATGTAAAGCGTGAGGACCTGAACCACACCGGCGCACATAAGCTCAACCACTGCATGGGCGAGGCTCTGCTTGCAAAGTACATGGGCAAGAAAAAGCTGATTGCGGAGACCGGTGCCGGTCAGCACGGTGTTGCACTGGCAACTGCTGCTGCATACTTTGGCCTTGAGTGCGATATTTACATGGGCTCTGTTGACATCAAGAAGCAGGCTCCCAACGTTGCCAGAATGAAGATTCTGGGCGCAAATGTTGTGGAGGTTACCCACGGCCTGCAGACCCTTAAGGAAGCTGTTGACGCTGCTTTTGATGCATACGCAAACGAGTATCACGATGCTATTTACTGCATCGGCTCTGTACTTGGCCCCCATCCCTTCCCCATGATGGTGCGCGACTTCCAGATGGTTGTTGGTATTGAGGCAAGAGAACAGTTTGTGGGCATGACCGGTGAACTGCCTGATGCAGTCGTGGCCTGCGTTGGCGGCGGTTCCAATGCAGCCGGTATGTTTGCAGGCTTCCTCAACGATCCTGTTGACATCTATGGCGTTGAGCCTCTGGGCCGCGGCCCCAAGCTTGGCGACCATGCAGCTTCCCTCAAGTACGGCACCGAGGGCATAATGCACGGCTTCAACTCCATCATGCTCAAGGATGAAAACGGTGAGCCTGCTCCTGTTTATTCTGTAGCTTCCGGCCTTGACTATCCCTCCTCCGGTCCCGAGCACGCTTTCCTGCACACTCTGGGCAGAGTAAAGTACGATGTTGTGGACGATAATGAGACTATTGACGCTTTCTACAAGCTTGCCCGTCTTGAGGGCATAATCCCCGCCATTGAGAGTGCCCACGCTGTTGCCTACGGCATGAAGCTTGCCAAGGAGATGGGCCGTGGCCACATCCTCATCAACCTCTCCGGCAGAGGCGACAAGGATATGGACTATGTCATTGAGCACTACGGAATCCCCGAAATCAAGAGATAATTAAAGCATAAAAAAGCCCGGTCACTGACCGGGCTTTTTTATGCTTCGAGAGTGTCTTTTATGAGCAATACTGTTGCGGCGGCCATTATTACAAGGCCGATATAAAACTGTGCTCCGGGAATTTCCCTGAAAAGCAGTATGCCAAAGGCGACGCCAAGGAAGGGCGCAATGGAATAGTATGCGCTGGTTTTTGCAGCGCCCAGATATTTCTGGGCTTTTATGTAGAAATTTATGCTAAGACCATACGCCACAAAACCCAGCAGCATGACCGCGGCCAGCCACTTGAATTCAGGTATCCTTTCGCCCAGGAAAAGCGCGATACCAAGGCTTCCAAGGCCGGAAAAAACGCCTTTGATTACAGTAATCTGTACAGAGCTTTTTGAACTGAGCATGCGGGTGCAGTTGTTCTCCAGACCCCAGCAGCATGCCGCTCCCAGAACATAGACGGAGCCAAGATTGAAGCTGAAGCTGCCTTTGCCCTCAAAGCTCAGCACAGCGCTGGCAATAGTCACAAGTATGATGGCATAAGTCAGTTTTCTGGTCGGCACTTCTTTGAATACAGAAAATGCAATAAGTGAGGTGGCGACAATTTCGAAATTATTCAGCAGTGATGCATTGGCTGAGCTTGTGATCTGCAGCCCCAGCATGAGCAGAATGGGCGCGCTTATATCCAGTGCTATCATTCCCAGCGTATAGGGCAGCTCGTGCCTTGTGAGGAGTTCTTCTTTGGAAGCTTTCTTGGAAAAAAGGCTGAATAGAAACAGGCCAAACCCGGCACCGAGATACAGAAATGCGGCCATCATTGTGGGGGAAACCTGCTCCAGCAGAATTTTTGACAGGGGAATATTTATTGCATAAAGTGCTGCTGCCAGAATAGCAAACAGCGACGCTGCGAGATTCTTGTCCATACCTGCTCCTTGACTTTGGTGTGTACATACGCTACACTGTGTACAATACAAAACAGTTTGTTCGGTATACATTTTAGCAAGGCTTGGATTATAAGCAACAAGCAAAAATCCGGCTTTGTAAGTTACAGAACATTTTTGCGAAAATGTGCAGGAGTAAACAATGGACAGACGTCAGAAGAAAACAAGGGATGCTATCTTTGCAGCCTTCAGAAAATTGCTGGAGAGAAAGCCCTACGAAAACATTACCGTGCAGGAAATTATTGATGAGGCCGACATAGGCCGCAGTACTTTCTACGCCCATTTTGAGACAAAGGATGAGCTGCTCAGATCTATGTGCACGGATATATTCCACCATGTTTTCAATCAGGCTCTGCCAAAGGAGGCGGAGGAGGATTATTCCAGCGGTATCAGAAACCTTGAACTAAAGCTGGGGCATGTGCTCTACCACCTTGATGAGCACCGCAGTGAACTGAGAGGAATTTTGTCCGGGAACAGCGCAAGGCTATTTATGAGCTATTTCCGCAATTACCTTGCAGATCTGTTTATGCGTTATACCGATGATTTCTCGGCGGATGTACCAAAGGATTATCTGCTCAATCATCGTGTGGGCAGCTTTGCGGAAACAGTGAAGTGGTGGATAGCGGAGAAAAAGGAATACAGCCCGGAGGAGCTTGCCGCTTTCTACATAAAACTTATTGAAAAATAAAAAAGCAACGTATGGTTTAACCATACGTTGCTTTTTCATTAAACAGATTAACCTTCGCAGACGGGAGTGATCCAGCCCTTGGTGTCTTCGATCTTGCCCCACTGGATGCCGGTGAGGTTATCGTAGAGCTTCTGGGTGAGAGGTCCAATCTTGCCATCATTGATGTAAACGCTTTCGCCCTTCATGTTCAGCTCCTTGACGGGGGAGACAACAGCGGCGGTACCGGTGCCGAAAACTTCCTCCAGCCTGCCGTCGCGGCCGGCCTGCATAACGGTTTCGATAGCAAGCTTGCCCTCGATGACTTCATAGCCCCAGTCACGCAGCAGCTCAATGCAACTGCGGCGGGTGACGCCGGGGAGAACGGTGCCTTCACAGGCAGCAGTGTAAATCTTGCCGTCGATCTTGAACATGATGTTCATTGCGCCGACTTCTTCAACGTACTTCTTCTCAACGCCGTCGAGCCAGAGAACCTGAGCGTAGCCCTTTCTGGCTGCCAGTTCGCCGGCCAGGATGGAGGCTGCATAGTTGCCGCCGCACTTGGTAAAGCCGGTGAGGCCGGGAGCTGCACGGATGTATTCATCTTCAACATAGATGGGAACGGGATCGATGCCTTCGGCATAGTATGCGCCGGAGGGGAAGCAGATAATGCAGAAGGTGTAATTATGGCTTGCGTGAACACCCATGCCAACGTCGGTTGCGATTACAAAGGGACGGATGTACAGGGAAGTGCCCTCAGAGTGGGGGACCCAATCCTTCTCAACTTCAACCAGAGCCTTGACAGCCTGTACGAAATCCTCTACGGGAACAGGAGGAATGCACATACGCTCGGAAGAGTCGATCATACGCTGGCCGTTGCACTCAGGACGGAAGAGCTGAATCTTATTGTCGGCGGTGCGGTATGCCTTCAGACCTTCAAACAGCTCCTGTGCGTAGTGGAAAACAACAGTGGCGGGATCCAGCTGGAAAGGTGCATAAGGTACGATACGGGCATCATGCCAACCCTGCTCGGGGTTGTAGTCCATAACAAACATATGGTCGGTGGAAATCTTACCAAAGCTCATCTTGGGAGAATCCACGGGCTTTTCCTTGGGGGTGTTGGTCAAAGTGATCTTGATATCCAGCATGCTAATGCACTCCTTATCTGTAATTTATGACTGGGTATAATTTAATAATGTATAAGTTATACCGCGTTAAAATGCTAAAGTCAAGAAAAATAAGTTTCTGACAAAGAAAAAAGAAGGCGGGCCGGATTTGTTCCGGCCCACTTAATCTCTTTTGCCTTAAGATTATTCCACGCAGGCCATGCCGCGGCGGAAAGCCTCGATGTTCAGGGGGATGAACTTGGCCTTGGGGCCTGCGAACATCTCCTCGATCATGTGTTCAATGGTCTCGGGCTTAAGTACTTTGGTCTGGGCCACGTATGCACCCAGCATAACCATGTTGCCGACCTTGGGGTTGCCAACTTCCTCTGCAATTTTAGAGCAGGGGACATAGATGGCTTTCAGGTCTTCACGGCTGACTTTGTCGGTGACAACGTCGCTGTTGATAAACACCACGCCACCGGGAAGAACACCGGCCTCAAACTTTTCCAGAGAGGGCTCGTTGAGAGCTATAAGCTCAGTGGGATGGTTGAAAACAGGGGAACCGACAGGCTTGTCGGACAGAACCACGGAGCAGTTTGCAGTGCCGCCGCGCATCTCGGGGCCGTAGGAGGGGGCCCAGGTAACAAAGAGGCCCTCAGCCATGCCGGCTTCAACAAGGTTCTTGCCGATTGCAAGGCCGCCCTGTCCGCCAAAACCGGAAATGATGATCTCTTTTTTCATTGAATCATACCTCCATAGCCTTTTCTTTAATAACGCCCAGGGGGTAGTAGGGGATCATGTTGTCCTTCATCCACTGTACTGCCTGTATGGGAGTCATACCCCAGTTGGTGGGGCAGGTGGAGAGAACCTCGATGAAGGTAAAGCCTTCATTGTTCATCTGCTTTTCAAATGCCTTCTTGATGGCACGCTTTGCCTTGTTGATGTTGGGGATATCTGCAACGCATACGCGCTCAGCATAGACACAGCCGTCCAGAGTAGCCAGCATCTCTGCCATGCGGATAGGCATACCTGCCTGCTCGGCAGTACGGCCGCCCTGAGAGGTGGTGGTCTTCTGGCCGATGAGGGTGGTGGGAGCCATCTGGCCGCCGGTCATGCCGTAGATTGCGTTGTTTATAAATATGGTGGTGAACTTTTCACCACGCATTGCAGCGTGGACGATTTCACCGGTACCGATGGAAGCAAGGTCGCCGTCGCCCTGATAGGTAAATACGGGCTGAGTGGGGCGGCAGCGCTTGATGCCGGTGGCAACAGCGGGAGCACGGCCGTGAGCGGCCTGAAGGGTATCAACACTGAAATACTTGTATGCGAAAACGGAGCAGCCGACAGGGCAGACAGCGATGGCGGTGTCCAGCATACCCATCTCTTCCAGCACTTCTGCTACCAGCTTCTGGATTATACCGTGGTTGCAGCCGGGGCAGTAATGCAGTTCAACATCGGTAAGGCCTTTGGTCTTTTCATATACAACTGCCATATTACTTGACCTCCTTGAGTGCGTTTATAGCTGTTTCGCAGATTTCCTCCACAGTGGGCATAACGCCGCCGGCGTGGCCCAGGTAGCGGATGGGCTTTCTGCCTTCAACAGCAAGACGGATATCGTCTATCATCTGACCGGTGGAGCTGAGCTCAACGTCCAGAATTACCTTGACATTGTCATTGCCAACCAGATCATGCAGTGCCTTCTCGGGGAAGGGCCAGAGGGTGATGGGACGGAACAGACCCACCTTGATGCCCTGTGCTCTGAGATTTTCAAGTGCGGTGAGAGCGATACGTGCGGGGGTGCCGTAGGCAGTGATGATAACCTCGGCATCGTCGCAATCGATGCATTCCCAGCGGACTTCGTTCTTCTCAATGAGAGCGTACTTCTCAGCGAGGTGCTTGTTGTGCACGTCGCAGAGTTCGGGGTCTATGTAGAGAGAGTTGATGATATTGTGCTCTTCGCGGCCATAGCGTCCGGTAGCGGCCCAATCCTTGGGAGCCAGCTCGCGCTTCTTGTAGGGCTTCCACTCGATGGGCTCCATCATCTGGCCGATAAGACCGTCCATAACCACCATGACGGGGTTGCGGTACTGGTCAGCAATGTCAAAGGCCTCCTGAATGCAGTCAACAGTCTCCTGAATGTTGGAGGGTGCCAGAACCAGAGTGCGGTAGTCACCGTTGCCGCCGCCGCGGGTGCACTGATAGTAGTCGGACTGACCGGGCTGGATGGTGCCCAGACCGGGGCCGCCGCGCATGCAGTTTACAATGACACAGGGAACTTCTGCGCCTGCAAGATAAGTGATACCTTCCTGCTGGAGGCTGATGCCGGGGGAGGAGGAAGATGTCATGGCGCGCAGACCGGCGCCGCCAGCGCCGTATACCATGTTGATGGCTGCCAGCTCACTCTCTGCCTGGACAAATACCTTGCCGTATTTGGGCATGTGGGCGGACATGTATTCGGGGACTTCGCTCTGCGGGGTGATGGGGTAGCCGAAATAGCAGTCGCATCCTGCGCGGAGCGCTGCCTCAGCAATAGCTTCGTTGCCTTTCCAAAGTTCTTTTTCCACTGACAATAACCTCCTTTTTCAGAATTTTTCCACAGTTATGATGGAATCGGGGCAAATCTTTGCGCAGCTTGCGCAGGCGATGCACTGAGATATATCCGACACGGTGGCGGGGTGATATCCCTTGCGATTGATCACAGTAGTATCAATGACAACAATGTGCTTGGGGCAAACGGTGGTGCAAAGTTCGCAGCCCTTGCAGCGGTCAGTGTTGAATGTTACTTTTGCGGTCATACCGGTGTGAGCCTCCTTCCTATGTTATTCCTTATTCCCAGGGTTTTTTCATTTTTATGGATATGGGGAAAACCGGCTCCTTCAGGTCGGAGAGGCTTTCCGCAAGCCGTTCAACTGCCACATGGCAGCGGACGGGTATTCCCGTAATTTCGGAGATTTCCTGTGCCAGAGCTGCACCCTTGCGCACTTCGATCTCCGTAGTCTCACCGCAAAGGTGAGTGTTGTTTACAAGGCCGGAGCATTCAAGCCCGGTGATCTTCTCGATGTTTCTGAGATATTCTATGGCGCTTTCGGCAGTGCGTACCTCAGGGCGGTTTGCATTGACAACAAAGAGCAGCTCATAGTCCTCGGAGACTATCTTAGGCTGGAAGCGGGCCAGAACTCTTGCACCCACCGGGTCGCCGCCTATGTCCAGCACGCCGCGGATGCTGCGGTTCTGGAAAATGCCCAGCAGCTCTGCGGGCAGGGCGGGAATGTCAGCGTGGGCAGCCTCCTGAGAAGAGGAGATAAGTCTGATGCCGGACTTCTCAAGCTCAGCCTTGCGTTCTCTTGAGCGGAAGTAGGGATTGACTATATCAAGGTCCGCAATCATAACATTGTCATGCTCAGCTGCCAGCGCCAGCGCCAAATTAACGGCAAACTCCGTCTTGCCGGTGCCGTAATGCCCGGTTACAATACTTATGCGATGATCAAAAACCTTGGATATATTCAAACCTATCCCTCCTTGAGATGTATGATTTTAACTATGTTGTATGATGACATTGTACTCTTTGCAGTAAATCTTGTCAAGCCGAATACAGATATTTTGTGAAAAATGTATTTTTTGAAAAGGTATTGCATATTCAATAATTTAGTGTGATAATATAAACCTCTTAACAGGGAAGGGTGATACTGTGAATTTAAGAAAAGGAAAGCTGTCAGAGCAGACTGCGGACAGACTGTACAGTATGATTGTTGAGCAGATGCTGTATCCTGCGGGAAGCAAGCTGCCAAATGAAAATGATCTGAGCCGTGAAATGAATGTAAGCCGCACCACGCTGCGTGAAGCCATATCTTTTCTTGTTACCCAGGGGATTCTGGAAATTCGCCGTGGTAAGGGTACCTTCGTGGCAAAGGAACTGCCAGATAAGGGCATGGATCTTTCTTCCCTTGCTGATGTACGTTCCCGTGTCAGGGCCTCGGATCTGTTTGAAATGCGCCTGATATTTGAGCCTGCTACTGTTGCTTTGGCCTGCCAGCGCGCAACGGATGAGGAGCTGGAGAACATACGCCGCAAGGCAGAGCGTATGGAGCAGCTCTCCAGAGAGGGAGGGGACTGGCCCGGCGCTGATCAGGAGTTCCATTTTGCCATAATTCAGGCCTCACATAATGAGTATATGCGGAGACTTTACCCCATCATAAACAGCGCGGTAAATGAAATCCTGCAGATTTCACATAACCGTAAATCAATGCAGGACATTGCGGTGGCTGATAATAAGCTAATTCTGGAGTTTTTGCTCAAAAGAGATGAGGCCGGTGCCCGCCACGCTATGAGTATACACATGAAGCATCTGATAAACACGCTGCAGGAGTAAATTCTGGAAAAGAAAAATAAAACAGCATGGTCGTTTTGTATCACGGCTATGCTGTTTTTTTAACAAATACGGCAAAATATGAATGCCATTTTTATAACAAATATACAAAAAGCGCGAAACTTGTGCAAAGTGACGAATAACATGGAAAAATGACCGAAAAATGAGCCTGAAAAGAGCCGCTTTTTCAGCCTGTTCACAAAAAATACACAAAAATGTTAAATGCCCTTAACAAAGAAAAGAAAAAGGTATATAATTACTAAACACAAAGAGATGAAAACCTAGCGGTTTCAAAATGTCTGTTTTCAAAAGGAGGGAGCAAATGGAAATAAGCAAGCAGGAGCGTCTGGAAAAACTGCTTAATGCCTACTCGCATCATTACGATATTGAACGCGATGTGATGCTTGACGGTACATATTATTCTGCGGCCGCAAACTTCTTCCTTCGCGATGAAAATTATCTCATCAGCAAGAAGCACGTTCTGAGCGCGGTGGAAAATCATGAATATGTGTATTTCCATCTTTGCGATAATCTGACTGCTGAAGAGCTTCAGAAGCATATTGACATTACACGCAATTCGGTTCTTGCCCGCGTGAAGCCCCATAAGGAGCATATGTCCACATTTGCGACTCTGGTTGTTCTCGCAGATACTATCGAGCCTGAGGCGAAGAAGCTTATAAAAAAGACCCGCTTCAGCAAATACTTTCGGCTGGCACTCCATGGTTGGATGGAGTATCACATAGCAGCAATGGAAATTTCTACAAACAGCTTCCTTTCAAATCCACCCGGAAGGGGAGCAAGGAAAATCCTGGAGGGCAACTTTGCCCCAATGATATAATTGAAGGGAGAGTATACTAATGTCTGGTATTCTGTTCGTTGTCATTGGCACTGCACTCCTGCTCTGCGGTTATATCTTCTACGGCCGCTGGCTGTGCAAGCAGTGGGGCGTTGGCGAATCCGATGAAGCCA
>JAFQQV010000081.1 GCA_017410425.1 Oscillospiraceae bacterium
CCATTGCCCCTGCCACGGTGAGGGCGGCCTACCTTGACCTGTGTGAGAGGCTTGAGGGCGGTGTGGCGCTGATGCTGGGCTGCTGCGGCGCTATCTGCAACTGGGCCGGACGTTACGAGATGTATGATGATACGGTGAAATTTCTCAATGATAAGCTCATTGAGCTTGGTTCTCCCACCATAATTGCAGGCTGCCCCAGCTGCATGAAGGAGCTTAAGTCCCATGACTGCGGGAATGTGACCGGTATTTGGTCGGTTCTTGAAAATATAGGTCTGCCGGAAAAGGCCAAGAGGGCGGATAAGCCCGTGGCCCTGCACGACTCCTGCGGCGCCAGAGGGGACGCTGAGACACAGCAGAGTATCCGGCGCATTGCGGAGGCTCTGGGCTGTCAGGTGCAGGAGACGGAGTATAGCGGCGATAAATCCCCCTGCTGCGGCTACGGCGGTCTGACCCAGTATACAAACCGAGAAGTGGCAAAGGAAATGACTCAAAAGTGCCTTGAGCGCTCAGAGCTTCCCTATCTGAGCTATTGCATGGCCTGCCGTGACCGCTTTGCAAGGGAGGGCAGAGAGTCCATGCATGTTCTGGAGCTTGTCTACGGCACTGCCGCAGACTCCTGCCCGGATATCAGCGCAAAGCGTTATAACAGGCTCAGTCTGAGAAATCAGCTGCTTGAAGAAATTTGGAATGAAGAGGTCTTGAAAGTGGATTTGGGCTTCAGTCTTGAATTTACCGCGGATGCGGAAGAAATGATGGATGACAGAATGATACTCAAGGGCGATGTGCTGCGTGTCATGCAGAGCCTGAGAGAGACAGGCGAGGCTATTCTGGATGAGGAAAGCGGCTTGTATCTGACCCGCGCCCGCCTTGGCAATGTGACTTTCTGGGTCAGGTACGAGGAGACGGAGAACGGATATCTGGTGCACCGTGCATACAGCCACCGCATGAACATCGTCAACCGCTGACATAAGGAGGCTATAATGGCTGAAAAGAATTACTACACAATCGACCCGGAAGGCAAGCTCACGTGCATGAAGTGTAAGGTCAAGCTCCACAAGGGCAAGGCCAAGTTCATGTATCTGGACAACGGTTTTCCCGTAGAGCTGCCTGTCTGCCCCGGCTGCGGCTTTGTGTACGTGCCGGAGGAGCTGGCATTGGGCAAGGTGCTGTCGGTGGAGAAGGCTTTGGAGGATAAGTAATGAATTCACATCCCGGCGGCGAGGAACACAGCCGCTATCTTATAGAATTGGCCTTTCTTGATACGCCCTCCAGATGGCTGGATATGGGAGCGGGAAACGGCGACACCGTGAGACTTCTCCGCTCTCTGGGTCACGAGGCGGAGGGTATTGACCTTGTCCCACGCGGCGAGGATGTGACGGAGGGGGACTATCTTTCAGCCCCCTATGAAGATGCAGTCTTTGACGGTATAATAAGCCAGTGCAGCTTTTTCATAAGCGGCAATGTGCCAAAGGCTCTCAAAGAGGCCGGCAGGATGCTCAGAAAGGGCGGCAAGCTGGTTTTCTCGGACATTACAAGAGATGTGGTAAAGCTTCTCAACGATGTGCGAGCCGCAGGCTTTGCGGTAAGGCACATGGAGGACATGTCCGATGCGTGGAAGGAATATTATCTGGAAGCGCTGTGGAAGGATGAGAGCGGCTGCCTGCCCACGGGGAAAAAGGCGAGCTATGTGCTTTTCGTATGCGAAAGGATGTGAGCGGATGGACCTTGAAGAGAGGATAATGGAGCTTAGCCGCTACGGCTACGCCTGCGGACAGATACTTGCCATATTGCTGCTTGATACCACGGGGGAAGAAAATCCCCAGCTTGTGCGCATGATGCAGGGGCTCAACGGCGGCATCGGCAGCAGCGGCGACGTATGCGGCTGTATGGCGGCGGGCTGCTGTCTTATTTCCAATTTCACCGGCAAGCCCGCTGATATGGACTATGACAGCCCTCATCACAAGTCAGCCATGGCGGAGTTTTCCAAGTGGTTTGAGGAGGAAATGATGCTGGAATACGGCAGCATCGACTGTCGGGATATCGTGGGCACAAGCCCTGCAAAAAAAGTGCAGTACTGCCCGCAAATCATAGCGGCGGTTTACGAAAAGTGCATGGAAATACTGGAAAGCAAGGGTCTTATATAAAATGCTTATAGGAAAAACCATGAGCGTCTGTCCCGTCTGCCTCAGTAAAATTCCGGCCAGCAAGGTGCTGGGTGAGGACGGCAATATCTATATGGAAAAACGCTGCTGGGAGCACGGCAGCTTCCGCACTCTCATCTGGGAGGGCGATGTTGAAAGCTACAGGGCATGGGGCGCAAACGATGCCGACGGCAGGGTGCTGCCGGTGCGGGCAAAGCTGGTGGAGCAAGGCTGCCCCTATGACTGCGGCCTCTGCCAGAACCATGAGCGGGACGGCTGCTGTGTGCTGCTGGAGCTTACAAAGCGCTGCAATCTTAAATGCCCGGTGTGCTTTGCCTCTGCCGGTGTGGATGATACCGATACTGACCTGAGCCTTGAAGAAATAGCAAAGCAGTACGATATGCTGATGGAGCACGGCGGCCCCTTCAACATTCAGCTTTCCGGCGGCGAGCCTACCGTGAGGGACGATCTGGACAAG
>JAFQQV010000082.1 GCA_017410425.1 Oscillospiraceae bacterium
GGCCGCAGTCGGGGCACTTGCCGTCCACCAGCTGGCTGTCGGTCCAGAAGCTCTCACAGGGGGTGCAGTACTTGCCCTTATATGCGCCCTTGTAGATGTCACCCTTGTCGTACATTTTCTTGAAAATCTTCTGTACGGATTCGACATGGTGGTCGTCGGTGGTGCGGATGAAGCGATCGTTGGAGATGTTCATCAGCTTCCACAGATCCAGAATGCCGTTCTCGCCGGTGACGATACGGTCGACAAACTGCTGGGGGGTCAGGCCTGCTTCCTTTGCCTTCTCCTCGATCTTCTGGCCGTGCTCGTCAGTACCGGTGAGGAACATGACGTCGAAGCCGCGCAGACGCTTGTAGCGTGCGATGGCATCGGTGGCAACGGTGCAGTAGGTGTGACCTATGTGCAGCTTGTCAGAGGGGTAGTAAATGGGTGTGGTGATGTAAAAGGTCTTCTTTTCCATGCTCTTTTCTCCTGTCTGTATATGCTAAAAAATCTTTTTACGCGTAAATGTCATATCCGCCGATATATTCGTCCGGGTCAAAGAGGTAGCCCCCATCCCCGCCTTCGGCGTTTTCTTTTTCCAGCTCTTCCAGCACATCAAGAGCGCCTTCAAGCAGCTCTTTTTCCTGTGCTTCCTTCTCGGGAGGCCACTGTATATCCTCCTCATGGAAGTAGTACACACCGCCGGGCTCGTTTATAGTTTTAAGCCAGTTGCCTTCGGCGTCGTATACATCCCGGTAACCGCGCACGGTGTAGCCGATAAGAGTTTCGGTCCATTCTTCGTCGTACACAGGTTCAGAAGTGTGGCGCAGCTGTACATAGCTGCCGTCCAGATCGGTGCCCCAGATTTCAATGGTCAGTGCGCTGTTTTCTTCGTCGCAGTAGGCCACGATCTTTACAGGGAACTCTCTGGAGTTTGTAAACTTATAGTCGGGATTCTTCCAGCTGACAGTGGCATCCATACCATAGTCCAGATAATCCACCTTGAAATAGTGGTTGACGCGGTTTGTGGTTTTGAGCTGGGAGTACATCTGGGCGCAGTAGAGGGTGGAGCTGACCTGACAGATACCACCGCCTATGGCCTCGACCACCTGACCGTCATTGTACGCGCTGGCGGAACGGAAGCCCGCTTCCTCGGTACGCTGGCCCAGGGTTTCATTGAAGGAGAAGGTATCTCCCGGCAGCATCACATAACCATTTATTTTATCCACGGCAAGCTTGATGTTGCCGATGCGGTTTGCGGAGGACCAGGTGTAGTAAGTGGTCTGGCTGCCCAGCTTGTCCCGGAAGAGAAGGCTGCGCAGGGCTTCGCTGTCGATTTCCGGCAGAGATTTCTGCAGGGGGATAACGATCTCCTCGCCAGGCTCCGCGTCAAGCCAAAGCTTTTTTGCGGCTTCCACATCAAAGCTCCAGCCGATAACTTCAGGAACTATCTCAAAGTTTTCATCAAAGCTCGCATTCTGGGGCTCCACAGCAAGTTCAGCATAGAGCTTTGCAAAATCCGGCGCAACAAGGGTCTGGGCAAGGGTGTCGAATTCAAGCTCATCCCGGCCGTCTTTCAGGGCCTGGGTGATGGTATCATGCAGCAGAGCTTCATCAAGCTTTATCTCGCCACCGCCCTTGACCATGCTCATACAGCAATTTTCTTTGTCAACCTCGTGGCCGGTCTTGCCGGTTTCCCTCTCCATCAGGGTTACGGCTCTGTCGATGGATGCATCGATGTAGTCGTCGTTTAGGGTCTTCTCGTACATGTCCACATCCACGGGGATGAAGTAGCTTTTAATATAGGTGAAAAGGTTATTAAGGATGTTTTCACTGCGGCCGTAGGCATAGGCAGCTTCCGCAGCCTGTTCGGCGCTGTGCTCGGCTCCTGCGGTGACAAAATCAAGGGTGAAGCTTACATCACCGGGAATGCTTACTTTGAGCTCTCCGCCCACGCGCTCACTCCAGCCCTTGTCCTCCAGCAGCTTTACAGTCTGGCTCCGGCTGAGCCCACCGGCGTTTATGCCGTCTATGAACACGTTGGGGAAGTTTGCGTCCTGGCTGGTGACCATGTAGCCTGCAACGCCCATACCGCCCAGAACGAGCAGCACAAGACTCAGCAGGATAATCAGCACGATAAGGACACGGCTTTTTCTCTTGGCCTTTTTCGGCTTATTTGTTTTTTCTGTGTTGGGAGCAGCGTCGACAATGCGGGAATATGCATCATCCCCGGTCTTTTCGACGCTGATATTTTTGCGTTTGTTTTTCAATGTTTAATCCTCATTCTTGTGCTGAGCATACATTTCTTCAAACAACTCAAGCTCGCCCTTAGGCAGGTCTATGCGGCTTGCGGCGTATTCTGCCTCGTTCATCCAGGGGGTACCGGCGATGCGGCTGCTGGCCTGAGTTTCAAGCAGAATGCCGATAAGCGTGTTGGAAATCAGAAAACCAGGAACCGTGAAGTGCCAGCGATCTTCGGTTTTTTCCACCCAGCCCTTTTCCCGGAAAGCCTGCAGCACCTTGACAATGGGCTTCCAGTCACACTGGCATTTGGTGCGGTAGTCATACTCGGAGATGCCGCGGGAAGTACGCATGCCCAGCATGATGTATTCAACAGCCCGCTCCATGGGGTCAATCTGTTCGTACTCATCTATGATGCTGATCTTCTTATGAACACCGTAGATGTACTGCTTGAGATCCTTAATAAAACTGTAGCGCAGATTGCCGATAGAAGAATGGGCGCCGGGACCGAAGCTCATATAATCGTCCATGTTCCAGTATTTGAGATTGTGCTTGGATTCATAGCCGGGGGCGGCAAAGTTGGAAATCTCATACTGCTTGTAGCCGTAACGCTCCAGCATTTCGGCGGCATAGGAGTACATGTCTGCCTGCTCGTCATCGTCCGGGAGAATGGGGGAGTCGTAGTATTCCTTGTACATTCTGGTGCCCGGTTCCAGCTTCAGCCCGTAGCAGGAAATGTGCTCGGGATGCAGCGTGACAATCTGGGCGAGAGTCTCAGCCCAGTCGGTCTTGGTCTGGCTGGGCAGGCCATACATCAAATCAACGCTGATATTGTCAAAGCCTGCACGTCTTGCATCCTGCACAGCCTTCTGGGCCTGCATGTAGTTATGTCTGCGGCCGATGAGTTTGAGCAGATTGTTGTCAGTTGCCTGTATGCCGATGGAAAGGCGGTTTACACCCTGCTCACGCAGCAGCTTCATTGCATTCAAGCTTATGGAGTCGGGGTTGCACTCAACTGTAATTTCAGCGTCCAGGCGAACATTGCCGTTGAGCTTCAGCTCATCCAGAATCTCAACGATTTTGTCTGCACCATAAAAGCTGGGCGTGCCGCCGCCGAAGTATATGCTGTCAACATGATACTTCTTTATGGAGTGGGAGGACTCCGCAATATGATCCAGCAGCGCCTCCTGATACTCGGGCATCAGATAGTCGCAGCCCTGCAGTGAATAAAAGTCACAGTAGCTGCACTTGCTGGCGCAGAAAGGTATATGGATATATATTCCCAGCCTTTTTTTCATTTATTTCTCCAATTAACAATATAATGTTTCCCTATCCGGCTTCGTTTTCACGCAGCCAGCTCCCCCAAAGGGGGAGGCAAGGGACAAATTTCAGAACAGCCCGCTTACCAGCCTTGCAAACTCTGTAGGGTCTTCGATCTCGGCGCCGGCCATCAGCTCAGCCAGTCTTGCAAGTATGCAGGAGAGCTCTTTTGCCTTGTGGCTGTCGCCGCTTTCCCATGCGTTCTTTACAGCTGCAACAGCAGAATGCTCACCGTTGAGCTCCAGAATGCGGGTGGCGCGGATGCTGCGCATTTCCTCGCTGGGGCCGTTGCGGAAATACTTTTCCATCTCCAGAGTCAGGCCGCCTTCGGTGGTCAGACAGCAGGGGAGGGACGCAAGCTTACGGCTCAGGCGTACATCTGCCACAGCTTCGCCCAGAGCATCCTTGACGAAGCCGAGGAAGTCCTTGTTTTCTTTTTCCAGCTCTTCTGCGGCTTTCTTCTCCTCATCGGTGTCAAAGCCCAGATCATCGGTAACTACATTGCAGAAGCTCTTGCCGTCCTGCTCCATGAGGGAGGCCAGGACCATCTCGTCAATGGGGCCGCCCAGATACAGCATTTCGTAGCCGCGCTTTCTGACCTCTTCACACTGAGGCAGGGCAATGGCGTGTTTTATACTGTCGGAGGAGGCATAGTATATGGCCTTTTGGCTCTCAGGCATGTTTTCAACATACTCTTTGAGAGAAATCTGCTTGTCCTCGGAAGAGTAGAACAACAGCAGGTCGCGCAGGAAATCCTTGTGCATGCCGTATTCATCGCAGACGCCGCATTTGAGATCCATGCCGAAGTGCTTGAAGAACTCCTCGTACTTGGGTCTGTCGTTGCGCATAAGCTTTTCAAGCTCGGACTTAATGCGCTTTTCGATGTTGCTGCCGATAATCTTCAGCTGGCGGTCATGCTGCAGTATCTCGCGGGAAATGTTCAGGGACAGATCAGGAGAGTCCACCACACCCTTGACAAAGCTGAAATACTGATGCACCAGATCCTCGCAGCTTTCCATTATCATAACGCCGTTGGAATAGAGGGTGATGCCGGGCTTTCTGTCGGCATAGAACACCATCTCGTTCTGCTGGGAGGGGACAAAGAGCATGGCCTTGTAGCTTACTGCGCCCTCGGCGTTTATGCGCACCAGCGCACTGGGGTCCTTGTCGTCGTGGTACTTTTCTTTATAAAACTCAATACAGTCATCATCGCTGACCTCGCTCTTGGAGCGCTGCCAGATGGGGATCATGCTGTTGATGGTCTGCTTTTCATTGAAGGTCTTGAACTCGAATTTGGGGCTGCCGTCCTCGTTGGTCTCACCGGTTTTGACGTGCTCATAGCGCTCAACATCCATGATGATGGGCCAGCGCACATAGTCGGAGTACTTTTTCACCAGCTCCTGCAGTCTCCAGCTCTGGAGAAATTCGGAGTACATTTCTTCCTCGCCATCGTCCTTGATGTGCATAATAACGTCGGTGCCCACACTGGCCTTTTCAGCTTCGCTAAGGGTGTAGCCATCGGCGCCCTTGCTTTCCCACATTACGCCTGCTTCCTCGCCGTATTTGCGGCTGAGGACGGTGACCTTGTCTGCCACCATGAAGGCGGAGTAGAAGCCTACGCCGAACTGACCGATAATGCTCAGATCTTCACTTTCGGCCTGGGCGGCATTCATTTCGTTCTTGAACTTATAAGAGCCGCTTTTTGCGATAACGCCCAGATTGTTTTCGCAGTCATTTGCATCCATGCCGATACCGTTGTCACGGACGGTGATGGTGCGCTGATCCTTGTCGATGATAATTTCTATCTTATAGTCTCCCCGGCTCAGACCTACATTGCTGTCGGTGAGGGAGAGGTAACAGAGCTTGTCTATAGCGTCGGAGGCGTTGGAGATGATCTCACGCAGGAAAATTTCCTTGTTGGTGTAGATTGAGTTGATCATCAGGTCCAGCAGGCGCTTGGATTCTGCCTTGAACTGTTTCTTTGCCATTTGCTTCCTCCTTGGATATACAATCAGATAATTCAGCAACTATAAATTATAGCACAAGTAAAAGAAATTTCAACATCCCCGACCCGCTGGGATTCTTAAATTTACCTTTTGATAATAAATACCGCTGTATCTTTGATACAGCGGTATTTATTTAAGGTGAAAATTTTGAGTCTCTGGGAATGGGCTTTCTAACATCCCGGCGCTGCACATCCTCGCGCACAAGGGCGTAGACCACGGCCATAAGCGGGATGAAGAAGATCATGCCCAGTATTCCGAAAAGCTTGCCGCCCAGCATTACAGCCAGCAGCGTGAACAGAGGGGGCAGACCGACGGAGTTACCCACAACGTTGGGATAGATAAACTGATTTTCAATAAACTGTACCGCAAGATAGACCACAATACACAGCATAGCCTGAGCAGGGCTTGAAAGCAGGGTCAGCAGGGCGCCTATACAGCAGGAGATAAAAGAACCCACATAAGGGATAAAAGCGCACAGAGCGGTAAGTACCGCAATAAGCCCGGCATAAGGCAGGCGGGCAATGGAAAAGGCGATGAAGATAAGGCTTCCCAGAATGCATGACTCCAGACACTGACCGGAGAAGAACTTGGCATAGGTCTGGTAGATAAGGCTTGCCACATGGACAATGTTGTCAGCCTTTTCACGGCTGAGATAGGCGTAGAGCACACGGTGGCACTGATGCTTGAGGGTCTTGCGGCTTAAGAGCACGTAGACCATTATAACCAAACCGAGGCCCGTGTTTATTGCGGCGGAAACTATGGTGGTGGAGATATCCAGCACAGAGTCCAGCACAAAGCCTGCGCTGCCTGTAAGGGTAGACAAAAGACTCTCTGCATTGATGGAATTGAGCCATTCGCTTATCTGCTGGGTATCAATATTATAGCTGTTGAGCACAGCCAGCCACTGGGGCAGCTTGAGCTGCGCCTGTTCCACAACGCCCATAATGGAGCGGGCAATCTCCGGAATGAGCATGGTGACTGCAAGAACTGCAATGCAAAGTACGGTTGCGATGGTAAGCAAAAAGCTTGCCGCCGTGAGGAACTTTTCCTTTACAGGATTTTTTGTGCCGGAAAACAGCTTTCTCAGTAAATTTTCAAAGCCGTTCATGGGTACCGACAGCACAAAGGCCAGCACAAGACCGATCACCAGCGGCAGCACCAGGGATACAAGCTTTCCAAGAAAACTCAGCACAACGCCCAAATTCATGACCGCCGCGTACATGACGATGGAAAAGGCTATAATCAACATTATGTTTTTGCTTTTTTTATCCATGTTTCCTCCAGGAAAAACAATAGAGTTCACTTGAAAAGGATTTTATCCCCAGCATTGTGAATTATCAAGGCGAAAGAGGAAAGCTTAATAAAAAGTTTTCCTTTGTATAAGTAAAATTAACAGTATTTTTTCAAAGATAGATTGAACTGGCATTTTCACGGGTTTATAATAATCTTAGCCCTAACGGAACACTGAAAAATTTTAAGGAGGAAATTATTATGGCAAAGAAAGTTCTTCTGCTCTGCGGCGATTTCACCGAGGATTACGAAACCATGGTACCCTTCCAGGCACTGGGTGTGCTTGGCTATCAGGTAGACGCAGTATGCCCCGACAAGAAGGCCGGCGAGACCGTCGCCACTGCAATACATGACTTCCTCGGCGAGCAGACCTACACCGAGCTTCGCGGCCACAACTTCGCCCTGACCGCTGACTTTGATGCAGTCAAGACCGAGGACTATGAAGGCCTATTCATCACCGGCGGCCGCGCTCCTGAGTACATCCGCCTCAATGCCCGCGTAAGAGAAATTACCCGTGAGTTCTTCGCTGCAAACAAGCCCGTTGCCGCAATCTGCCATGGCCCCCAGCTGCTGGCAGCAGCAGGCGTGCTGGCCGGCTACAAAGCCACCGCTTACCCCGCAGTTGGCCCCGATGTCACTCTGGCTGGCGGCGAGTATGTGGACTGTGCCATGGACGGCGCTGTGGTTGACCGCAACCTGGTCACCTCTCCTGCATGGCCCGGCAACACCGCCATTGTCCGTGAGTTTGCAAAGCTTATGGGCGCAAAGATTGAGATCTGATACCGTGGAAAACATAGAAATGCAGAGTCGAAAGACTCTGCATTTTTTAATTGTCACCCGAAAACCACGGGCTATGCCTGTGGTTCCAAAAAGGCTACGCCTATGAGTAGTTCCGCCGTAGCGGAAAGCCTCCCTCTGATGTACCCTCTGGGGCACAGGCGGGAGGTGTCATTTGCAAAGCAAATGACGGA
>JAFQQV010000083.1 GCA_017410425.1 Oscillospiraceae bacterium
AGGTTAGACAGCGGCTCATCCATCAGGAATACTTTAGGAGTACGAACAATTGCACGACCCATAGCTACACGCTGTCTCTGACCGCCGGACAGAGCCTTGGGCTTACGGTCGAGCAGCTCGACGATGTCCAGGATCTCAGCAGCCTGGCGAACCTTCTGAGCGATCTCATCCTTGGGAACCTTCTTCAGTTTCAGGGAGAAGGCCATGTTTTCATAAACGGTCATGTGGGGATAGAGAGCGTAGTTCTGGAAAACCATTGCGATGTCTCTGTCCTTGGGGGCCACATCGTTCATGACCTTACCGTCGATAATCAGTTCGCCGCCGGAAATCTCTTCCAGACCTGCAACCATGCGCAGGGTGGTGGACTTACCGCAGCCGGAGGGGCCGACCAGAACGATGAATTCCTTGTCAGCGATATCCAGGTTGAACTCCTGAACGGCGACAACGCCTTCGTCGGTGATCTGAAGATTGACCTTCTTCTCCTCAGCAGGAGCGTCCTTCTTCTTTTTCTTCTTGCCCTCGCCACTTACGAACGGATAGACTTTCTTGATGTTTTTCAGCTGAACAGTTGCCATTTTTACGACTCTAAACACGGGGCCTCCGCCTCCGTATCCTCACGGGGGATTTCTCCTCCCGCATTACGACAGGTCTCCACACTGCCGCACCCTGAGCCACAGGGATGTGTTTTCCTCCTTATTAAAGCTATGGGAAGCATTTTGTGGAGTGCCGCCCATGCAGTCAGAATATGGCACAAAAAGCCATATACATTTTATAGTACATGAGCCTTCTTTGCAAGCCAAATTTTGCATGTGATTTTTATGCAGATTTCACAATGAAAATCTTTTTCAGACATGAGGCAAAAAAGAACAGCTCCAGAGGAGCTGTTCTTTTCAATATTTTTATTGTAACTCTTCGTCCGGAACTTCTACGCCGGCAACCTTCTTTTCAAACTTGGACATAAGGAAGGGGGAGAAGATACCCACAATGCTCAGAATGATAAGAACCCAGCACACGGGGGATTCGAAGAGGCACATGATGTCGCCGCCGCTGACACGCAGCGCACCGCGCAGGCCCTTTTCCGAAATCGGGCCCAGTATCAAAGCCAGCACAACCGCCGCCGTATTCAGGTCAAACTTACGCATCAGGTAGCCCAGCACACCGAATATGAGCATGACGACAACGTCGCTCATGTTGCGGTGGATAGCGTAGGAACCTACGAAGCACAGAACGGTGACACAGGGGATAAGAATAGCATCGGAGAGTCTGGAGATCTGGGCAAAGCCACGGCAGCCCAGAGTGCCAATAGCCAGCATAAAGAACTGAACCAGAACAAAGCCGGCAAAGAAGGTATAGGTCATTGCGGCATGCTTGGTAAAGAGCTCGGGTCCGGGAGCCAGGCCCTGGATAACAAGGCCGCCCATCAAAACCGCAGTAACAGACTCACCGGGGATACCGAGAGTCAGCATGGGGATAAGGGAGCCGCCGGTAACGGCGTTGTTTGCAGCCTCAGAGCCGCAGACACCCTCAATGGCGCCATGGCCGAAATCCTCTTTATGCTTGGAAAACTGCTTTGCATTGTTATATCCCATGAAGCAGGCGATGGATGCGCCGGCACCAGGAAGGATACCGATAACATTACCGATGAGCCAGGAACGGATGACCGTGGGACGGAGCATCTTTTTCTCTTCCTTGCTCAGGGTGATCTTATCAGTAAACTTGCTGGCCTTTGCTCTCTTCTTGATCTCAGCCTCGGCAAGGATGAATGCCTGGGACATGGAGAAAAGACCGATGAGGGCGCAGGTGGTGTTGATGCCTTCAGCCAAAAAGCTCTGGCCGAACATGAAGCGCTTGGTGCCGATGATGGGGTCAAGGCCGATGGTGGAGATCAGCAGACCCAGAGCGCCGGACATAAGGCCCTTGACGATGGACTTACTGGAAACACCGGCGATGATGGTAAGGCCGAAGATGCCCAGCCAGAACTTTTCTGCGGACATGAACTTCAGCGCCAGCTGAGCCAGCAGCGGGGAGAAGAAGTACAGAGAGATGCAGCTGAGCAGGCCGCCCCAGAAAGAGCTCCAGCAGGCGGTAGCCAGTGCCTTACCGGCCTTGCCCTGCAGGGTCATCTGATAGCCTTCGATGGCGGTGGCGGCAGATGCAGGAGTACCGGGAGTGTGGATAAGAATTGCGGAAATGGAGCCACCGAAGATTGCGCCGCAGTAGATGGCGCCCAGGACGATAAGACCGGTATCGGCAGGCATGGTGAAGGTAAGGGGCAGCATCAGCGCAACGCCCATTGCGGCGGAAAGGCCGGGCAGACAGCCAATGACAATACCCAGCGTGACACCGCCGGCCATTGCCAGCAGGTTTACAAAGGTCAGGGCATTGATGAAGCCCTCGCCCATAAGCTGTAAGGTTTCAAGCATTGTCCGCCACCTCCTTAAAACAGCAGACCGGCAGGCAGCCGGACGCCCAGAAACTGAACGAATGCAAGATAGATAAGCAGATTGATAGCCACAACGCTTATCACACTATGTAAAACAGGCACCTTCAGATAAAGCAGGGATGCAAACATGAACACCACTGTTGCGCTGAAGAAGCCCAGATATTTCATCATCAGGAAGTATACAACGGTGAGCGCAAGGGAAACGAAAAACTGCAGCGGCTTGAAGCCTGCAAAAACCTCGTCCACGCCGCTCTCGGTGCCGAACTTGCGGGCGGTAAGAATCATCTGCACAAGATAGAGGGTGGTAAGGCCGAAGAGAAGGTAAATGGTAAAACGGGGATAGGTCTCGCTGCCATCAGCAAGATCAAAACTGTAGACATAGAAGAAGGCGCAGACAGCATACATGAAGCCCACAACGCCAAAGTCTGTCTTTTTCATTTTCAAGGGAGATCCCTCCTGTCTGTTATGAAAATAACTCTAAAAATGAAGGGCAGGTCGCCCTGCCCTTCATAAGTCAAAGGCTGTGTATAAAAATTGGCTCAGAAATTATTCGAACCAGAAGCCCTCGGAAAGGCCTTCGGTGAATGCCTGCTGCTGCTCAATGAGAGCTGCGGTTTCTTCAGAGGTCTTGAAATCGGTTGCAAACTCGCTTGCAGCCTCAAGATACTCGGGATCTTCCATGGTGGCCTTGAATGCCTGCTCATAGAACTCTACCATCTCAGCGGTGACGCCAGCGGGAGCAACAACGCAGCGGGAGGAGCCCAGCCACTGATCGTAGTAGCCGCACTCAGCCAGGGTGGGAGCATCGGGATACTCAGCAACGCGCTCGGGAGCGAATGCTGCAAGGACCTTAACGTCGGTACGGCCGGCAATGTCAGCGACCTTTGCAACACACCAGTCAGCCTCGCCGCCCAGCAGGCTCAGCAGCTCGTCAGCGGTGTTGCCCTGGGGCAGGTCGATGTACTTGAAGCCTGCAGAAACTGCGAAGGCCTGTGCGCCGATGTGGTTGGAAGCCTGTGCGCCGTTGGTGGAGGCAACAGTGTCATTCTCCTTGGCGTAAGCTACCAGATCTTCAATGCTATTGAAGCGGTCGTCGTCAGCGCGGACGATAACCAGAGAGGTCTCGGTAACGTGGTTGCAGATTGCGGTGAAGTCAGCAGTGGTGTAGGTGCCCAGCTCCTTGACGATGGAGGAGTTGAAGTTGGGGAGGTTCATGAAGCCGATGGTCATGCCGTCGGGCTTGGAGTCTGCCAGCTGGGACCAGCCGATGGAGCCGGAGCCGCCGTCAACATTCTCAATGACGATAGTCTGGCCGATGTACTTCTCAGCATACTGAGCAAGAATACGGGCAGTAACGTCAGTGCCGTTGCCGGCCTTGTAGGAGACGATCATGGTGACAGGTCCGTCGGGAGCCCATGCTTCTGCCTCAGCAGGAGCAGCTGCTTCCTCAGCGGGTGCAGCAGGTGCTGCGGGTGCTGCTGCAGGTGCTTCTTCCTTTGCGCCGCATGCGCACAGAGCGAAGACCATGCACAGAGCCAGGATCAGTGCAAGATACTTTTTCATTGGGTTTTCCTCCTTAATTAATTTAACCGTTTTTAACGGAAATTTACTCATTTCGCCAGTTTTTCACAAGCGCTTAATCAGAGCAGCGGATTTTTAGCCTTTTATTAGTGCCGCGACAAAAGTATAAGATTATTTTTCGCATTAGTCAATGATTGTCGGACTTTTGTCGAAATCTTTTTGTGTAATAGGCCATATCTTCAGCTGCATAGGCTTTGATAAGCAAATCATAAGGAGGTAGCACTATGCGCATAATGCGTTTGGGAAGCCGGGGACCATCGGTGGAGCTTTTGCAGCTGGCCTTGAACAGGGCGGGATACGGCAGGCTTGCAACGGACGGAATATTCGGCCTTGCTACAGCGGAGGCTCTCAGGCGTTTTCAGTCTGAGCGGAAGCTTGTGCCGGATGGCATCGCCGGGCGTGAAACTCATCGGGCGCTGCTGCCCTGGTACACCGGCTATACCCTGCATCGAATAAATCGGGGAGATACGCTTTACTCCCTTGCACTGCACTATAACAGCAGCGTTGAAGCCATTGAGCTTGCAAACCCGGGGCTCATTCCCACTCGATTGGAGCCGGGGACTTCCATAATCGTACCGCTGGGCTTTGAGTTGATACCCACAGATATAAACTGGTGCTCCGCCCTTGTGGCTTACTGCGTGCGTGGCCTTGCAGTCCGCTATCCCTTCATAAGCGTTGGCGAGATAGGCAAAAGCGTGATGGGCCGACCTCTCTGGCGGCTGAACATTGGCAGCGGCGAACGGCGTATTCTGTACAACGCCACACACCACGCCAACGAATGGATATGCACTCCCCTGCTGCTGAAATATCTGGAGCAGCTGGCTGCCGCCTTTACCGAAGGAAGAGATATATACGGCTATTCCGCTGCCGAAATTTTGTCTGAGGCCACAATCAGCTTCGTCCCTGCTTTGAACCCTGACGGCATGGACCTTGTGACGGGTGAGCTGCAGAGCGGAGAATTTCACCGGCAAGCGCTGAACATCGCTGCGGACTATCCTCGGTTTTCTTTCCCCGGCGACTGGAAGGCCAACATCCGGGGCACGGACCTGAACCTCCAGTACCCCGCAGGCTGGGAGCAGGCCAAGGCAAACAAATACGCCCAGGGCATTGTTTCCCCTGCCCCGGGCGACTATGTGGGGCCCTATCCTCTCTCCGCACCGGAGAGCCGGGCCCTGTACGACTATACCCTGGCCCTGAGTCCGGAGCTTATTCTGGCCTACCATACACAGGGCGAGGTAATTTATTGGAAGTATAAGGATATTGAGCCGCCCGGAGCCAGAGAGATCGGTGAGGAGCTCTCCTCCGCATCAGGCTATGCCCTCGAAGACACGCCCTATGCCTCCGGCTTTGCAGGCTACAAGGACTGGTTTATCGACAGCTTTGACCGCCCAGGCTACACAATAGAAGCGGGGCAGGGAATAAATCCCCTGCCCCTGAGTGACTTCGATGAAATTTATAAGGATAATATCGGGATACTGGTGACGGCAGCACTTTAAAGGCTCCCTTGTGCAAAGGGAGCTGGCACGGCTTAGCCGTGCCTGAAGGATTGTCCTGCCAGAGTTTTCATCTATGCAAGTCAAAACAACCCCTCCGCCCCATAGGGGCACCTCCCCTTACACAGGGGAGGCTTTAAATTATTCCAGCTCAAACGCGCCGGTGTAAAGGCGGTAGTAGGTACCCTTTTCGTTTATGAGCTTTTCATGGTTGCCGCGCTCGATAATGCGGCCGTTTTCCAGAACCATGATAACATCGCTGTCCATGACGGTGGAAAGGCGGTGGGCAATGACAAAGACCGATCTGCCCTCCATAAGCTTATCCATACCCTTCTGAACGATGGCCTCTGTACGGGTGTCAATGGAGGAGGTGGCCTCGTCCATTATCATTACGGGAGGATCGGCAACAGCGGCGCGGGCGATGGCGATAAGCTGGCGCTGACCCTGAGAGAGGTTTGCGCCGTTGTTGGTGAGCATGGTGTCGTAGCCTTCGGGCAGACGGGAGATAAAGTCATCCGCGCCTGCAATGCGGGCAGCTTCAATGCACTCCTCGTCGCTTGCCTCAAGACGACCGTAGCGGATATTATCCATAACGGTGCCGGTAAAGAGGTTGGTTTCCTGCAGAACAAGGCCCAGAGAGCGGCGCAGGTCTTCCTTCTTTATCTTGTTGACATTGATGCCGTCGTATCGGATCTTGCCGTCGTCAATGTCATAGAAGCGGTTTATGAGATTTGTGATGGTGGTCTTGCCGGCACCCGTAGCGCCTACGAAGGCCACCTTCTGACCGGGCTCTGCATAGACAGATACATCATGCAGAACATCCTTGCCGGGAACATAGCCGAAGTCCACCTCAACCATACGCACGTCGCCCTTGAGCTCGGTATAGGTAAGAGTACCGTCGCCATGGGGATGGCGCCATGCCCAGCGGCCGGTGTGCTCCTTAGTCTCGGTGATGTTGCCGTCCTCGTCAATGATGGCGTTGACCAGGGTGACATAGCCATTGTCTGCCTCAGGCTCCTCGTCCATAAGCTCAAACACACGGCCTGCACCGGCGCCTGCCATAACGATGGTATTTATCTGCTGGGACAGGGTGTTTACGTTGCCGGTAAACTGCTTGGACATATTGAGGAATGGTATGAGCAGGGCAATGGAAAACTCCTTGCCGGAAAGGGAGATATTGGGCACGCCGGAAAGCAGGAACATACCGCCCACAAGCGCCATTACAACATAGAGTGTATTACCGATATTGTTCATGATGGGGCCCAGCATATTGGCATAGGCGTTTGCCCTGTATGCATCCTGACGCAGCTGGTCGTTGATGCGGTCAAAGTCCTCTATACTCTGCTCCTCATGGTTGAAAACCTTGATAACCTTCTGGCCGTTCATCATCTCCTGAACAAAGCCCTCGGTCCTTGCAACGGAGCGCTGCATGAGCATGAAGTTTCTGGCAGAGCCGCCGCCGAACTTCTTTGTGACAAAGAACATGGCGATAACGCCCACAAAAAGCACCAGAGTCATCAGCACGCTGAAGTAGAGCATGATGCTAAGTACCACCAGCACTATTGCACCGGACTGAATGAAGGTGGGCAGAGACTGAGAAACCAGCATACGCAGGGTATCGATATCATTGGTGTAGTGGCTCATGATATCGCCGTGCTGATGGGTGTCAAAATACTTTATGGGCAGGTCCTGCATCTTGTCAAACATTTCCCGGCGCATCTTGTTGAGATAGCCCTGGGTCATGTAAGCCATAAGCTGGGTGTAGGTGAGCATGGAAGCCAGGCTCAGCACATAAAGGCCGATAAGCAGGAAAATAAAGGGCTTTATTTCAAGCCATGCAGAGGCCCAGTCTCCGCTGAGATACCATTTTTCAACAATGCTCAGAATGTTCTGAACAAAGAGAGAGGGTATGGAGGAGACAATGGAGGTAAAGAGGATGCACAGCATGGTCATGGGTGCAAGTCGGGGATAGTACTCGAAAAGCTTTCCAAGCGCTCTTTTAATTGCGCCGAAGTTTTCCTTGAGACCGCCCTTGGGAGGGCCGCCGGCGGGCTTACTCATCGTCTTCACCTCCTCTGGTCTGCTGCTCGTAGATTTCGCGGTAAATCTCACTGCGCTCAAGGAGCTCTGCATGAGTTCCCTTGTCTGCAATATGGCCGTTGTCCATGATGATAATCATGTCAGCATCCATAACGGAGGCCACACGCTGGGCAATGATAATCTTGGTGGTTTCGGGAATAAACTTCTTGAAGCCCTCGCGGATGAAGGCATCGGTGCGGGTATCAACCGCGCTGGTAGAGTCATCCAGGATAAGTATCTTAGGCTTTTTGAGCAGCGCTCTTGCAATACAGAGCCTCTGCTTCTGGCCGCCGGAGACATTGCTGCCGCCCTGCTCGATATAATGGTCATAGCCTTTTTCAAAGCCCATGATAAAGTCGTGAGCCTGGGCCAGCTTGCAGGCCTCCATCATTTCCTCGTCAGTAGCGTTTTCATTGCCCCAGCGGAGGTTTTCCTTGATTGTGCCGGAGAAGAGGGTGTTCTTCTGCAGCACCATGGAAACAGCATCGCGCAGAGTGTCCAGATCATATTCGCGTACATCCACGCCGCCTACCTTGACAGCACCCTCGGTCACATCGTAGAGTCGCGGGATAAGCTGGACAAGGCTGGTTTTACTGGAGCCTGTGCCGCCGAGAATACCAACCGTCATACCGGAGTCAATGTGAATATCCACATCGGACAGGGCAAATTTCTTTGCCTTGTCGGAATACTTGAAGGAGACATCATTAAAATCAATGGAGCCGTCGCGAACTTCCATGACAGGGTTTTCAGGATTGACGATAGATGCCTCTTCCTGCAAAACTTCAACAATACGTCTTGCCGACTCAGCGGAGATAGTGGTCATAACATAGACCATGGACAGCATCATAAGGCTCATAAGTACCTGCATTGCATAGGTCAGCATTGCAGAGATCTGGCCCACATCAATCATGGTGCCCTGATATTTGACAATCAGCATGGAGCCTATGCTGAGGATAAATACCATGTTGAAGTACACGCAAAACTGCATGATGGGGTTATTCAGCGCAACAATCCTGTCTGCCTTGGTGAAGTCCATTGCAATGTTGTCAGATGCTCTGCCGAACTTTTCCTTCTCATACTCCTCGCGGGAAAAGCCCTTCACAACACGCATACCGCGCACATTTTCTTCAATGGATTCATTGAGCTTGTCGTACTTTCTGAACACAGCGCGGAAAGCGGGCATAGCAGTCTTTGCAACCTTGAGCAGGCCAAAGACCAGCACAGGCACAACCACAATGAAGGTAGCAGCCAGCGCACCACCCATAATAAAGGCCATTGTAATGGCAAAAATGAACATAAGCGGAGAGCGGATGGCAGTGCGGATAAGCATCATGAAGGTCATCTGCACATTGTTCACGTCCGTGGTCATACGGGTGACAAGGGAGGCAGTGGAGAACTTGTCAATGTTCTGGAATGAAAACTCCTGCACCTTTACATACATGTCACGGCGCACATTGCGTGCAAAGCCGGAGGCCGCATCCGCGCAGGTGCGCGCAGCAATTGCGCCGCAGCTCATGGAGGCAAGGGCCATCACCACAAGAATGATGCCCTGGTGCAGCACTGTCTGCATATCCACGCCGGCCTTTATCATGTTGACCATGTCGGCGGTGCGGAAGGGTATCAGCACCTCGACAAAGACTTCAAGTGCGATAAAAACCAGAGTGAGTATAGTGGCTTTTTTATACTCTCTCAAACATTTTGCAAGGGTTTTTATTACCATTGCAGTCACCTCAGAAAAACTAAAGATTTATAACGTTACTATTTTAGTCCTGCATTTTTCTATGTCAAGCGGGTAAATGTTAATTCTTTTTGCGTTGACAGCATCCCCCGGCTCTGCTAAGTTTTTAGTAAGAAAATTTCCAGCGGAGGTCAGAGGAATGATACTTGGTATGCCCGGACTTGCAGGGCTTACAGACGCAGAAAGCGCCGCCATCGCAAAGCGGCTGGGGCTTAAAGATACAGGCAGTAAAAAGGCCGTTAAATTCAGCCTTTCTATGAGCAACGAGGAGAAGGAGCACCTTCTTTCAAGAGCAGAGGCTGAGGGACTGGCTGTGCTGCCGGAGGTATCCTCTGTTGAGGAGCTGGAGGCCGCTGTGCTCTGGGTCAATCTCTGGCGCAACCGCATGTGTGAGCCGGATGAGCTCTGGGATGTCTACGATGCCGAAGGTAATCTCACCGGTAAGACCCATCTTCGGGCAGTGCCGCTGAAGCCGGATGAATACCATCTTTGCGTGCATATCTGGCTTGAAAACTCCAAAGGCGAATTTCTGCTGACAAAGCGCAGCGAAAACAAGAGCATGCCCGGCCTCTGGGAGAGTACCGGCGGCTCTGTCACCGCCGGGGAAGACAGCTTTACCGCCGCCCTGCGGGAGGTGGAGGAGGAGACCGGCATCATACTCGACCCCAGTGCCGGCCAGTTTCTCTTCCGCTACAGCGGCCTGAGCTTTCACTGTGATGTGTGGCTGTTCCGGCAGGAGTTTGATCTGAGCAAGGTAAAGCTCCTTGAAGGCGAGACCTGCGACTGCATGGCAGCAGACCGGGCAAAAATTCTGGAACTTTTGAAAAATGATGAGTTTGTGCCCTACGAATATATAGAAGCTTTTCTAAAATAAAGAAGGACGCCCAGGCGTCCTTCTTTATCTTATAACTCAGGCAGATCCTGATTGTATACTGTGCGCTGCTCTCCGCCCCGGTCAGGCATGGCAAGAATCAGCAGATAGCCCACAATAGGCACCAGAAATGCCCACCAGAAGTATTTTCTGCCGTGGTAACCCTTATCCTCAGCCAGCTTATAAAACTCACCGGCGGCAAACCAGTTGATAACAAAAAATATAACTACAGGAATAAAACTTAATATAGTTGAAAGCATCATCTGAAAGACCCCTTTCGACGGTTTTTTCTATTATAAGCCAGCATAGGCCCCATGTCAAAAACAAAAAAGGACCGCAGGTAAAAACCTGCGGTCTTTTTTAATCGTTTTTGCTCACTGAAGCTTTTCCAGATAGTCAACGATGCGGCTCACGGTGTGAAGCTGAGCTGCGTCTTCATCGGAAATGGTGATGCCGAAGAGGTCCTCAAGGGACATGATGAGTTCAACAACATCCAGAGAGTCAGCGCCCAGATCGTCAATCAGGCTGGTCTCCAGGGTGATGGATTCTGCATCGACTTCAAACTGCTCTGCAAGAGCATTTCTGACATTTTCAAATATCATTTAATCTTACCTCCGATGTGCAATGCACATAAAGTTAACTTAAAAATCTATCAGTCAGTACGATTGATGTGCTTGCATATTACTACAAACATTTTAAATATGCAATAGCATTTTTCATTCATTCAAAACAGAAGCTTGACTTCGTTCTGGAAAGGCAAAACAACTCAAAACGAAAGCTTGACTTTCGTTTTGAAAGCTGAAAATAACTGCGCCGGTCGTTGCGGCATCGTGAAACGATGCCGCATGACCCTCGCTGTTATTTTCAGCTCAGGCCCACTCCCTGCTCTTGGGACGATTATCGGGCTTCTCGGGCTTGACATAGGAGACGACCACGCGGCGATTGGGCTCAACGCCGGTAGAGCTGGTGGTAACGCCTTCGTAGTTCTGCAGAGCGGTGTGGATAACATGACGCTCATAAGAGTTCATGGGCTCCAGAGCCATGCTGCGCTTATACTTGATAGCCTTCTCAGCCATCTTCTCAGCAAGGCGGGCGAGAGATTCTTCTCTCTTGCTGCGGTAGCACTCAGCATCCACGCTGATGTGCAGATGCTTCTCGCTGCCCTTGTTAACAACATAATTGGTGAGATGCTGGATAGCGTCCAGAGTCTCGCCGCGGCGGCCGATGATAGCGCCCATGGAGCTGCCGGTGAGGTTGACGTTGATGCCGCCGTTGGCACGGGGGCTGATCTCCATCTCTGCCTTGACGCCCATGCGCTCCAGCAGACCGGTGAGGAACTTGCGGATCTGAGCATAGTCGGGATTTTCATCCACGATCTCAACTGCAGGCTCTTCAACCACTGCGGGGGCAGCTTCAGCGACAACAACAGGCTCCTCGTCGGGGCACTCATAGCTTACGCGGATAACGGCAGGGCTTGCGCCGATGCCCAGGAAACCGGACTTGGCTCTCTCCAGGATCTCCACAGACACGTCGTCACGGTCCATACCCAGCTCCTTGAGAGCTTCGGCGATGGCCAGTTCCTCAGTGCGTGCGGACTTTTCCAAAGTTTTTATCATATTGTCAGATTCTCCTGTAAATCAGTCCTGATTTTCGGTGGTCTCAGCAGCGGCGACAAATTCTGCTGCAGTAACGACAGCTTCTTCTGCCACGGGCTCAGCAGCAACAGGTGCGGCCTCTGCCACGGGTGCGACTGCGGCGACTATCTCAGGATTTGCGAAACGGTTAGGATCGTAGTTGCGGCCACGGGCATAGCGGCGGTTGCCTACCTGGGAGGGAGGCAGTTCGTCCTCGACAATGCCGAGACGCTCGCGACGGGCGGCGCGCTCTGCACGCTCGAGAGCGGCCTTGCGCTCATCAAGCTTCTGCTTTTCGTTGGCCTTCTTGTTCTTCTTGCTGGTGTTGGCATTGGCAGTGGTCTTGCCCTCGGCCTTCAGGCGCTCATACTCAAGACGCTTTGCTTCCATCTCGGCCTCACGGGCTGCACGCTCAATTGCGCGCTCTGCATCCTCTTCATCCAGCTTCTTCTTGTAGTATTTGGTCAGGAAGAAGTCACGGACCATACCGAAGACGGAGTTGCCAATCCAGTAGATACCCATTGCAGCAGGCATGATGAAGCAGATCCAGATGGACATAAGGGGCATCATGATGTTCATGCTCTTCATGGATGCCTCTGCCTGGGCATTGCCTGCGGAGGGGGGATTCATCTTGTTGCTCATCTTCATGGACAGCCAGGTGAGGGCTGCGGAAATGAAGGGGATGAGGAACAGACCGAATGCGGGAACCCAAACGGCTGCATCGGAGAAGTCGGTGGTCATGAACCAGTTCCACTGAGGCTGCTCGCCCATGTTCAGGCCGAGGAAGCCAAAGTCAACATTCATCAGACCGTCAATCTTGCCTGCCAGGTCAGCCTGGACCTGATCCCAATGCTGGTGTGCAAGGTTTGCAAGCTTGATTTCGATGTAGCCATCGGTCTTGCCGACAAGCTCAGTGTACCAACCCTGTGCGACCATGTACTCTCTCAGGGTATCGACCACTTCCTGGCCGGCGAACATCATTCTGGTGATGGGGCTGCGGATAACGCTGTACAGTGCGATAAGAATGGGGAAGGGAATGAGAGTCCAGAGACAGCCGGACATGGGGTTGATGCCCTCTTCCTGGTACAGCTTCTGCATCTCTGCATTGAGTTTCTGGGGGTTGCCTTCGTGTCTTCTCTGCAGCTCCTGGATCCTGGGCTGGAGGCGGGTGGTGCGCATCATGCTCTTCTTGCTCTTGGCCATGAAGGGGGCCATCAGCAGGTTGACAAGCAGAGCAAAGAACAGAATTGCGACACCGTAGTTGCCGGTAAGTTCATAGACCTTTACCAGCGGCCAGGAAAAAATTCTGCAAACTAATTCGCCCATTAGGTTACTCCTTATTATTTATTAGGGAACGGGATCATATATGCCTCGCTTTCCATGATAAAAAGGATGGCAGCAGCATATACGGCGGAGGGCCATCCAGCCGCCCTTAAGGGCACCGTATTTTTCAACGGCCTCCATGGCGTACTGCGAGCAGGTGGGCATAAAACGGCAGCAGGGCTGCGTGTGAGGTGAAATGTTTTTCCGGTAAAAGCGGATGCATGCAAGCATGAATTTCTTCATTGCGCATTCTCCCTTAACAATCCAAGCTTTTCACAGGCGGAGAGAAAGGCCTTTTCCATCTTCCAATAATCGCCGTCCACACATCTTGTGCGGGCAACAATAACGATGTCATAGCCGGAGGAAAGTTTATGGGCGTTAAGCCTGTAAATCTCCCTGAGTCTGCGGCGGACGCGGTTGCGCACCACGGCATGCCCCAGCTTTGTGGAGACCGTATAACCCAGACGATTGTTCTGCCCCTTGCTGCGGCGGCAATACACCACCATGTAAGGAGTCACCGCGCTCTTGCCCTTATTGTAAAGGCGGCGGAAATCGCTGTTCTTTTTCAGGGTACATCTGACGTCCAATCAAGTCCCCTCCTGCCCGTGTACCGAATGATACAGCAAAAAAGCTGCACAAACACCTAAAGGGCGGAGTGACCCGCCCTAATTATTTATGTTCACATGCTCATCGGTGCGTCTCAGTAGCTGAGCTTAGCTCTGCCTTTTGCTCTGCGGCGGGCAAGAACCTTGCGGCCGTTGGCAGTCTTCATTCTCTTGCGGAAGCCGTGCTCCTTCTTGCGCTGGAGCTTCTTGGGCTGGTAGGTACGAAGCATTGATGTGCACTCCTTTCAGGTTAATACTCAACATCGGGAAATCCCGAAGTAGTTGACAAAAATCCACTCGGCGGCATTAGGCCGTCGAGTGGATATTATATAAAAATTATTTCAATCTGTCAACAAAAAACTTTAGGAAAGCTGTATTTTATGCCTTCAGGTCCTCGCCGCGGACATATTTGCCCATGTATTTATACAAAAGCCAGGCCGCCACAAGGCAGAGCAGCATGTCAAGAAGCATGTAGCTGCCGTTATAGAGCGCGGAATAAAACCAGGGTGTGGTCATGGTCATGCCGAAAAAGCTCTCCGGCATATATTCGCCCCAGATAATGACACCCACGAGATATGCAACCAGGAATCTTGCAGCACAGCCCACAACAGTGCCGATATAAAGACCGTGTTTATCTTTATAGAAGAGACCGGCCAGGCCAAGCACAGTGTAGGCCACGATATAGTCGCCTATCATGCTCTGCCAGCCCCAGGCATAGGCCCCGTCCAGCATAAGCTGCAGCAGGCTGTAGCAGAAGCTTGCCAGCATGCCTTTGCCAAAGCCCCAGCGGGCGCAGAAAAGGAAGATGGGCAGCATGCCAAAGTTAACCGCGCCGCCCTGCGGCAGTTCAAAAAGCTTGATATAACCCAGGATCTGAGCCAGGGCCACCAGTACTGCACCCTCGCACAAAGCGCGGAGCTTGAGATGGGATGATGTTTGCATTTGTGATACCTCCATTTTTTGATTTGGAAGCCGGAAGATCAAACAAAATGCAGGATCAGAAAAATCTGATCCTGCATGAAAAGCTTGCGTTTTCCGATTCCTACGCCGGCATTATCCGGATCAGGTTCCAGGGTCTCGGGATTCATGTTTATCTCGTCTCAGCCGGGCCTTACCCAGCTCCCCTTTTCACTTGTGTTTTTAATTTAGCACCGCAAGGATGCCTTGTCAACAATTATCTGAAAGAATCAGCCTTGTCGATAATGAACTGGCGCAGCCAAGCCCCGGCCTCTTCGTTCTTCAGAGCAAAGTCAATGATAGACTCAAGATAGCCCTTCAGGTTGCCGGTGTCATAGCGCTTGCCTTCAAAGTCCACGGCGCACATCTTTTCCTGATGGCAGAGCACGCGCATACCGTCAGTAAGCTGGATCTCGTTGTTGCGTCCGGGAGGAGTGTTGCCCAGAATATCGAAAATGGCAGGAGTCAGCACATAGCGGCCCATGATGGCAAAGTTTGACAGGCGCTCCTCATCGGTGGGCTTTTCGTTCATGTCGCTGATACGGTACACGCCGCCGCCCAGATTTTCCTCCAGCTTGAGGGAGGAGTACTTTCTCACTTCCTCAGGGGGGAACTCGCGCATGGCGATAGCGCTACAGTTATTGGCCTCGGCAGCCTGAACAAGCTGCTTGAGAACAGGGGTTTCACTGAGCATTATATCGTCACCCAGCAGAATGCCGAAAGGCTCATCGCCCACAAAGCTCTTGGCGCGCCAGATGGCGTGACCCAGACCCTTGGTTTCCTTCTGGCGGAGGAAGAAAATGTCTGCCATATCTGCCACATTGTGCACAGCGTCAGCGTCCTTAATCTTACCGTCGGAACGAAGCCTTGCCTCCAGGTCGGGGGCATAGTCAAAATAATCCTCTATGGCGTCTTTGCCCCGGTTGGTGATGATAAGAATCTCCTCAACACCGGCTGAAACCGCCTCTTCCACGATGTACTGGATAACAGGCTTGTCCACAAGGGGAAGCATCTCTTTGGGAATGCTCTTGGTGTTGGGCAGAAGTCTTGAGCCCAGACCGGCAGCAGGTATTATCGCTTTTCTGACCTTCATGACGAACTCCTTTCGTTGTTGAGCCTTTCATGCTCAGAGCCCAGCTCTTCCCGGCGGCGCAGGGAAAACTCACAGCCGCAGTAAAGCTGTCTGTAGACATTGTACTGTTCGCACAGCTCCACAGAACGGTTTTCTCCATCCTTCTTCTTGAAATCCGATGGCAGCCAGGGAACAGCATAGCTTTCCGCGGCAGCCTCGCCCAGTTCGTTTATAAGCACCGCATTCTTATGGCGGGAGAGAGTTATGGTGGTACAAAAATAATCAAAGCCAAGACGCTTCGCCGTTTTCGCCGTCTCCTCAAGCCGGAGCTTAAAGCAGCGGGCACAGCGGCTGCCCCCTTCGGGAGCCTCCTCATGGCCGACAATGGCGGCATTGTATTCCTCATTGCGCCAGGCTTCCCGGATTATATCCACCTTATCAGCAAGGCCCATGTCGGCAATCATTTTTATAAAAGCCTCATAGCGCAGTTCATACTCTGCCTCAGGATAGATATTGGGGTTATACCACAAAAGCGTCAGCTGAAAATGCTGTGTCAGATATTCAAGCACGGAGCTGGAGCAGGGACCGCAGCAGCAATGCAGCAGCACTTTGGGCCTGTTTTCACCGATTTTGGCGATCAGGCGCTCCAGTTCACGGGAGTAATTTCTTCTGTTCATGGGGACATCATACCACAGTCAGGCTAATATTTCCATATTTTATTGACGAAGGACATTAAAATAATGTATATTTTATAAAAACAAAACAGGGAGGCGCCCCATGGATAACAGAACCAACAAGCAGAATTACTACCTTGACATCGCAGACGCTGTACTGGACCGCTCCACCTGCCTGCGAAAGAAATACGGCGCCATCATCGTGCGCAATGATGAAATTATTTCCACCGGCTATAACGGCGCACCCCGCGGCAGAAAAAACTGCTCGGATCTGGGCCGCTGCATGAGAGAGGAGCTGAAGATCCCCTCAGGCGAGCGCTATGAGCTTTGCCGTTCTGTCCACGCTGAGGCAAATGCCATTATCTCCGCATCCCGCCGGGACATGATAGGCGCTACCCTTTATCTTGTAGGTCGCGAAGCAAACGGTCAGCTTTACAAGGACGCCATGTGCTGCTCAATGTGCAAGCGCCAGATAATCAACGCCGGCATCGACAAGGTCGTCATCCGCAGCGGTGAAAAGGAATATCGCACCATCCCCGTCAGCGACTGGATTGAAAACGATGATTCTCTCTTCGGCTTCTGATGCTTTTGTGAAAAAGGAATAATAAAATTTGCCAAAAATCCCCGGTGCACACGCACCGGGGATTTATCCCGTCAGGCAGAGCCCCAAAGGAGAGAAAGACCCTGCCGTACCATCAAAAAAGGCGCCTTATAGAAAACCCACAACGCTATCATCATATCTTTTTCTGTGCAATTTGTCAATAACCGTAGGCTTATACTTATGAAATTTTAAGTGTTTTTGTATGTTTGCACAATTTAGGTCTATTTTTTATGTTTAGTATCCCATCTTGCAAAAATCGCTTTTCTGGGTTATATTTTAATCACAGAAAGGGTGAGTCCCATGTACACGTAAATAAGCCCCAGATCGTGACTGCAAGGATCTGAGAGGCCGTAAACATGCTACAGGTTCAAAATATTTCAGGAGGACAAACAAGCACATTGTGATCCCGCATACAGGGATAAAAAAGAATATATATCGTGTGTAGCTCCTGTTGTATAACAGTAAAGCTTAGAACAGATATATAAAAGAATATGAGATTAAGTGCTTAGGTGAATGTGTCCCGTTGAAAAGGTAGCGTGTCATTAATAAAGAAAGAGAGGTAACCAATGATGTTAGATACTAAGAATTCAGAGAAGTAAGCCTTGACTGCTATATAAATGCGAATGAAACGCGGCAGTCAAGGCTTACTTCGTTTTAAAGGATGTTTATGACGCAGGCTGAGGCCTGCTTATTTTTTTTGCTATTATTTATACTTAAATGCGCAGATATAGTCGCCATAAAATTGAACTTCATATTCTTCTGCCGGAAAATACAGCATATCTGAGTTTTTTGCCACAAATGCTGTCCCATCAGGCGCAGTCTGAACCACAGCGTCATCCATGCTGCGGTAAACAAAGCGTTGCTTATATGGCAGAAGCTCTTCACCCTTGTTGATATTGCTCTTGCCCTGGAAATACAGAGCATCCGTGCCGTCATAAAAGAGGGTGATTATTTCGCTGACATTCCAGTAGCCCTCGGCCTGGGCATCGGCAGTTACATATATTATGTCTGCACCACTGTCCTCCGCGGCCTCCAGCGCCTGTCCAAAACCCCAGTAGAAGTGCCGCTTTATGCTGTCTGCATAATCAGCAAAATAAGTCCCGGCCAGCATTGCACCGGCGTAGAGAAAAATTGCCACCGTGGGCAGTATGGCCTGGCGGTAGTGCTCCATAACATGGTCCAGGCCCAGCACAATGAGCAGCAGCACAAAGTAAAACACCAGGTTCACCCGGTTGATGTTCACATTGTTTGTGACAAGGCCAACCCAGATGCCCGTCATAAGTCCGGCTACAGCCAGACTTTTACCGCTGCCCTTCTCTTTTGCAAGGGCATAGAGCCCCGGCAGAGCAAGGGGCATGGTGAAAAGATACATACTGCCAAAGCCTTGCATGTCGTTCCAGGGCAGATCCTTTTTCTGCAGCAGCACAACATTGACAAAGCTCTTTATATTGCTCACAAGCTGGGCTGCAAAATCATCGGAGAAGAAAAGTATGTCCCCGGAGCGGACGCTGCCCGGAAAATATTGCATGGTGACAAAGGGCAGGGATATGCTGTCCCATTTGAAATAGTTAATGGCCATGGTCATTATAAAGGGCCATGACAGCAGAAGCCACAAAGCTGCGCAGGCAAAAAACTCGCCTATGCGAAGCTCCTTTTTTGCAGCAAGGTAAAGGCCAGTCAAAAGCAGAAACAGGCTCACGCTGTAGATTGCAATTCCGTAGCAATACATGCACAGGCCGAAAAACAGCATGGACACATAGAGCCAGATTCTCCGGCCTCTGAGGCCCCGGTTCAGGAAACACAGACCCGCCACGAAGAAATGGGGCAGCAGATTGCAGTCCAATGCCCAGCGGCTCTGCAGCATATGCCAGGGATTGATGGCAATAAGCGCGGCGGCAATAAGCCCTGCGCGACGGCCGAAGGCATCCCGCACAAAGAGGTAAAAGCAAACTCCGCCCATGATACTTGCCAGCAGCTGAGGCAGACGCATGGTCACTGTGCTCAGGCCAAAGAGCTTCACAAACAGAGCGATAAGATAGCTCAGCAGGCTGCTCATCTGACCATAGCCCCAGGCATAGAGATGGGCAGGCAGCCATGTGCCGAAGCGATCAGTGCCGTAATCGGCAAGAGCTTTGCCGTCCACCGCCGCCATGGCCCCGTCCTGATTGATGCCGCCGGGTATCAGCCCGAAGCCCCAAAGGCGCAGGATAAGGGCCGCAAAGAAGATCAGCAGCAGAAAGACTTTTTCATTATCAAGCCCTTCCCCTGCCCGCTCAGGCCCGCCAAAGCGCAGCTCCCTGTACAGTGAAGCAAACACCAGCACTGCAAAAAACAGAAAAGCAATTAAATTGAAATAAGAGAAAAAATCATCCATGGCAAAAACTTGGGCGGTCTTGCGACCGCCCTTTTTTCATAATTTTCAGCTCAGGTTTCCGGTGGCATACATGGCGGCGGTCAGCGCCACAACGGGCGCGGTTTCGCAGCGCAGTATGCGCTCACCCATGGAGCAGATGTGCAGGCCGCAGACCTTTGCCATATCAGCCTCAAACTGGGCGAAGCCGCCCTCGGGCCCTGTGATGATGGCGGCGGTGGAGGCATTTGCATTTGCATCCAGCACGGCATTGAGAGCTTCCCGCTCGCCGGTTTCATACATAAAGAGGGCCAGATCTTTCTTCACTGCGATATCCAGCACCTGGGTAAAATCTCCGGCCCAGCTGACCTGGGGGATTATGCCGCGTCCAGACTGCTTTGCAGCTTCCTCGGCAATACGCTGCCAGCGCTCCAGCTTTTTCTCGGGCTTGTCAGGCTTTGCAACGCAGCGGTCGGACATGAAGAACATTATCTCATATGCGCCGGCCTCGACGCACTTCTGGATTATGTAGTCAGTCCTGTCGCCCTTGGGCAGACCGCAGAGCACGGTGACCTTGATGCTGGGCTCAGCGGGACACTTTACAACCTCGATAACCTCAGCCTCAGCCTGCTCCTTATCGGAAGAAACCAGGCGGCACTTATAGTCGGTGCCCTGACCGTCACAGATTATCAGTTCCTCACCCGGGCGCATACGCAGCACTCTCACATGCTCCGCATCGCGGCCGCGCATTATTGCCATGCCGCCCAGAAGATTGGTGCCGGCCATAAAAAATCTAGGCATAATAAAGCCCTCCGCTTTAATTTAATGCAAGAATTATCGCACATTTTTCACCTCTTTGCAATAGTGGGAGTAGGATGTATTACAGGAGTTGATAAATGTGGATATTGATTTTTCCAAGGCCCTGCAGGGCTTTGATGAGGTATGGGCCCGGGTGCAGAAGCAAAAGCCGGCAAAACAGAGCAATCCAGGCACCAGGGCAAAAGCTCAGCACAGCAAGCCGCAGAGCCGGGCAAACCGCTTCAACCCCGGCCGGCGCTGAGCTTTTCGCAAAGCTGGCCCCAGAGCTCCACAGTCCTGAAGCGCAGTTCCCAGCCTTCCTGTGAGCTGATAAGGGCATAGTCCTCTTTGGTCATGGCGGCAGCCACAGGTTCGGACTGCACCGCGGAGAGACAGACAGGCGGGAACACAATGCACCACCAGTTTTCGCCCTTGCCCTCGCCAATTTCAAGGCGCAAAGACTCATAGCGTCCGGCAGGCAGGCGAAAGCCCTCATAGGACTTGGTGGGATAATTTTCCTCGCCCAGGCTGAGTCTGAGCTCCCTGCCTTCTGCTGCCCCGGATGCTGCCATAGCTATGCCATCCATCTCATTCAGGAGTATCTCCCGGGCCTGAGCCACAGTCTCCGCGCCCTCCAGCCTGGGGCTTATATACTCAAGCACCGCATCCCTGACCCGCAGCTTAAGCTCCTGCTCCTGACGGGAGTTGGAGTGGGCCAGCACATGCAGGCGCACAAGGGATGAACTGATGGAGTCCTGCCGTCCCTGGGCCCAGACCCCGGCGCAGAGGCTGAAGCTCAGAGCCAGCAGCAGAGCCTTTTCCCATATTTTAAGTACTTTTCCTTTTTCCATAAGCAAAAACCGCCTTACTGTATTATTTACAAATACAGTATTGACGGTTTTTTCCTTGCATAAACATTTAACTGATAAGCCTTGAAACATTTTCCGCCGTCTCGCAGAAGCCATAGCCTGCACGAAGCTTCGATACCAGCGCATCAGTCTCCATCCCTTTGCGGAATATGGCAAAAACGGCAGAGCCTGTGCCGGTCATCATGGCGCCCAGCGCACCATGATCCAGCATAATGCCTTTGATTTCCTTTACAACACGCAGCCTGCGGTCGTCCACATCCTCAAAGACATTGTACATGCGCCGGCAGATCTGCTCCAGATTATCCTGATTTATAGCATCAAGGATGCCGGCGGTATCAGGATGGCAGCGCAGGCTCATCTGGTCAAGCTTACGGAAAAGCTCAGGGGTTGAGATGGAAAACTCCGGCTTGCAAATCACATAAATGCAGTCCGGCATGTCTGCAAGGCTCTCCAGCTTTTCGCCGCGCCCTGTGGCAAGCACAGTGCCGCCGCGCACGCAGAAGGGCACATCAGAGCCTACAGAGGCAGACAGCTCTTCAAGAGCGGACGCGCTCAGAGGAAAATCATACATACGGTTGAGGGCACGCAGCACCGCGGCAGCGTCTGTGGAGCCGCCGGCCATGCCGGCACCTACAGGGATCTTCTTCTCTATTGTAATGGTCATACCCTGTCCCTCAGCGCCGATGGCAGCGAGGTAGGCCAGCGTGGCCTTTACGGCAAGATTGCGCTCATCACCGGGGATGAAGCTGAAATTGGTCTTGGCCCGGACCTTGCCGGAATTATTGAGCCGTATTGTCACATCATCGCAGAGGGAAATGGTCTGCATGACCATAATCATATCATGGTAGCCATCAGGGCGCTTGTCAGCCACATCAAGGGAGATATTCAGCTTGGCATATGCCGTCTCCTGAATTTGGGTAAATTTTGCTTCCATAAGTGCACCTCTCTTTATCTCTCGCTGAGAGAATAAACTCTCATCTCGTAGGGGCGAATGGTAAAGCCATTGCCTATGGCAAAGCAGTAATCATAGTTTGAAAGCTCCAATGTCCAGCGCTCAAGGTCGATATGGGCAGGGGCATCAAAGCGCAGCTGCCGGGCGGTAAACGCGCAGATAACCAGCAGTCTCTCGCCATTGAGACGCCGTTCATACACATAGAAGTTCTTGTCCTCAGGCATGTACTCAATATACTCGCCGTAGAGCACCACTTCCCTTTCCTTGCGGAAGCGCAGCAGCTTTCTGTAGAAATTCAGCAGGGAGTTGGGGTCTTCCTCCTGGGAGTGAACATTGACGCTGTGATAATTGTCGTTTATGGGGAACCAGGGCTCCGCACTGGAGAAGCCGGCATGCTTTTTATCAGACCACTGCACAGGCGTGCGGGCGTTTTCACGGGTGCTTTGCCGGATATTCTCCATTACCTTCTTTTTGGGCATGAACATGGAGAGCATACGGGCATTGTTGCGGGTCATAACGTCCTTATACATATCAAGCTCAGGCAGAGGATTGTTTGTCATGCCGATTTCCTGGCCCTGATATATAAAGGGTGTGCCGCGCTGCAGGATGTACATGGCAGCCAGCATCTTGCCACTTTCCTCACGATAGCGCTCACTGCCGTAACGGCTGATGATGCGTGGATGGTCGTGATTTTCTATGTACAGCGCATTCCAGCCCCGGCCCGCCAGCTTATACTGCCAGTCGCTGAAAGCCTTCTTCATCTTCACAAGATTAAAAGGCATGCGCAGTGCATCCGTCATAAAACAGTCAGCCTCCATATGGGAGAAGGCGATCATCTCATCCAGCACCTGATCCGGGCCCTCGCTCACATAGCTCAGCGCCACATCCGCGTTTGTAAGGGGGCTCTCGCCCACTACAAAGCAGTCGTACTTGCTGAATACATCCTCCTTGAATTCGCGGAGATAATCATGGACCTCGGGTCGGTTCGAGAAATACTTCATGCCGTTTGCCATGGGTATGGCGGGATAGGAGTTGGGCATGCGGGGATCCTTGGAGATGAAGGTGATAACATCTTCCCTGAAGCCGTCCACACCCATGTCCAGCCAGAAGCGAAGAATCTTCTTCACCTCTTCGCGGACTTTGGGATTGTCCATGTTCAGATCCGGCTGCTTTTTTGCGAACAAATGCAGATAAAATTCGTCTAAGTTATCATCATACTCCCAGGCGCCGCCTTCAAACATACTGGTCCAGTTATTGGGAGGCAGCAGCTTCTTACCCTTACGGCGTCCCGGCTTCCAGTGATAATAATCATGGTAGGGACTGTCCTTGGACTCACGGCTGGCCTTGAACCAGGGATGCTCATCGGAGCTATGATTTACAACCAGATCCATAAAGACCTTGAGCCCCCGCTTGTGGGCGGCCTCCAGCACCTGTTTGAAAATATCCAGGTCGCCAAAATCCGGGTGTATATCCATGTAATCGGATATATCATAGCCGTAGTCAGCGTTGGGAGAAGGGTACAAAGGAGAAAACCATATAGCATCCACGCCGAGACTTTTGATATAGTCCAGCTTACTCAGTACGCCCCATAGGTCGCCTATACCGTCGCCATTGCCGTCGCAAAAACTGCGGGGCCAGATATGGTATACGCTCATTTCCTTGTACCAGGGTGTAAATGCCATTGTGCATCCTCCTCTTAGCAAAATTATTCTGCTTATATTTTAGCACAAGAATTCCCCCGCCACAATAATACAGATTGACAAAGCAAAACTTTTGTGCCATTATTCCCTCGGCATTCAGTTTGCCCCCTCAGAGCTCAGCAAAAGGGGGCTTTGAAAGGAAGCAAAACCCATGAAAAAGTTTATTATTTCGTCAGTATTTGCCATGCTGATGATGTTTTCTGTCCTCCCCGAGGCCCAGGCTCTGGAGTTCTGTGCCCTTGGCAGCTACAGGGCCGGCGAGGAGATAAACGCATATATTGCCCCGGTATCAGACAGCGCCACGGTTATCGCAGAGGGTCTGCCCGACGGGCTCTGGATCAAGGAAACACCCAGCGAATCCGGCAAGCACCTGAGCCTTGAGGGAAAGTCCATGGTGGCAGGTGACCTGAATTTCTTCGTAAACGTGTCGGAAGATCCGGGGCTCATAAGCTGCAGCATACATTTTGAGCCGGCAGCGCCCCAGGTCAGCATTTCCGGCGATGCAAGCTGCAGGGTCAACGACTATCTGGAGCTGCATGTCAGCGCCAGTGTTCCCGACAGCGGTACGCTTTTCTACCAGTGGTATTCCGGCCTAGGCTTTGTCGCCCTGCCCATCGCCGGTGCAAACAGCGCAAGCTACTGCCCGGACACCTCCCTGCCCGGACAGCAGTATTATTACTGCGAAGTCACAAACCACAACAACAGCCACACAAGCAGCACCGAAAGCGATCCCATGCTTGTAACTGTTGCCGAGGCCCAGCTTACAAACATCGACATCAACACCCTGCCCGACAAGCTCATCTATGCCCCCGGCGATTCGCTGGACAGCACCGGTCTCAGCCTGCGCCTGAACTACGACAATGGCAGCAGCACCATCATCCATTCCGGCTTTGAGGCCTCGCCCGGTTTCTTCACAAATCCCGGCAAGCAGCTTGTGGAAGTTTACTACGAAGGCCAGCGCTGCTACTTTGAAATTGAAGTAAAGCTCTCCGCAGCAAGCATAGAGGGTATCGGCGTGCTGACCATGCCCTACAAAACCGAATATGAGCTTGGCGAGTATATTGATGCAGAGGGTCTTGTTATCAGAGCCTACACCAAAAACGGTCACCTTGACATAGACAGCGGCTTTGAAATTTCTCCCCAGAAGCTGAGAAACGAAGGCCGCCAGACTATTACCGTCACATACGAGGGCAAAAGCTGCTCCTTTACAGTGACCGTAAATGACAGCAATATCCTCAAATCCATTGACATTGCAAGTCTGCCTACAAGGCGTGAATACTCCGTTGGCGATACAGTGGACCTAAGCGGGCTGAGCCTGCAGCTTATCTACGGCGGCAGAACCGAGCTGAAGACCAGCGGCTTTGACTGGAGCCCCAAAGAGCTGAGCAAGGCCGGCTATCAGGAAATCACCGTAACATACGAAGGCCACAGCACCAGTTTCAGCATCAATGTAGATGAAAGAGCTGCAAAGCCTTCTCCCACGCCCACCGCAAAGCCCGCCAACACAGCTGCGCCTGAAACTGCAGCTCCCAGCAACAGCCCTGCAGCACATGACCGGGACCATCAGGCAAGAGACGTAAACGCGCTGGTGAAAATCATTTTCGCCGTGGCAGTAATTTCTCTGATAGGTCTTGCAGGCTATATCCTCTACATGCAAAAACGCGGTAAACGCTAAATATAAGCAGTCAAGACCACCCGCATAGCGGGTGGCTTGCACTGGCCCTATAAGGGCTTAAAACTGGCCAAGCCTTAAGGCTTACGAATAATTTTTCTTTTGCATACACAGCCCACTGCCAACATAGTTGGCGACGGTGTCTTTTATTGGCCCCCTCTGACGAGGGGGCTGTCGAGCGCTTGCGTGAGACTGGGGGAGAGAAATTCCTTTAA
>JAFQQV010000084.1 GCA_017410425.1 Oscillospiraceae bacterium
ATGCTCATGGTGATGGTGGTGATGTTCGTGCTCCATGGCCTCCAGCTCTGCGCGCAGGGCATTGGTGTTCATGGCTTCCACGATCTGCTCGCCGCCAATGTCATCCCAGGGGGTGGAGATAAGGCCAGCCTTGGGGTTAAGACCCTTGAGCAGCTCATAAGCCTCAATAAGCTTTTCGGGCTTGATGTTGCCGGTGCGGCTGAGGACGATAAGGTCTGCAGATTCAACCTGGTCGTTGAAAAATTCACCGAAGTTGCGCATATACATCTTGCACTTGGAAGCATCAACAACGGTGAGCTTTGCGCCCAGCTTTGCGCCTTCAACATGCTCAACGGCGGAAGCGACCTCGGAGAGCTTGCCGACGCCGGAGGGCTCAATGATGATGCGGTCAGGATTGAACTGCTCCATAACCTGCTGCAGGGCCTTGGTGAAATCGCCCACCAGAGTGCAGCAGATGCAGCCGGAGTTAAGCTCGTTTATCTCAACACCTGCGTCCTTGAGAAAGCCGCCGTCAATGGCGATGTCGCCGAATTCGTTTTCTATCAGCACCAGCTTTTCGCCTTTGTAGCCTTCGGCGATGAGCTTGCGGATAAGTGTGGTCTTGCCGGCACCGAGAAAGCCGGAGAAAATATCTATTCTGGTCATATAAAGCACCTCGTACTTGATTTGAAATTTCGAACTTAATAAGTATACACCCTTTGTCAACTATAATAATAAAGGAAATGTAAAATCTTAGCCGGGCAGGAGCAAATCGTTTAAAACTTTTGTAACAATTCCACATATCTGAAAGTTTGGAATTGTGATTTTTGTGTGCAAGTGAGAAATGGCGGGGCACTGCTTGACATTATCGCTTTGCGGTGCTAAAGTACTGCCATCACAAAGAGAGGAGAAGCTATATGATGTTTAAGTCTATGTCTTACAACACCACTTCCGGCTCATTTAACAATGAGTCTACTTGTGTTGCTTCTTCTCGTTTCGCACGCCTTTCCGTGGACACTGTTGTTGCAGTGTCCATTTTTGTCATTTTGGCCATTATAAGCTCCATTAGCGTACTGGCAGAACTTAGCGTAATTATTCTGGCTGTCCTTAGCGTAGTAATTATTGCAGTAGCTGTCCTGCTGGCAGAAGTTATAATTGAGCTGGCACTTATGAGACGACCGAAAGCGGCAAAGGCATAAAAGATTTGATGTACTCAAATCGGCCCTGACCCAATCGGTCGGGGCCGATTTTTGTATATAGATTTGTAGAAAAACAAATTTAATAAAAGGAGAACACAAAATGAAAAAGTTTATCGCACTCGTTATGGTCGTAGCGATGGTCATGTCCATGGCCGCCTGCGGCGCATCCGAATCCAGCGCACCTGCAGCATCCTCCGGCGATGCAGCAGCCGCTACCTTCAAGCTCGGCTCCACCGGCCCCATCACCGGCGACGCAGCTATCTACGGCCAGGCTGTCATGAATGCCTGCCAGATCGCAGTTGACGAGATCAACGCTGCCGGCGGCATCAACGGCTACCAGGTTGAGTTCAAGTTCGAGGACGACGTTGCTGACGGTGAGACCGCAGTCAACGCTTACAACACCCTGATGGACTGGGGCATGCAGGCTCTCATCGGCACTGTTACTTCCGGCGCTTGCATCTCTGTTTCCTCCAAGGTCTATGAGGACCGCGTCTTCGCTCTGACCCCCTCCGCTTCCTCCACCGACGTCACTGCCGGCAAGGACAACATGTTCCAGCTCTGCTTTGCTGACCCCAACCAGGGCTCCGGCTCCGCAGTCTACATGAGCGCAAACATGGCTGATGCCAAGATCGCTGTTATCTACCGCAACGACGATGCTTACTCCCAGGGCATCCGTGACACCTTCGTCACTGAAGCTGCTTCCCTCGGCCTTGATGTTGTCTACGAAGGCACCTTCACCGCTGACACCGCTACCGACTTCTCCGTTCAGCTGACCGCAGCACAGGCTGCAGGCGCTGACCTGGTCTTCCTGCCCATCTACTACCAGCCCGCTTCCGTCATCCTCTCCCAGGCCGATGCCATGGGTTACGCTCCCACTTTCTTCGGTGTTGACGGCATGGACGGCATCCTGACCATGGAAGGCTTCGATGCTTCCCTGGCAGAGGGCGTTATGCTCCTCACCCCCTTCTCCGCTGACGCAGAGGATGAGCTGACCAAGAACTTCGTTGCTGAGTACCAGAAGCGCCACGGCGAGACCCCCAACCAGTTCGCAGCTGACGGCTACGACTGCATCTACGCTATGAAGCAGGCTCTCGAGGCTGCAAACTGCACTCCCGACATGAGCGTTGAAGAGCTCTGCGATGCCCTGATCGCACAGTTCACCTCCATGAGCTTCAACGGCCTGACCGGTACCGACATGACCTGGGGCACCAACGGCGAGGTCAGCAAGATGCCCACCGCAGTTGTCATCGAGAATGGCGTTTACGTCACTGCTGAGTAATAGACAGCTTATTTAATCCGCACTTGCAATCAGCTTACCCGACCTCTCTGCCGCGAAAGCGGCAGAGAGGTATGCTGGCCTTTAATTATCTGCATCAACCGTGGAGACGGCAGGCTTCCTGTCGTTTGCGCAGCTGCTGCAGGCCCACTCTCCTTCGCAGCGTATATAGATTTAAGAGGTACAACTTATGGAATTTTTGTCTTACCTGATAAGCGGCATAAGCCTTGGCAGCGTGTACGCCATCATAGCTCTCGGCTATACCATGGTTTACGGCATTGCCAAGATGCTTAACTTTGCCCACGGCGACGTTATTATGGTGGGCGGCTACATATCCCTGACTGCCATGCTCTCCATGAACCTTCCCCCCATCGTAGCAGTACTGCTGGCTATGGTAGTCTGCACGGTGCTTGGCGTTATCATTGAGGGTCTTGCATACAAGCCCCTGCGTTCCGCCCCCTCTCTGGCAGTTCTGATCACCGCAATCGGCGTCAGCTACTTCCTGCAGAACTCCGCCCTTCTGGTCTGGGGCGCAAATCCCAAGTCCTACACCCCTGTTATCGAGGGTGCAATGAAGATTTTTGACGGCAAGCTTTCCATCTCCTATATCTCCCTGCTGACCATGGCAAGCTGCATCGTCATCATGATTGTGCTCACTCTCTTTATCAACAAGACTCAGCTGGGCAAGGCCATGCGTGCCTGCTCCGAGGATAAGGGTGCTGCCATGCTGATGGGTATCAATGTCAACCGCACCATCTCCGTGACCTTTGCCATCGGCTCTGCTCTGGCCGCCATCGCAGGCGTTCTGCTCTGCTCTTCCTACACTTCCCTGATGCCCACCACCGGCTCCATGCCCGGTATCAAGGCCTTTACCGCTGCAGTTTTCGGCGGCATCGGCTCCATCCCCGGTGCATTCCTGGGCGGCATCCTGCTGGGTATCATTGAGTCTATGGCCAAGGCCTATATCTCTACCCAGCTTGCAAACTCCATCGTTTTTGCCGTGCTGATACTTACTCTGCTTATCAGACCTGCAGGTCTTTTGGGCAAGTATGTTCCCGAGAAGGTTTGAGGTGTGCCCATGAAGAATCTGAAAAAGACCACCAAGCAGGATTTTATAACCTATCTTGCTGTTATCCTTGCATTCATCGCCATCACTGTTATGGGTGATGCAGGCATGCTCAGCCGTTCCTTCAAGGGCCAGCTGGTTCCCATCTGCTGCTATATCGTCATGGCAGTTTCCCTGAACCTGACGGTTGGTATCCTGGGCGAGCTTAGCCTGGGTCATGCCGGCTTTATGAGTGTTGGCGCCTTCTCCGGCATCATCGCTGCCATGAGCCTTCAGGCTGCTATTCCTTCTCCCGTTCTGCGTCTGGTTATTGCTCTGGTAGTTGGCGCTGCCTTTGCAGGCGTAGCCGGTGCTCTCATCGGTATTCCTGTTCTGAGACTCCGCGGCGACTATCTTGCAATCGTTACCCTGGCATTCGGTGAGATTATCAAAGAACTCATCAACTGTCTCATCGTTGGCGTTGACTCTAAGGGTCTGCACATTATCTTCAATGTCTCCGGTGCAAAGACTGTCAACGACCTGCACATGCTGGAGGGCGGCCGCGCCATCATCAAGGGCGCACAGGGCGCTACCGGTACCGAGACTATCGCAAGCTTCACCGCAGGCTTTGTTCTCATCATGATAAGCCTTGTTATCATCCTCAACCTGGTGCGCAGCCGCTCCGGCCGTGCAATCATGGCTCTGCGCGATAACCGCATCGCAGCCGAGTCTGTTGGCATCAATGTCACCAAGTACAAGATGATGGCCTTTGTCACTTCTGCAGCCCTTGCAGGTGCTGCCGGTGCCCTCTATGGCCTGAATTACTCCAACCTCCTTGCAACAAAGTTCAACTTCAACACCTCTATTCTGGTGCTGGTCTTTGTTGTTCTGGGCGGCCTTGGCAATATCCGTGGCTCCATCATCGCAGCTGCAATCCTTACTGTGCTGCCCGAAATGCTGCGCAGCTTTGCCGACTACCGTATGCTGGTTTACGCCATCGTGCTTATCCTTGTCATGCTGGGCACCAATAACGCACAGCTCAAGGGTCTGCTGGCAAAGATTATCCCCACCAAGCTGAGAAAGGAGGCAAAGTAAATGGCCAGATTCAAACCCCATTCCGTCAATGAAAGCCCCCTTGTTCCGCTGCCTACCAATGCGTATATACCCCAGCGTGACCTGGACAAGGCTCCCATTCTGGAGGTCAGCCATCTGGGCATAGACTTCGGCGGTCTTACCGCTGTAAATGACCTCAATCTCACCGTGGGCCGCACCGAGATCGCCGGCCTTATCGGCCCCAACGGCGCCGGCAAGACCACCGTCTTCAACCTTCTGACCAAGGTTTACCAGCCTACCCGCGGCTCCATCATGGTGGACGGTATCGATACCCACTCCATGAACACCGCCCAGGTCAACCGTCTCGGCGTTGCCCGTACTTTCCAGAACATCCGTCTGTTCAACAACCTGAGCGTTGAGGACAACGTAAAGCTGGGTCTGCACAACTCCATCAAGTACTCTATGGCCGGCGGCATTCTCCGTCTGCCCAGCTACTGGAAGCAGGAGAAGGTTGCTCATGACCGCGCTCTCGAGCTGCTGAGCATCTTCGATATGCAGGACATGGCCGACATGAAGGCCGGCTCTCTGCCCTACGGTGCACAGCGCCGTCTTGAGATTGTCCGCGCTCTGGGTACCAATCCCGGCATCCTGCTGCTGGATGAACCTGCTGCAGGCATGAACCCCTCCGAGACTGCAGAGCTGATGGAAAACATCATCAAGATCCGCGATACCTTCCAGATTGCTGTCATGCTCATCGAGCACGATATGAACCTGGTCATGGGTATCTGCGAGGGTATCTGTGTTCTCAACTTCGGTAAGGTCATAGCCAAGGGCACCCCTGCCGAGATTCAGGAAAATCCCGCAGTTATCGAGGCCTATCTGGGCCGCAAGAAGGAGGGCTAAAACATGGGCCAGATCCTTAAAGTTGATAATATTAATGTCTATTACGGCGCTATCCACGCCATCAAGGGCATCTCTTTCGAAGTCAATGAGGGCGAGGTTGTCACCCTTATCGGCGCAAACGGCGCAGGTAAGTCCACCACCCTGCAGACTGTCTCCGGCCTGCTCCGCTCCCGCACCGGCTCCATCGAGTTCAATGGCGAAGATCTTGCAAAGATACCTCCCCACCTTGTGGTGCGCAAGGGTCTTGCACAGGTTCCCGAAGGACGCCGCATCTTCCAGCAGATGAGCGTTGAAGAAAACCTTGAGATGGGCGCCTACACCCGCGACAAGTCCGAACTTGAAGGCGACCTTGAAATGGTCTTCAAGCAGTTCCCCCGCCTTCTGGAGCGCCGCCGTCAGATCGCCGGTACTCTCTCCGGCGGTGAGCAGCAGATGCTGGCTATCGGCAGAGCGCTGATGAGCCACCCCAAGCTCCTCATGCTGGATGAGCCTTCCATGGGTCTTGCACCCATCCTCGTCGAGCAGATATTCGACATTATCCGCCAGCTCAATGAAGCCGGCACCACCATATTGCTGGTCGAGCAGAACGCACAGATGGCACTGTCCGTTGCACACCGTGCCTACGTTCTTGAAACCGGTAAGATCACCCTCTCCGGCACCGGTAAGGAGCTGGCAGAGAGCGACCAGGTACGCAAGGCATACCTCGGCGGCTAAAGAAAAATAACGCTGAAGGTCATGCGGCCCCGCAAAGCGGCGCTGCATCGACCGGCAGCGTTATTTTTCTTTTCCAACTCAGACCCGCTGTGCTGGGCTCTGAGTTGGTTTTTTTATTTTTAAATAGGAACATTTTTCTTTTTCTTCCGTCTTGAGAGACAAGGACAAAAGAAAAAGCTCTACAGGAGGACAAAAGATGAAAAGATTTTATGCAATGCTGCTTGCGCTGATAATGATATTCACCCTTTGTGCCTGCGGCGCGGCAAGCAGCGCAAAGCAGGAATCTGCTCCCGCAGAACCTGCTGCCGCCATGGACATGGCCTATACTATGAATACTGCCGGCGGCTTCGGCATGGCAGAAGAGGCTGTGGAGGCGGAAATGCGCTCCGAATCCGGTGGCAGCGATGCACCGGAAAACAATCCTGAAAAGATAATCTATTCTGCCGACGCAACCCTTGAAACCACCGAGTTTGATGCTGCGCTCAGCGGGGTTTTGGCCCTTGTTGAAAAATACGGCGGCTGGGTGGAGTCCAGCAGCATAAACGGCGCAAACTACTATAATATTTCCCGAGGTAACAGCTATAATCGCAGCGCTTACTATGTTCTGCGTGTTCCCGGAGACAAGTTCCAGACCATGATGAACTCCCTGTCTGAGCTTGGCAATGTGCCCTATACTCATATCTACACCGAGAATGTCACCGCCCAGTACTATGACACTCAGGCCCGGCTCACTGCCTATGAGGCTCAGGAGGCCAGACTTGTTGAGATGATGGCCATTGCGGAGACTGTGGAGGATATAATCGCCATCGAGGATAAGCTCACCGACATACGCTACAGAATTGACTCCTTGCAGACCAGCCTCAATAACTGGGACCGCAGGGTCAACTACTCCACTCTCAGTCTCAGCGTGGAGGAAGTGCGTGAGTATACCCCCGATGAAAAGAAGATAAGCTACGGTCAGGAACTCTGGATGGCCTTTACCGATGCCATAGAGGGCGTGGGTGAATTTTTCAAGAATGCCCTGGTGTTCATCGTCTCTGCCATTCCTGCCCTTGTTATAATTGCAGTTCTTATCATTGTGCTGCGTCCGCTGCTTAAGAAGCAGGGGGCAAAGTGCAAAGAGCGCCGGGAGAAGAAGGCCGAGGCCAGACTTATCAAAAAGTGCGCCGATGGCGAAAACGACAACTGCTATGAAAGCCCGGTTGAGGAAAACAAGGAATAATATACAATAATATAATGTGAATCCTTTCTTTATATAAACCAAGCTCGGGCCGCAGATCAAGTCTGCGGCTTGAGCTTTTTGTATGCGCTATGTTATACTTATAAAAAACTTTATGTGGAGATTTATATGAAATACAAATGCCTGGTCTTTGACCATGACGACACGGCGGTAAATTCCACCGCCACCATACATCATCCCTGCTTCCAGCTCTTTCTGGACAAGTACCGCCCGGGCAGAGTCTGCGGCCTTGAGGAGTATTTTATAAAGAACTTTGACCCCGGCTTCATCCCCATGTGCAGGCAGGATTACGGCCTGAGCGACGAGGAGCTGGAGCTGGAGGGCGAATTCTGGAAGGAGTATGTGAAAGGGCACATACCGGAGGTATATCCCGGCATAAAGGAGATAATGGACGCTCACAAGGCCCAGGGGGGGCTTATCTGCGTGGTGTCCCACTCCCATGAGCATAATATAATCCGGGACTATGAGGCAAACGGCCTGCCGGCTCCCGATGCGGTATACGGCTGGGGCCGCCCTGTCAATGAGCGCAAGCCCAATCCTTTTCCGCTGCTGGACATAATGGAGCGTTTTGGCCTTGAAAAGGATGAGCTTCTTATGATAGACGACCTGAAGCCGGGATATGATATGGCGATGGCCTGCGGTGTGGACTTTGCCGCTGTGGGCTGGGCAAATGATATTGAGCCTATTGAAAAATTCATGCGCCAGAACTGCAGGTTCTATTTCAAACGGGTGCAGGAACTGACTGAATTTCTGCAGCGATAAAATCTTATAAAGAGTTGACAATATGTGGGAGATTTAGTATCATTACAAGGTATATGTCTGCTGATTTAACGTTTTATTTAATTACTGTGGACAAAGGAGAAAAGAAATGGAAAACAAACTTGAACGTAAATATGGCCTGTTTACGGCCATATGCATGGTCGCCGGTATAGTTATCGGCTCCGGTGTCTTCTTCAAGGCTCAGACCATCCTTCAGAAGACTGAGGGCAATATGCCTCTGGGCATCCTTGCCTGGATAATCGGCGGTCTTATTATGATCATCTGCATCCTGGCCTTTGCTGCCATGGCGCAGAAGTATGAAAAGGTCAACGGTGTTGTTGACTATGCTGAGGCCACCATGGGCAAAAACTATGCCTATTATCTGGGCTGGTTTGCCACCACTATCTACTATCCCAGCATGACCTCCGTTTTGGCCTGGCTCACCGCCCGTTACCTCTTGGTGTTCGTCACTTCCTGCTGGCCCGAATTCCCCCTGCTCATCCCTGCAGCAGAAGGCGGCTGTGTCGTAGGCCCTGAGTGCATGGCGCTGACCCTGTTCTTCCTTGCTCTTGCCTATATCATCAACGCTCTGTCTCCCAAGCTTGCCGGTAAGGTTCAGACCAGCACTACCGTTATCAAGCTTATCCCTCTGCTGCTCATGGCAGTGGTTGGCATTCTGGTCGGTCTTCTCAGCCCCACCAAGATGCTTGTCAGCAATTTCGCCACCGCATCTGTCGCTGGCAGCAGCAGTGGTTCTCCCTTGCTGGCTTCCGTCTGTGCAACTGCTTTTGCATATGAAGGCTGGATAATCGCCACCTCCATCAATGCCGAGCTTAAGGATGCAAAGCGCAATCTGCCCAAGGCTCTCATCATCGGCGGCATTATCATTATCGTTACCTACATTGCTTACTACATCGGCGTTGCCGGTGGTGCAAGCGTTGAAGACCTGATGAATACCGGTGCAAGCGTTGCCTTTGTCAATATCTTCGGCGGCGTCCTTGGCAATATCCTCAACCTCTTTGTTGCAGTATCCTGCTTCGGTACCCTCAACGGCCTTATGGTCGGCTGCGCCCGTGGTATGTACTCTCTGGCTGCCCGCGGCGAGGGCCCTGCACCCGAACTCTTCGGTCAGGTGGATAAGAGCTCCAATATGCCTCACAACTCCGCAGTTTTCGCTCTGTTCATCTGCGCATTCTGGGCTCTGTACTTCTGCACCACTCAGCTCTTTGCCACCTGGGGCAGCATCACCGTGTTCCAGGGCACTCCCTTTGAGAGCGTTCCCTTCAGCTTTGACTCTTCTGAGCTGCCTATCATCACTATCTATGCATTCTATATCCCCATCTTTATCCAGTGGATGAAGAAGGCCACTGACGAGAACACTCTGCGCCGCTATGTTATCCCCGCTCTTGCAATCTGCGGCTCTGCCTTCATGGTCTACGCCTGCCTGGCAGGCCACAAGATGGCAAACTTCTGGTATATTATTGTGTTCATCGTGTTCATGCTTATCGGCCGTTACTATAAGCATAAGACCGAAAAAGCCCAGAAAGCATAATTGATCTTTTCAAAGGACCCATGGATTGGCCATGGGTCCTTTATTTCTTGACGGAAAATGCTCATTGGCATATAATATATTTTACTAAAAATGCAGGCGGTCAAATTCTCTTATGGAAAAAGTGTCAGATATCCTTAAAAAAATCATGCTGGGTATATTGCTCGGCATCATATTGCTGACTCTGGCGCTTATGGTCCGCGAAGGCTTAACAAGCAAGTCCTATCTTGCAGCCCTTGTTGTGGGTGCTGCCTGGGCGGCGGCTCTGCTTTATTATCTGCGCCGCAGGGAAAAGCAGGGAAAAGCCTGCTTTACACAGAATATCAGCGCAAATAAGCTGGCCCTCGGCATTGCGATATTTTGCTTTGTTATTAATCTAATCTGGGTTATTGCAATCCGTATTGAACCCTTCAGCGACTATGACAAATATTGGCAGGTCGCCATTTCTCTTGCCACCGGCAGGGAGATTGAGGACGCATGGTATATCGCCATGTATCCCCATATTCTGGGTACCGCCAGCTTCCTCAGCATTTTTGTAAGAATTTTCGGTCAGAGCGTGCTTATGGTCACAGTGCTCAATGTACTGCTGACTGCCTTGAGCGGGCTTATTGTCTTCTATATCTGCCTTGAAATTGCGGACAAAGAGATTGCCGCTATGGCGTCGCTGCTATGGGCAATCTGCCCCTGCAAGCTGATGCTCAACTCTCTTGTGTTTTCCGAGCCCCTGTATACATGCCTTATCCTGCTGTTTCTGCTGGCATTCATAAAGTTGCACGGCAATGTTTCGGAGGACAGGAGCCAGTGGTGGGTGTACATGGTTGAAGGCGCTTTGCTGGGCTTTCTTCTGCAGTGCATCAACATTGTCCGCCCTATTGCGGGTATACTGATAATTGCTCTGTTTATCTGGCTTATCATGCTGCGGGGCGAGGAGCTTAAGAAGCTGAAGCTCTGGCGCAGCTGGGCCTTTGTGCTGCTGCCACTTGTTTTCTTCTATTCCGGCACCGGCAATATCTGGACAAGCCATGTGGCGGAGCTTGTAGGCATGGAGCCTGCGGCAGTGCCTATATATAACATATATGTAGGCTTCAATGAGACTACCCAGGGCCAGTGGAGCGCGGACGATATGGATCTGCTCTTTGAGTATCTCAGCCAGCCCGGGGTAAGTCCCAGCCAGGCTCAGGAGAGCCTGCTGCCCCTTCTGAAGGAGCGTCTGACATCCGGCATAGACTATGCAAAGCTCTTTTCCTCAAAGCTCATTGCCTTCATGGGTAATGACGAACTGGGCGGCTACACATACCGCTTTACCAGACCTGTGATTTTTGTGAAGCTTGGCATGGTTGTGGGCAATGTTTTTTATTATGGCATACTGCTTTTGGCGGTATATGGCCTTTGCCGCATGTTCCGCGGAAAGTTCAGAAGTTCTGCACTGCTGCTGCCGCTCTATGTTCTGGGTCTTACACTGGCACACATGCTGGTGGAGGTTGCGAACCGCTACCATTATTCCATAATTCCCATGCTTATCATTTTTGCCGCGCTGGCATTTTCCCGGCGCGAGAAAACTTAAAGGAGTTTAATTATGGCACCAAGACTTTTTATCGTCATCCCCTGCTATAATGAGCAGGAAGTGCTTCCCATTACCGCACCCATGTTCCTTGAAAAGATAACTAGCCTGAGCGCCGCCGGGAAAATCAGTGAAGACAGCCGCGTCCTTTTTGTCAACGATGGCAGCAAGGACAGAACCTGGAGCATAATTGAGGACCTGGCCAAGTCTGACGAGCATTATATCGGCATCAGCCAGAGCCGTAACCGCGGCCATCAGGCGGCGGTTCTTGCCGGCCTTATGGAAGCAAAGGACTTGTGCGACATCACCATCTCCATCGACTGTGATGGTCAGGATGATATAAACGCCATGGACGGCATGGTGGACGCATATCTGGACGGCTGCGAGGTGGTCTACGGTGTGCGCTCCAGCCGTGAGACTGACACTTTCTTCAAACGCTTTACCGCTGAGGGCTTCTATAAGTTCCTGGCTATGATGGGGGCCGAGGTAGTATTCAACCATGCAGACTACCGCCTTATCAGCTCCCGCGTGCTCAATGAGTTTGCAAACTACAAGGAAGTCAATCTCTTCCTGCGCGGCATGATCCCCCTAGTGGGCTTCAAGAGCACTTCTGTCAGCTACTCCCGTGCCGAGCGCATTGCCGGCGAGAGCCACTACCCCCTTAAGAAGATGATCGCCCTGGCAGTGGACGGCATTACCAGCCTTTCTGTAAAGCCTCTGCGTATGATCATGGGCTTTGGCGTGTTTGTTGCAATGATCAGCTTTATCGGCGTTATCTGGGCTGTTGTCACCGCTCTGCTGGGCAAGTCTGTTTCCGGCTGGGCCAGCATGACCAGTATCATCTGCTTTGTCAGCGGCGTGCAGCTTATGTGCCTTGGTATCATCGGCGAGTATATAGGCAAGATATATATGGAAACCAAGCAGCGTCCCCGCTATATTATCAGCGACCGTACATGGGAAAAATAATAATTAACAGCCTAAACCCGGCTTTTCAAAAAAGCCGGGTTTTCCTATTTGTAGGGGCCGATGCCTTCATCGGCCCGTTACTAGCCCCATAATACCCTGCATATCCAGCTGGAGGCTACAAAGCAGGCGAGGTCTGCGCAGAGCGCTGCCGGTATTGCCCAGCGGCTGTCCTTCAGCCCGGCGGCAGAGAAGTAAAGCGCCGCCACATAGAGGCTTGTTTCGCTGGCACCGCTCATGACTGCGGCAGTGCGGCCCACAAGAGAATCCGGCCCATGCTGCTGAATTATCTCCGCTGCTGCGGCGAGAGAGGCAGAGCCGGAAATGGGTCTGAGCAGAACCAGCAGGGAAGTCTCCCCCGGAATGCCAAGGAAGGCCAGAATCGGGGCCAGAAGGCCTTCCAACAGCTCCGGCAGGCCGGAGGCACGGAAAAGATAAATAGCCGGAAAAAGGGCCAGCAGCGCGGGCAGAATGTCCCACAGCACATGCAGGCCCTTTTTCGCGCCCTCTGTCAGCGCGGAATAAATGTCAGTGTCCTGTCGCAGCGCCGCGATACACAGCAAGGAGGCAATAAGCGGGCCTATCATCTGGGATATAAAGCTCATGACCACAGCCTCCTGAGTAAGTTGGCAGCGCCCAGTGCAACAGCAAGCGAGACAAGAGAGCTGAACCATACCGCCGGAATAATGTCAAAGGCAGCCTGGGCTCCAGCGGCCTGACGGACGGCGGCAATAGTGCTGGGGATGAGCTGGATGGAGGCGGTGTTCAGCACCACCAGCATGCAAAGCTCATCACGGCTGCCCCGCTTTGCCATGGCTTTTGCGGCCCTTATCCCGGCAGGAGTGGCGGCATTCCCTAAACCCAGAATATTGGCGCTGACATTTTCGGACAGGGCCGCCATTGTCTCAGGGCTCTCACTGCTTTGAGGAAAAAGTTTTTTGAGGGGCCTGCGCAGCAAGCGGCTGAGAATCGCGGCTGCGCCGCAGCGTTCCATCAGCTCGCAGATGCCGGACCAGAGGCAGATAGCACCGCCGATGCTAATTGCAAAGCTGATTGCGGCCTGGGCGCCCTCCATAAGGGCCTGCCCGGCCTGGGCTGTTCTGCCGAAGATAAAGGCGCAGATGGTGGATATACAGTAAAGCATGCAGAGAACATAAGTCATCATATAAAAAGAAGTCCAATTATGGAAAGAAATAAATCATAAAATTCAACAGTTTAGATAAAAGAATAAAAATTGCATTTAAATATGTTGAAAGTTGGGGAAAATATGTTATAATGAATTGAAAGACAAACAAAAATTCCAATCATTGGGAATGATTTGAATTTTTTTCCATTTAAATTATTTGGGAGGAGTGACAGGCTTTGAAGTCGACTGGTATCGTCAGAAAAGTGGATGAGTTGGGCCGTATTGTTTTACCTATTGAAATGAGGCGTACACTCAATATTGAGGAGAAGGACTCTTTAGAGATATATGTTGAAGGAGACAATGTTATTCTCCGCAAGTATCAGCCGACCTGCATTTTCTGCGAAAGCACAAAGAATCTTGTGAATCTGCGCGGAAAGAATGTCTGCCCTGATTGCATAGAGAAGCTCAAGGAGCTTTGAGCCAAAAACACAAAATCCTGCATTCTAATGAATGCAGGATTTTTCTTATCTGTGATAAATGTTTTTAATCTCGTCGCTTTCACTGCCGTCCGGGTTTCTGATGACAAGCGTGGGCTCAATGGTAAGACCGGCTTTGCCGCCTCGGCGGCCCTCCAGCAGTATAAGGTTAGGGGCAGAGTCTGCCTTGTGGCAGACCATACGCAGGCGTTTGGGCTCCATGCCGTGCTTTGCCATGCAGCAGCAGAGCTCTGACAGTCTCTCCGGCTTGTGAACCAAGCAAAAGCTGCCGCCTGTTTTCAGCAGGAAGGAGGCTGCCGCGCAGATATCTTCAAGACCGCAGAGGGCTTCGCCCCGGGCCCCGGCCCTGCCCTCGTCGGGAGAAAGCATGCCGCTGCCCACTGGAAAATAGGGAGGGTTTGCAACCACAAGATCAAAGCTGCCGCTTCTGAAAAGCTCGCGGTGCCGCCGGATGTCGCCGGTGATGATATGGCTTCGCTCGCTGAGATTGTTTGCGGACATGTTTTCCTGGGCGAGAGCCGCTGCTTCCGGAACTATTTCAAGCCCTGTCATATGAAGTTTAGGCATGCGCTGTAAAAGCAGCAGGGAGATAGCACCACTGGCGCAGCCCAGGTCTATGCCCCGTTTTGCCCCGGCGCTTTTTACAAAGGAGGCCAGCAACACACTGTCTGTACTCAGCTTGAAATGCTCAGCCTGAGCAAATACAGGGCCATTTTCCCATAGATGTTCAAATGTAGGCATGGTTGCGAGCCCTCCTTTGCAAGATGTGCTTGGCAAATGTACATTTATTTTAGCGTAGTCCAACGGGAGCCGAGCCCGTGCCGCATTTCGGCGGCCCTGTCCGGCGCTTTTGGACTTGTCGTCCTTGACTTACGTCAGTAAGCCTGCGTCCTCCGCGCCCAAAATCCCTCGAACATTGCTCGCCGAAATGTGCAAAGCAGTTTTTCCGGAGCGGATTTTCGTACAGGCGCGGCATTGACCGCAGGTAATACTTGACGTATTGCCAAGGGCAATAACAAAGCATGGGCGGAAATCCGCCCGAAAAAACCGATACGGGTTCGATTCCCGTTGGACTAATCCAAAATAAGAAAAGGGACGCGCGGCGCCCCTTTCTTATCTGTGTGAAGTTGTAATTACTTCTGAACAATTGCCTCAGCGGGGCACTGTGCTGCACAGGAGCCGCACTCAACGCAAACGTCGGGATTGATCTCGTAGTGGACATCGCCCATGTCAATTGCTTCTACAGGGCACTGAGCTGCGCATGCGCCGCAGGACAGGCACTCGTCGGTGATAACAAAAGCCATTTGTGAAACCTCCGTATGTAGTTTAAGCCGTAGAGCTTAGTTGCATTGTACCACATGAAATCAAAAAATCAACTCCAAGTTTAAAAATGGGATATAAAAGAAGACAAATCAGGCGATACTTTTTCTGTGGTAAGAAATCCCTGTTTCGCCTGAAACAGCGGGTGATAAGGTCCATAATATACAGTGCATATCCATGATTTCTATGCAACCTGAGGGGGTCAATGCCGATTTGAAAAGCAACGAAAAATTCAGCCAGAAGGCGGAGCTGGCCATTGAGCAGGCACGCCTTATTGCCGGGGAGCTGGGCCATGCCTATGTGGGTACGGAGCATCTGCTGCTGGGTGTGATGCGGGAGCGGGACGGCCTTGGCGCCAGAGTTTTGAGCCAGCGGGGTCTGAATCAGGAGCAGCTCCGTCGCAGTCTTGTCCGCCGCAGCGGCATGGGCTGCCCCGGTGTTCCGGTTCAGGGCCTGACGCCTAGAGCCAGAGCCGCAGTGGAGAGGGCCGCAGCAGAGGCAAAAGCTCTGCAGCAGCATTTTATCGGCACGGAGCACCTGCTTCTGGGGCTTTTACGCCAGCCTGACTGCAGCGCCGCGCTGATGCTCTGCGAGGCGGGTCTGGAGCTTAATGATATTTATACCGATATTGTTTCTCTCTTTCGTGAGCCCCAGCCCCGAAGCCGGGTGCAGAGCCCTGTCCGCGCGCCGCTTCGCCATACGGAGACAAAGGTGCTGGACCAGTACAGCAGGGACCTTACAAATATGGCGGCTTGCGGAGCTATGGACCCGGTTATTGGCCGCAGCGCGGAGATCACACGGGCTATACAGATCCTGTCCCGACGCAGCAAAAATAACCCCGTGCTGGTGGGAGAACCCGGCGTGGGCAAGACCGCTGTTGCTGAGGGCTTAGCCCTGGCTGTCAGCCGGGGTGAGGCTCCGGAGAGCCTTAAGAATAAGCGCATCGTATCTCTGGACGTGCCGGCGCTCCTGGCGGGAACACGCTACCGGGGCGATTTTGAGGACAGGGTTAAATCCGTCCTGCGGGATGTGCGCCGGGCTGGTGACATTATACTTTTTATTGACGAGCTTCACACCATCATGGGTGCAGGCAGCGCCGAGGGGGCCATAGACGCCGCCAATATACTCAAGCCCGCCCTGGGCCGTGGTGAGGTACAGATTATTGGCGCCACAACTCCGGAGGAATACCGCCGGCATATTGAGAAGGACGCCGCCCTTGAGCGCCGATTTCAGCCGGTGAAGGTGCCGGAGCCGGATAAGGCCCAGGCTATGGAGATGCTGAGCGGTCTTCGCCCGGTGCTGGAAAAGCATCACAGCGTGAACATTACGGATGCTGCTCTGGAAGCAGCCTGCAGCCTGTCCAAGCGCTATATAAACGACCGCTGCCTGCCGGACAAGGCCATAGACCTTCTGGATGAGGCCGCGGCTGCAGTGCGTATAGAGGGTAACAGAAAAGTGGTGGAGTCCAGGGACATTGCCCGGGTGGTTTCCGTCTGGACCGGCATCCCCGTCAGCGGCCTGGAGGAGGGGGAGAGCGGCAGGCTTATGGTCCTGGAAGAGGAACTGAAGGCGCGTATCATAGGTCAGGACGAGGCTGTGGCTGCGGTTGCAAAGGCAGTTCGCAGGGCCAGAGTCGGGCTTAAGGACCCGCGCCGGCCTCTGGGAAGCTTCCTGTTCTGCGGCCCTACGGGGGTCGGTAAGACAGAGCTCTGCCGGGCTCTGGCAGCCTGCGTCTACGGCGATGAGCAGGCCCTTGTGCGCCTTGATATGTCCGAGTACATGGAGAAGCATTCCGTCTCCAGGCTCATAGGCTCGCCTCCGGGCTATGTGGGCTATGAGGACGGCGGTCAGCTTACCGAAAAGGTGCGGCGCAAGCCCTGGAGCGTAGTGCTCTTTGATGAGATTGAAAAGGCCCACGAGGAGGTCTGGAGCCTGCTGCTGCAAATTATGGACGATGGCGCTCTGACCGATTCTTCCGGACGTAGGGTGGATTTCAGCAATACTTTGGTCGTCATGACCAGTAATGTAGGGGCCAAGGCCATTACTGCCGGCCGCTGCCCGCTGGGCTTTGCCGGAGAGCAGCCTGGGGAGGATACTGCAATACGGCAGAAGGTGATGGAGGAGCTTAAGGCTGTGTTCCGTCCGGAATTTCTCAACCGGGTGGACGAGCTGCTTATCTTCCGGCGTCTGAGCGCGGAGGATATGCAGCGCATCACGGCAAGGCTTGTAGATGCCCTGCAGGAGCGTTTTGAGGCCCTGGATATCAAACTTTACGCGCCGGAGGAAGTGCTGCGCTGGCTCAGCGAAAAAGGCTGCAGCGAGAGCTATGGGGCCCGTCCTCTGCGCCGCCGGGTACAGGAGGAACTGGTGGACAGGGCAGCCCAGATGCTGCTGGAGGGCAGCATAAAGCCCGGGGACAAAATCTGTGCCGCAGTAGAAAATGAGGGCCTGCGTTTGCATAAAACTTAAACTCTACTTCTATTCGGTTGCCAAATACTGCGTTCAGGGCTATGATAATAGGCAAGAAAACGGAGGTGACAGCCGTGTATGAAATAGACAAGCACGAGTTTGGTGCATTTATTGCTCAGCTTCGCCGGGAGAAGGGCTATACCCAGAAGGAGCTGGCGGAAAAGCTTTTTATCTCTGACAAAGCAGTGAGCAAGTGGGAAACGGGCGTGAGCATCCCGGACACATCAATGCTGGTCCCCCTGTCGGAGCTTCTGGGCGTCACAGTTACAGAGCTTCTTATGCATAAACGCATTGATGGTGGCAGCCCAATGGCTGCCGGCGAGGTGGAGGATATCATAAGAACGGCGGTATCGCTGCCCGGTGAAAAGACTGAGCGGGCATACAATAGCAAAAGTATCTGGTGGCTTGCATATTTGCTTTCTCTGGCGATAGGCGGAGTGTGCCTCTGCTACAGCTATAGCCATGAAATTGCAGGTTCTACTATGCCTACGGTATTTTTGCTTACAGCTGTTTTTGGAGCCTATTTCTGCTTTCTTGTGAAAACAAAGCTGCCGCAGTTTTATGATGACAATGCCTTTGGCCTATACTATGACAAGGGCGTGAGAATGAATGTGCCGGGGGTGAACTTCAACAACCGCAACTGGCCTCATATTGTGCGGGTGCTGCGTATCTGGGCCTGTACCACGCTGGCGCTCTATCCGCTTATCAATATAATGATGAGCTATGCTATGCCGGAGCTGTGGCACACAGTGGAGCTCTACGCGGGGCTTGTCTTTGTGCTGGGAGGAATGTTCCTGCCGGTGTATATAGTTGGAAAGAAGTACGAATAATGTAAGAAGGACAGCTTTAGCTGTCCTTCTTGTTCTTCTTCAGTCTCCAGTTTTCTTCGGGCTGCCAGCCGGGCAGGGGATAGCGCTGCATGGCGCCGAAGACCTTGGACTTCATATCGGGGTAGTCGGCAGAGAGTGTTTTGAGCAGGGTCTTGATTTCATGGCGCTTGCTGGCCTTGTCCATGGGGCAGGGGTTTACCACGATGGGCACCTTCAGCTTTTCTGCCAGATTACTTATCTTCTGCTCGCCGGCATATATCATGGGGCGTATCTGGGTTACGCCACTGCGGTCAAGAAAGGTCACCGGGCGAAAACAGCTGATGCGGCCTTCAAAGAGCAGACTCATCATGTAAGTCTCCACCGCGTCATCAAAATGGTGGCCAAGGGCCAGCTTATTGTAGCCCCGCTCACGGATAGCATCGTTGAGAGCGCCCTTGCGCATCTTGGCGCAGAGAGAGCAGGGATTATCCTCCTTGCGCACGTCAAAAACAATCTCCCTTATGTCGGTCTTTATGCGGACATAGGGAATGTCCAGACTGCGGCAGAGCTCCTCCACCGGGCCAAAGTCCATGTCCTCAAAGCCAAGCTCAATGGTGATAGCCTCCAGCTCAAACTTCTTGGGGTAGAATCTTTTCAGGTGGTTCATGGCCAGCAGCAGGATCAGACTGTCCTTGCCGCCGGAGACGCCAACGGCGATTCTGTCGCCTTCTTCAATCATATTATAGTCGTCCACAGCGCGGCGGACGGTGCCGGTGAATTCGTTGAGAGCCTTGTCCATATTTTTCCTCGCAAAAAATGAAAAATGAAAATTAGAATCAGTGAGATTTAAAGAGAAAACAAGAGTATTCAAGAGATTTGAAAACCAGAATCAAATTTCGTGTTGACACTTGGCTTTTGCTGTGGTATAAAAATAAAGCACGCTTGAGGTTATTGTACTTTCAGGCGTCTGAATTGTCAAAACTTTTAATTCTTATATGGAGGACGACTCAATGTCTACTACCCTGGTAACCAAGGAAAATGTTACCCGCAAGTGGTACATCCTTGATGCAGCAGGCAAGCCCATGGGCAA
>JAFQQV010000011.1 GCA_017410425.1 Oscillospiraceae bacterium
TCGAATATCCTTTGGCAAAACTGCTATGCACCTGAAAAGCCGTATTTTGCGGCAGATGCGCGGCACAGACGCGCAGGAATACTTGTGTGTATTTCAAGCGGCTGTAACAATGCAGATGCCCAAAATACGCCTTTCTCAGGCATATGTTTTCTTATGGGGAGGCTCCTTTTGGTGCCGGGTTTTCATTGTTTCGTTTTATCAGTCGTCCATGGCATCAAAAGCTTCAAGGCCTTTTTTGGCCTCGGCCTTTGTGTCGCCGTGGCGGACAAAGAGCATGGTGACAAAGCTCATCATCACGAAGAAGGCGGCATAGGGGAAAAGAACAGTGTAGGCCACATTGCGCAGCAGGAAGCCTGCCAGTATCGGCGTGACCACCTGGGCGGACATGGAGGCGGTGTAGTAAAACCCGGTGAACTTGCCGATGTCGGAGCCTTTGCACATTTCCACAACCATGGGCAGGGAGTTTACATTGATGGAGGCCCAGGCCAGGCCCACCAGCGCAAAGACCACAAACATGATAAGGTTGATGGAGTCGAAGGTGGTGGTCAGGTAATAGCCCAGAGCAAAGCAGCTGGCCAGCAGCAGAACGCCAAACTGTATGGTCTTTTTGCGGCCTACTTTGGAGGCTACGATACCCACAGGCACATAGGAGACTATTGCGCCGGCGGTGGCTACCAGCAGACAGGTAGAGGCGCCACCCAGACCCTGGCCCATGACCACGCTTATGTAGGTGGTAAACCATGTGGTAACGCCGTTGTAGCCTGCAAACCACAGGGCGATGGAGGCCAGCAGGAAGCCGAGAGAGCGCTTGACATCCTTGGGGAGCACCGCGTTGCCGGAACCGTCATCCTCGGCAAGGTTCCACTCAGGATGCTCTGCCTCAAGGGCGCGGTTTTCGGCGCTGAGCTTAGGCTCCTTGACGAATATGAACAGCAGCGCGATAGCAACGAACATGATTCCGGCCACCACGATGAACAGGGGCTGGTAGTTTACATGGCTGAGCCCTGCCACCTTGGAGTTGGGGTACATCACAGCGGCCACTGCAAGGTAAATAAGGCCGCCTACAGCGCCCATCAGGTTGATGATAGCGTTGCCCTTGGAGCGCAGGGGCTTGGGGGTTACATCCGGCATGAGGGCCACCGCGGGAGAGCGGTAGGTGCCCATGGCAATGAGCAGCAGGCCCAGAACCACAACAAAGGAGACAAGCTTGAAAGGGCTGGGCTCATTGGCATAGCTGTTATCAAGCAGGGGCAGAATGTTCAGCAGGATTACGGCGCAGCCGGTGCCGAAGAGAATATAGGGCATGCGCTTGCCGATTCTGCTGTCGGTTCTGTCGGAAAGGCCGCCGAAGAAGGGCAGCAGGAACAGGGCCAGAATATTGTCGGCCGCCATGATGGCGCCGGAAATTGTTTCGTTGAGGTGGAAGGTGTTTGTGAGTATAAGGGGCACAATGGCATCGTACATCTGCCAGAAGGCACATATGGACAGGAAGGCAAGGCCTACAAGGATGGTTCTTTTATTGTTTAGCTTCATCATTGTTCCTCCGAAGTTTTTCCGTGAGTAGTTTACATTATTTGTACTTTGTTTACAAGGTAAAATTGACTCCGACAGGGGAAAGGTGTTAAAATAAACTGGTAAAAATCCTTCCGATGGAGGAACCTGATATGAAAAAATGTTTGGCAGTGGCCGGGCTTATGGCAGCAGCGGCTGCCGTGGCGGTGCCGCTTATACTTACAGCCCCCGGCAAGGCGAAAAAAGGCCAGAAGACAGCCTTCACCGGGCGCAACTTTGCCCACCGCGGGCTTCACAGTGAGGACAGGACCGTGCCGGAAAATTCCCTTGAAGCCTTCAAACAGGCAAGGGACGCAGGCTACGGCATGGAGCTGGATGTGCAGCTTTCCAGGGACGGCGAAGTTGTGGTTTTCCACGATGACACGCTGGACAGGGTCTGCGGTGTGGAAGGCCGTGTAGAGGAGCAGGACTGTTCCCGACTTAAAGAGCTTAGTCTCTGCGGCACAGAGGAAAAGATACCCCTTCTGGGCGAGGTTCTGGAGCTTGTAAACGGCAGTGTACCGCTGATTGTGGAGCTTAAAAACGGCAAGCGCAATCAGGAGCTGTGTGAAAAGACCTACGCTCTGCTCTCCGGCTACAAGGGTGAGTACTGCATTGAAAGCTTCAACCCATTTATCGTGGGCTGGTTCAGACGCAATGCACCTGAGGTGCTCCGCGGTCAGCTGGCCACAGTGTACGGAGACTATGAAGGCATAGGCAAGGGCAAGGCTCTGCTGTTAAGCCGCTGCCTGCTCAATATTGTGTCCAGACCCCATTTCATCGCATACCGTATCGGCCCCAGACCCTTCCTTGTGCATCTGAGCGAGGCTATGGGCGCCATGAAGGTGGGCTATACCTCCCGTGTGGAGGAAAACGAGATTGGCCGGGATGCGGTGATATTTGAATTTTACCGGCCCAGACTCAAGTATAAATAAAAATCTTTCAGGAGTAACGATATGTCCGTTTCAGAGTATTTTCCCATATATTCAAAGCTTGATCCAAAGGATCAGGAGAAGCTAAGCCAGCTTGCAAGCCTGCGCAAGGTCAGCCAGGGCACCATTGTCCATAGCGGCGGCTCAGACTGTCTGGGTCTGCTGGTTATACGCTCAGGCCAGCTAAGGGCATATATAAGCTCCGATGAGGGCAGAGAAGTCACAATATATCGCCTGTTTGAGCGGGATATATGCCTTTTTGCCGCATCCTGCATCATGCAGAATATCCAGTTTGACATTACCATCTCCGCCGAAAAGGAGACGGAGTTCTGGATAATTCCCCCGAACTATTATAAGGAACTGATGGCCCGGGATCTCGAGGTGGCAAAGTACACCAACGACCTTATGGCTACCCGCTTTACTGAGCTTATGTGGCTTGTGGAGCAGATAATGTGGAAGAGCTTTGACAAGCGCCTCGCAAAGTTTTTGCTGGATGAATACTATCTGGAGGGAGAGCCGGAGACACTGAAGATCACCCATGAGATAATCGCCGGTCATCTGGGTACCGCCAGAGAGGTGGTTACCCGCATGCTGAAGTATTTCCAGAACGAAGGCATGGTCAAGCTGACCCGCGGCAGCATTGCCATTGTGGACGAGGTAAGGCTTTCAGACCTTGCGGAAGATTAAAAAAAGAACAGCAGCCATTTGGCTGCTGTTCTTTTTATATGGGGAAACTGACAAGCATTTCAAGCTCGGTACCATTTTCACTTCTGGCCTGTATTTTACCGCCGTGGGCGGCGGTGATGGCGCTGGCAATGGATAGGCCAATGCCGTAACCGCCGGTGGATGAATTGCGTGAAGCATCTGCCCGGTAAAAACGGTCAAACAGCAGCTTAAGCTGTTCCGGCTCAAGAGGCGTTGTGGATTTGTTCTTGATGCTCAGCAGCAGGGTTTTGCCGCTCCTTCTGAAGCGAATGTGGATATTTTCTCCCTCAGGGGAGTATTTTAGGGCATTGTCCATCAGTATGGAGATGAGCTGCTCCATGGATTTGAGGTCTGCCTTCATGGAGAGCATGGGCTCAATATCCATAACAAGCTCCTTGGCCTGGCTCTGGGCGATGGCTTTGAAGGAGCCCACGGTTTCCTGCACAATGTCAGAAATGGGCAGCTCCAGCTTTTCGGGCAGGGACTGCTCCTCCATGCGGGCAAGGTAAACAAGCTCATTTGTCAGCGTGCCCAGCCTTTTGGTCTGCTGGCGGATATCGGCCAGACACTCGTTTTCACCTATGTCCAGCTCCAGCAGATCGGCATTGGCGCTGATGATGGTGAGGGGCGTTTTTATCTCGTGACCGGCATCGGTTATAAAGCGCTTTTGCTCTTCGTAGCTTTCCGCCACGGGGCGGATTATGCGCTCGGCAAAGACCAGCATTATAATAAATACCAGACCGAGGCCCACAAGGCTCATGATAATGCTGCTCATCAGAAAGACCTCTGCCGCGTGCAGCTTTCTGCCGCAGTCGAGAAATATGATGCGGCTGTGCTGATTTTCGCGGACAAGGCAGAAACGGTATTCTCCCACAAAGCCCCTGCCTTTTTCTTCACTCAAAGCCTCGGCGGCGAGCTTTATTGCGGTCTCCCGGTCAACGGAGGCGATGCGCTCAGTGAGGACATTGATGGGATTTCCCTGTGCGTCAAGCAGAACAGAGAAGAAGCGGGCCTCATAGGGCGCCTCGGGGGACATATGCTTTGGTATGGGGTGGCGGCGAAAGTCGGGAAGGCTCTCCGGCGTGGTGGACAGCAGCGCCAGCATCTCGTCCGCCTCGTACACAACGGCATTGTAATTTATAATGTTCATGCCGCTGACGATGATGGCAAGCAGCAGGCTTATGGAGACCATGGCAAGGAGAATGAATTTGCGTTTAAGACTCCGTATCATTTTTGGCCTCCAGTATATAGCCGGCGTTGCGGCTGGCCTTTATCTGCACATCGGCCTTGAGGGCTGTGAGCTTTTTGCGAAGATAAGAGATGTAGACCCAGACAACATTCATCTCCGTATCGCTGTCAAGGCCCCAGATCTTTTCCATGAAACGCTCAGCCGAGATAAGGCTGTGGGGATTGGCCATGAGCATCTCCAGCATCTGAAACTCCTTGTTTGCAAGGCGGAAGCTGCCGAAAGGGGAACTGAGTTCATAGCTTGCCCGGTCAAGGCAGATGTTGCCGCAGTACAGCTTGCTGTCATGCTCTGAGGGGCTTCTGGTGATGGCACGCAGGGCGGCCATCAGCTCCTTGGCGTCAAAGGGTTTTGTGAGGTAATAGTTTGCCCCGCTGTCAAGGCCCAGCACCCTGTCGTCTATGTCAGACTTGGCGGTGAGGATGAGCACAGGAATGTCGTTACCCTCGCTACGCAGCTTTTTCAGCGCGCTTATACCGTCCAGCTCCGGCATCATCACATCCAGCACCGCAGCGTCGTAGCTGCCGCTTTCAAGATAGCACAGGGCGTCCCTGCCATTGTGCACCGCATCGGCAGAGCAGTTGTTCTTTTCAAATATCTTGAGCAGCGCCTTTGCAAGAGGCAGCTCATCTTCGGCCAAAAGTATTCTCATTTATCATCATCCTGTAGTTTTGTGGTATTTTCAATATATAATATACACCTTAAGCAGGACTAAAAAAATGCTTGCATGTAAAAAATACTCCATCCACAGGACGGAGTATTTTGTTTGTTATTCTGCATTCTGGGGGCTTATCTCATTCCAGAGGGTGAAGCCCAGGATCAGCAGACCGCCTATGACCTGCATAAGGCTCATGGCCTCGCCGAGAATCAGCACGCTGACAAGCACCGCCACCAAAGGATCTATGTAGCTGAGGATTGCAGCCTTCTGGCCGGGCAGCTCCTTAAGGGAGGAGAAGTACAGGCAGTAGGTTATGCCGGTGTGCACAAGACCCACGATCAGCAGGAAAATCCAGCCCTTGCTGTCCAGCGTGCCCAGATTGAAGCCGCTGGTCAGGCTCACATAGGGCACCAGCACAATTATAGCGGCGATAAACTGCATGAAGGTACGGTGGATGCCGCCCACGGTCTTTATAAACTTATTGAGCAGGATAACCACGGCGTAAAGGCAGGCGGCGCCCAGACCGAAGAGAATGCCCACAAAATGGTTGCTGCCGCCGGAAAGATCGCCGATGCCGGTGATAAGCACGATGCCCAGGGTGGACATGGCAAAGCAGATCCACTGCTTTGCGCCCATCTTCTCCCTGAAAAGGATGGGGCAGGCCACGGTGACAATGACCGGCGCAAAGTAATAGCTCAGCGTGGCAACGGAGACGGTGGTGTATTTATATGCCTGAAACAGCAAAATCCAGTTAAAGGCCATGGCAATGCCGGAGAGCAGCAGCAACGGCAGTTCCTTTTTTATCTCCCCAAAGGGTATGGACTGCTTGCTGATTATCAGATAGCAGCCGATGAGCGCAGCAGCCAGCACAGCGCGGTAGAGCGCCAGCTCACCGGAGCTGACAGCAATATTGCGCACAAACAGGCCAATGGTACCGAAGATGACCATTGAGAAGATGAGCATGAATTTGGGATCAAGGAAACGCTTCATAGATGTTCTCCCGGGAAAATAAAAAGATGTTTAATACTTTACCTTGAAAAAGCCTCCTTGTCAATCATTTCTATGTCCGATTGCTTTTTGCCCGGCTGCATGCTATATTGAAATCACTTATTCTGCCTTGAAACGGGGTGAAAAAGATGCTTTCGGACTTTATAATCGACAATGGCAGGCTCTTGAGCTATTCCGGCGAGGAAAGCCATGTTGAGGTGCCCCATGGAGTGAGCAGCATTGCCGGCAACGTCTTTTTACACCCGGAGAAGATCCGCTCCGTCACTTTGCCGGACACGGTGCTGGAGCTGGAGGAGCACGCCTTTGAGGGCTGCTCCCATGTGGAGAGCATTGAGCTTCCCGGCAGTATAAAAATAATTGACGACCATGTCTTTTCCCACTGGGAAGCACTGAGGGAGATTGTGATCCCCGATGGCGTGGAAACCGTGGGGGATGAGTGCTTTGAGCATTGCAGCGCTTTATATAAAGTGAGCTTTCCCGACAGCATCAGAAATCTGGGCCGGGCCATGTTTTACGGCTGTCGCTCTCTGCAGCAGGTGAGATTTCCGAAGGGCTGGGACACCATTGACCTTTCCGGCTGCTTCGGGCTGAAGGAGTTTCAGGTTCCGGAGGGGGTCTGCGTGGTGGACTTTTACCAGTGCAATGCACTGGAAAAGCTGAACATCCCCAAAAGCCTCAGCTGTATTGAGTATAAATCCTTTGCCTACTGCAGCTCGCTGCGGGAGCTTGAGCTTCCGGATGGGGTATATGCCATTGAGGATTTTGCCTTTGAGCATTGCGCTAAGCTTGAAAGTATAGTGATACCCGACTCTGTTCGCAGTATAGGCAGACGGGCCTTTGCCGGCTGCAAAAGCTTAAAAAGCGTGAAGCTGCCCTCCGGTCTGGAGCAGCTTTCCGATGAAGCTTTCTCCGGCTGTGCCGCCCTTGAAAATATAGTCCTGCCGGAGACTTTGCAGCAGATAGGCCGGGAGAGCTTTTTTGGCTGCGCGTCAATTAAAAGTATTGCGATTCCGGATTCTGTACACACTATGGGGGAGGACGCCTTTTCCGGCTGTGAAAGGCTGGAAAAAATCCAGTGCAGGAATAAAAAGCTGCTGGACGCCCGCAATCTTCGCAACAGCCCCTATGGCGAAAAGCTGGGCATATGCTCCCACTGCGGCGGCAGGCTGGGCCTTTTCGGCGGCTGCAGCCGCTGCAGAAATCCAAGAAAATACAGATGATTTCGGGTGGAAAGATGAAGAACAAAATTGCGGACATTATAATAAAGCTTTGCGGGGAATCTGAGGGCAATCTCCACGATATCAATCACTTCTTGAAGGTATACGCCTTTGCAAAGTGTATCGGCGAAAAGGAAGGTCTGGATGAACTTAACCAGTGCGTGCTGGAAGTCGCCGCCATAGTCCATGACATTGCATGCCCCCTCTGCCGCAAAAAATACGGCAGCACCGAGGGCAGCCTGCAGGAAAAGGAGGGCGCTGCGCTGACGGAGGAGTTTCTCTCCGGCTTTGATCCGCCCCGGGACTTTGTGGAGCGGGTCAAGTGGCTGGTGGCCCACCACCATACTTACAGCGATGTGGAGCAGATAGAGCATCGTATCCTGCTGGAGGCGGATTTTCTCGTGAACGCGGAGGAAAACCGCTATAGTCCGGAGCAGATCGAGGCTGCAAAACGCAGCTTTTTCCGCACTGAAACAGGGCTTGGGCTGCTTGATTCCATATATCTGCGGGAGGGCTGAGCCATGAAGATTATATGTTTCGGCGACTCCAATACCTTTGGCTATGATCCCCGTTCCTACTTCGGCGGGCGCTATAGCGCTGACAGCCGCTGGGTGGATATTCTGGCGGAGAAGAGCGGCTGGGAGATAAAAAATTATGGTCAGAACGGCCGTTCCATCCCCGGCTTTGACATGGAGTATGAGCTGCTGGGCAATATTTTTGAAAAGGAAAAAGCCCAGCTTTTAATCATAATGCTGGGCAGCAATGACCTTTTGCAGGGACTGAGCGCAAAATCGGCCGCGGCCCGTATGGGGAGATTTATAAAGAATCTGCACTACAGCGCAGAGCGTATTCTGCTCGTGGCTCCGCCGCCATTCAAAAGCGGCGCCTGGGTGGAGACTGAGGCACAGATTGAAGCATCTGAGCAGCTCTCAGAGCATTACAGGGAGCTTGCGGGGAAGCTTGGAATAGCCTTTGCGGATGCCGCAGAATGGGATGTGCAGCTTTGCCATGACGGCGTACATTTTACCGAGCGGGGCCACAGAGCCTTCGCCGCCGGAATATTTTATGTGATAAAAGACTTGAAGGAGATATAAAAATGCTGGAAATCGGAACAAAAGCACCTGAATTCAGCCTTAGCGATAAGGACGGAAATATCGTCAGCCTTTCGGATTTTCTGGGCAAAAAAGTAGTGCTCTACTTCTATCCCAAGGACAATACCCCCGGCTGCAGCCGTCAGGCCTGCGCCTTTGCCGGGGCATACGAGGGCTTCAAGGCAAAGAACGTTGTGGTCATCGGTGTGAGCAAGGACTCTGTTGCCTCCCACCAGAAGTTTGCCCAGAAGTATGATCTGCCCTTTATCCTGCTCTCCGACCCTGAGCGTCAGGCCATCGAGGCCTACGGCGTGTGGGTGGAGAAAAAGCTCTACGGTAAAGTCAGCTTTGGCGTGCAGCGCAGCACCTATATCATTGACGAGCAGGGCTGCATCGAAAAGGTCATGCCCAAGGTGAAGCCCGACACAAATGCCGAGGAAATCCTCAGCTATCTTGAGGGTCAGGCATGAGAATTATAATCTCCCCCGCAAAGAAGATGAACGAGGACACCGACAGCCTGGCCTGGCTTTCGCTGCCGGAATTTCTGCCCCGGACAAGGGAAGTTTGCAACGCGCTGCAGGCCATGGACTATGAGGCGCTTAAAAAGCTCTGGAAGTGTAATGATCAGATCGCCGCGCTGAATGTGGAGAGGCTGCGGCAGATGGAGCTGGATAAGTCTTTGACTCCGGCTATCCTCGCCTACGAGGGCATACAGTATCAGTACATGGCTCCCGGCGTTTTCACAACGCAGGAGCTTGAGTATGTTCAGGAGCATCTGCGTATTCTTTCCGGCTTCTACGGCCTGCTGCGCCCCTTTGACGGGGTGCGGCCCTACCGCCTTGAGATGCAGGCAAAGCTGAAAATAAAGGGTGCAAAGGATCTCTACACCTATTGGGCTGACAGCCTTGCCGGAAAGCTCTTTGAGGAGACGGACTGCATCATAAATCTGGCCTCCAGGGAGTACAGCATTTGTGTTTCAAAGTATCTTGATGGCTCCGTGCGCTTTATCACCTGTACTTTCGGCGAGGAAAAGGACGGCAAGGTTATCGAAAAGGGTACCATGTGCAAGATGGCCCGTGGTGAGATGGTGCGCTTCATGGCGGAAAACAATGTGCGAGAGCCGGAGCAAATCAAGGGCTTTGACAGGCTCAGATACCGCTACAGCGAGGAATATTCTGACAGGGATAACTTCGTGTTTATACTTGAAAAATGAAAAAGCCGGCTGAATTTCAGCCGGTTTTCGGTTTTAAAGAACTTTCTTTATTGCCTCATACAGATCGTCGTATTCCTCATAGGTGGGATACTGGGGATAGTCCTTCTTGATCTGCTCGGTGCTGCGGAAGAGGAAGCCGGCCTTGGAGGCCTGGATCATGCCCAGGTCATTGAAGCTGTCGCCGGCGGCGATGGTGTCAAAGCCCATGGACTGCAGCGCTCTGACGGTGGTGTACTTGGAGTTTTCGCAGCGCATTCTGTGGCCCAGAATTTCGCCGTCCTCTGCAACAATAAGCTCATTGCAGAAAATGGTGGGCAGGCCCAGCTTCTTCATCAGGGGATGGGCAAACTGGGTGAAGGTGTCGCTGAGGATGATGACCTGAGTGATGTCTCTCAGCTTGTCAACAAAGTCCTTTGCGCCCTCCAGAGGCTCAAGTCTTGCGATAACATTCTGCACATCTTCCAGCTTATAGCCGTGCTCCTTGAGCACGCCGATGCGCCACTTCATCAGCTTGTCATAGTCAGGCTCATCGCGGGTGGTGCGCTTGAGCTCGGGGATGCCGCTTTCCTCTGCAAAGGCAACCCAGATCTCGGGGACCAGAACACCTTCCATATCCAAACATACTACGTTCATAAATCTATCTCCTTAGTTGCGATAAAACATTTGGGATTATTATAAACAATATTGCGGGAAAATTCAACCGTCACTGCCGATGCGAAGCATGCAGCTCACATCGCTTTCCATGAAGCCGAATTTCTGATATAAAGCCTGTGCATCCCTTGTTTTCAGCGTGCCGCTCAAAGCTTTCAGCCTTTCGTCGCTGATAATATATTCAACAAGGGCAGTGCCCAGCCCCATGCCGCGAAAGCTTTCGTCTATAAAAACATCGCAGAGATAGTACATGGTGGCAAAGTCCGTGATTACCCGGGCGTAGCCCACAAGACGCTGGGTTTCGCTTTCCAAAACTGCGTAGTTTATGGAATTACTCATGGCTCTGAGCATGGTTTCGTCGTCCCTGTCCTTTACCCAATATGCATTGCTTAGCAGGGCGTTCACCTGCTTGCAGCGGCTGAGTATAAAATCATTGTCATTGCAAAGATAGAAGCTGCCAAGTTCTTTGATCATTGTCATCACCCAAGAAGTATTATAAGTTATAAGAAAGCCTTCAGCAAGGATAATGGTATATAAAAAACTTGCAATAGAGCAAAAATACATCTATGATAAACAAAAACATTAATCGAGGTGCTTCGATGATAAAGGCTGAAAAACTGACATTTGGATTTAGCAGCACAGCGCTGTTTCAGAATATAAATTTTAGTCTTGAGGAAAACCGCCACTGCGCCCTGATAGGCAGTAACGGCAGCGGCAAGACCACCCTGACAAATCTTATCCGCGAGCCCGAGCGCTATGCCTTCAACGGCAAAATCAAGCTGGAGGGCGTCGGCCGTATCGGCTATGTCAGCCAGTTTGCCCAGCGTGAGGGCGATCAGAGCGTCACAGTGTTTGATTATCTCTGCCGGGACTTTGTGCTGCTGGAGCAGGCTATAAACGATGTCTGCCTGAAGATGGAGTCTGCCGAGGATCTGGATGCGCTTATGAAGCAGTATCAGAATCTGCTGGACGAGAGCGACGCCATGGATGCGGACAACCATGAGTTCAATATCCGCCGTCAGCTGCAGCTTGCAGAGCTTGAGGACAAGGCTTTGCTGGAGCTTGAAAACCTGAGCGGCGGTGAGCTGAAGCTGGTGCAGATTATCCGCCAGATGCTGCGCCGTCCGGGCCTGCTGATAATGGACGAGCCGGATGTGTTTCTGGATTTTGAAAATCTCAAGGGTCTCAGGGACCTGATAAATGAATATAAAGGCACCATGCTGGTGGTCACCCACAGCCGCTATCTGCTCTCCCACTGCTTTGACTGCATTTGGCATCTGGAAAACGGCGACCTGCAGGAGTATGAGGGCAACTTCATTGAGTACAGCTATTCCCGCCTGCAGAAGAAGATCGACGACAAGATCTATTCCGATGCCGAGCAGGGCCGTATTGACCGCGTCGCCGAAATGGTGGAGCGTATGCGCGACAAGGCCAGCGAAGTCTCCGAAGCCCAGTACGGACGCGCGCTCAAGGGCAAGGTCAGCTATCTGGAGCGGCTGATGAAGAACCGCATAAAGATTCCCTTCCTTGAGATACGCGAGCCCCAGATCAAACTGCCTGAGATTGATGTTCCGGAAGAAGCTGTGGAGCTGCTGAAGGTGGAGGATTATTCACTGAGCTTTGATGAAAGCCTGCTTGAGAATGTGTCTTTCACTGTGAAGTCCGGAGAGAAAGTGGCCCTGGTGGGCGCCAATGGCACCGGCAAAACCTCCATGCTGCAGGAAATCTGGCAGAGGCGAAATCCCGCCATCCATTTTTCCGAGGATGCAAATCCTGCTTTCTTCTCCCAACTGCACGCGGAGATTCTGAACGAGCAGAACACAATATACGAGGAATTCTTTGACCTGGGCTTTGAAAGCCGCATTGATGCGGAGCAGCACCTTGCAAAATACTGCTTCGATCCGGACAGCCTGGGCCGCAGGGTGGGCCAGCTCTCCGGCGGAGAGAAGAACCTGCTGCAGCTGGCAAAGCTGGCGGCAGGCGATGCAAACCTGCTGCTTTTGGACGAGCCCTCCAGCCATCTGGATACCTTCGCCCAGATTGCACTGGAGAAAGCCATTGCAGACTATAAGGGTGCGGTGCTGATGGTTTCCCACGATTTTTATACTATTGTAAACTGCGCCGATACTATCCTTTTTGTGGAAAACGGCGGTGTCCGTTCTATGAGTGCGCGGGCCTTCCGCAAAATGATTTACAGGAAGCATTTCAGCAAGGAGTATCTGGAGCTTGAGCTGCAGCGCAAGGATCTGGAAACCCGCATCTCCCGTGAGCTGGAAGCCGGCGACTGTGTTGAAGCCCAGCGCCTGTGTGACAAACTAGCCGATGTGGTGACGCAGATGCAGCGGACCTGAGGAGATAAGCGCGATGAAAGAATATCTGTGCATTGAGCGAAACGGGGCAGAGAGCCCCGAAGAAGTCTATGTCCAGTTTGAGGAGCAGAGCGATTTTCTCAGCCCTGACTGCTGCGGCGGTGGGATAAGCCTGGATGACATCGCCCGTATGCTGGCAGAGGGCTGGATTAGCCTTGATGAAGATAAAATAAGAGTTTGGATAAATGGATGAATAAAAAAAGAAGCTCAGTCATTTGACTGAGCTTCTTTTTTATAGCAGATCTTTTGCCTGAACAATATCGACTTTTTCTTTCAATGGATTATGAGGAAGAGAGTTTGCAAAATCGTAGCAGCGCTCCAAGTGATCAACTAACAGCTTCTCTGCTAAATCGGCGTTTTTTTCAAAAACAGCATCTATAATATTTTGGTGATCAACAAAACGTTCGTCCATATCTTCAGGATATAGTCCACGATCATAGAGCATATCAAGATGAAGCATAATAAGGTTTCCAACAACATCCAGTGCACGATTATGGGTGCTGTTCACCAGCTGTAAATGAAATGCTTTGTCTAATTCCAATTCATCTTTTGCGCTAAGAGCTCCGCTTCCTTGTTTTTCAACAATAGCCTGCAGAAGCAACAGATCTTTTGTTGTTCGGTTGCTGCACACATTACGGATAATAGCACGCTCCAAAATTACCCTGGCGTGTATCAATTCATAGTCTGAAATATCTTTTGTCTCATAAAACCAACGAATAGGCTCGACAACATTCTCTCTCTGCGGATTTGATACGAAAGTTCCTGCCCTTCCTTTAGGGATCAAAACGCCCTGATTGACGAGAATGTTAATTCCATCGCGCAAGGATCGTTCAGGAAGGTCTAGAATTTTTGCCAGCTCTGGTTGGGTAGGTATCCTGTCACCAGGCTTATATCCGTTTTCCAGTAAATAATTTCTTATATATTCTACGGTTTCGCCTCGATTACTGCTTGGCTTCATTGTTTATCCCCTAAATGATATTTTTATATATAATATCACAACGCTAAAAAATAATCAAGCAAAAAATGACGACCAATAAATGAAACACTGTCATATACTACGTAGTATATGATAATTCTTGACAAGTAATTGAGGTTGTGTTATCATACAAACATAAATGCATGAATGTTGTCGTCCATACAACAAGGCGTGCATATGACGGGATCTCTGTATATCAGAGAGAAAAACTATTATAAAGGAAAGGATGCAAAAATGAAAAGAACAGTCAAAATGATTCTGGCTCTTGCAATGGTTGTTGCGCTTATCTGCTCCTTAAGCATCACCGCTTTTGCAGACAACACTGAGCCTGAGTACTCCATCAGCATGGCAAGTATTTCCATTGAGAAAACCAATATTGGCGACAACACTGTTACTAACTTCAACTATGCAGGTATGCTGGCGTTCAAGAACTATGTTGAAGCCGCATCTTCCGGCAGAATAGAAGTTAATCTCTATCCCAATGCTTCTTTGGGCAATCAGCAGGAAATTATTCTTCAGATGATGCAGGGCGTCATTGAAGTAGGTACTGCATCTGACTCTGACCTCTCCAACTATTACCCCAATCTCCAGCTTTTCACCATTCCCTATGTTTTCTCCGACCGCAGCGAGTTCTATGCATTTCTTGATGGCGAATATGTACAGGCAATGCACGAAGAAATTGCAAAGACCACCGGCGTGCGCATCATCTCTGCCTTTGATAATGGTGGCTTTAGAAACTTCTCCAATAATATCCGTCAGATCAAGACTGCTGACGATGTATCCGGCCTGAACATCCGCTGCATGCAGAGTGCAGCTTACCTGAAGACCATGGAAGCTCTTGGCGCAGTTGCACAGGGTATTTCCTTCAGCGAGCTCTACTCGGCACTGCAGACCGGCGTTGTTGACGGTCAGGAAAACTCTCCTCTGGTTATGCTGGACAACTCCATCTATGAGCAGCAGAAGTACTACAGCCTTGACGGCCACATCGTAAGCCCCTGCTACTTCGCTGTCAGTGAGAGTTGGTATCAGTCACTGCCCGAAGACCTGCAGCAGGTTATCATCAAGGGCGGTAAGCTTGCCGAAACCGCTGCACGAGGCACCATCTGTGCCAGCGAAGGTATGGCTCTGACCTTCCTTGACGAAAAGGGTGTTGAAATCTACTCTCCCACTCCCGAAGAGAAGGATACCTTCAAGGTAGCACGCGAGCCTGTTGCTGAATGGCTCAAGGGCGAAATCGGCGATGACGTTGTTGAAGAGTACCTGGCAGCCGTTGAGGCAAGCAAAGCAGGTCAGCAGGCAAGCTACTCCGGCGATGCTGCTGTGGCTGAGACTGCACAGACTTCCAACACCGGTTTCATCGTAGCTATCGCAGTTCTGGCACTGGCAGTTGTCGTACTCGGTATCAAGGCCTTCAAGAAAAAGCCTGAAGAGGCATAATTTAATCGGCTGCAAAATTTAACTGAAAGCATAAATCTATTACTTGAATTAAAGGAGTTGTCATGAAACTCAGAAAAGAATTGAATGAAATATCTGAGATCGTTGACAAGATTGTGCGTGTAGTTTGCGTTGTGCTGACTTTTCTTATGTTCGTCTCCATCTCCTACCAGGTAATCGGACGCTATATAACCAAAGGCACCATTGCCTGGACGGAGGAGACGAGCAGATATTGCATGATCTGGCTGGCCTTTCTGGGCTCAAGCACATTGGTTCGCAGCTGGGAAAATTCCTCTGTTACCTTTATCGTAAATAAAATGCCGAAAAAAGCACAGAACGTGATGTTCCTTCTGCAGATAATAACGATGCTGGTGTTCATGGTAATTATCTTTGTCATATCATGTCAGGAGGTTCCCAAGTACAGTCTGCGTGAGATATCTCCTGCTCTCAGAATATCCATGTTCATCCCCAAATCCAGTATACTTTTTGGCAGCGGTATTATTTCATTTCAACTGCTTTGGAAATTGATTGACAGCATTCTGGCGCTAAAGGAGGAGAACAATGGGTGAATTTGCAATTGCCATGGTTATCCTCATCGGCACAATTCTTATAGGTATACCCATCTCCTATTCGATGGGTATGACCGGTCTTATATACATACTTATGACAAACCCCGCCTATGTGGTTGTCATACCTAACAGGCTTTATGAGGGCATCAATCAGTTTCAGCTGTTGGCAATTCCCTTTTTTCTGTTGGCCTCGGACATAATGGTCAATGCGGATATTTCGGGTAAGCTGTTCAGACTGGTAAAGCTTTTTGTAGGGCGTTTCCGCGGCGGCCTTGCTTTTGTCAACGTCATCGTCAGTATGATTTTCGGCAGTATCTCCGGCACCGCACTGGGTGACATTGCCTCTCTTGGTCCAATTGAAATGGATGAAATGGACAAGGAGGGCTATGATAAGAACTTCTCCTGCGCCCTTACCTGTGCCTCTTCGCTTGAAAGCCCACTTATTCCTCCCAGTAATATTGCAGTTTTGTACGCAAGTGTAATGGGCCTTTCTGTGGGTGCGATGTTCCTCGCCGGCATTATCCCCGGCATCATGCTTGGTGGCAGCCAGATACTATATATACTTGCTATCCGAAACAAGAGAAATTTCCCCAAGTCCATTGAACAGAGGACTCGCAAGCAAATAATCCAGATAATCGTGGACGGACTTATTACCATGGGCATGCCTTTCATCATTATTGGCGGCGTGCTGGGCGGCTTTTTCACCGCTACAGAGTCTGCCAATATAGCCTGCCTTTACGCTCTTGTGCTCGGCCTTATTGTCTATCGCAACTACCATCCCAAGGATTTTGTAGTTGCCCTTGGCGGCATAGCAAAGCAGATGGCGAACATCTTCCTCATAATCTCTTTCTCTTCTGTTTTTGCCTGGGTCATGGGTATGGAGAAAGTTCCGGAAGCCATTGCCGCTTTCATGTTAAGTCTGTCTCAAAATAAGTATGTACTCCTTCTCATAGTCAACATTTTCCTTTTGATCGTTGGTATGTGGATGGATACCGGCGCGGCGATAATCCTATTTGCGCCGATACTTGCTCCCATTATGTACAAGGTTGGCATACATCCCGTACACTTCGCGGTAATAATGCTTGTGAACTTGACTCTCGGCCTTGTCACGCCTCCTGTTGGCGTGGTCCTTTATGCTGGTGCCGCCGTTGGCAAGAGAAAGTTCGAAGAAGTGGTCAAAGCGCTTGTTCCCTTCCTCCTTATGGCATTTATCGTGCTGGCTATCATCTGCCTTGTGCCTCAGACCGCCATCTGGCTGCCGCAGATTTGTGGCTTCCTTGACTGATTCTCAGGCGAAAAAAGTAATAATACAGCTGCGTGAAAAATGCAGCTGTACTGTAAAAACAAACCCTTTTATATCTAATGGAGGATCAAAAAATGTCACTCAAACCTCAGGAAATGAAAGAAAAGATCAAAGGTATATTCCACCTTTCTCTCACCCCCTTTGACAAAAACGGCGATCTGAACGTTCCCGCACTCAGAGAGAGCATTCGCATGGTTACCGAGAACAAGGACCTGGAAGGCGAAGATATCGTATTCCTCGCCCTTGGCACCACCGGTGAGTTCTACGCCATGAGCGAAGCCGAGAACAAGACGGTTGTGGATGTTGTCTGTGAAGAAGTCAACGGCAAGTTCCCCGTCATGATAGGTTCCGGCCGCGCAGGCACCAAAAATACTGTGGAGTTTTCCAAGTATGCTCAGGCTGCCGGTGCTGACGGTCTGCTTGTAGTACCTCCCTACTACACAATGCCCACCACCGACGGCATTATCCGCCACTTTGAAACTCTGGCTGAATCTGTTGACATTGGCATCACCATTTACAATAACCCCGCAGCAAGCAAGCTGTGGCTGCCCATGCCCGTTATCCAGCGTCTGAGCAAGGTAGATAACATCATCGGCCTGAAGGAAAACACCAACAATCCTAATGCGTTCCTCAGCATGATGCAGAACATTGACCCCAATGATATGTCAATCTTTGCTGGTCTGGGCCACTTCATGTATCAGTATATGTGTTTCCACGGCTGCAAAGGCTATGTTACAGAAATGCTGAACTATGCTCCTCACCTGGCTCTTGACCTCTATCATGCAGGTCAGGCAGGAGATATTGCAAAGGTACGCGAGACTGCCGATAAGATGAATCTGTTCTGGAACTGGGTGTTCCGCCTTGCAGCAAAGTACTCTCCCGTTCCTTCAGCAGTACACCCCGGCAAAGACTTGCCCACCGATATGCCCTATTATCAGGCTGCAAACAAGGCTGCTGCCGTTCTTTGCGGTATGCCTGCCGGATATGCCCGCGAACCCATGGAGAATATACCTGAGGGTGAGCTTGCAGAGCTGCGTGAGATTCTCAAGCAGATGGGCTGCAACGTTGTCGCTTGAAGATCGAAACAGTTTTTTTGAAACTATTCATTCCACAATAACTCAAGCTGCCCCCCATATAAAATGGTAGCAACTTAATTCCAAAACCGCAAATCAGGGTTAGTTGCTTGAACATCCTGATTTGCGGTTGCTTTATATCCAAAATCCATTATAAGGAGGGAAAACCAATGTTAGCATCTGCTATGGAAGTAACGACGGCTCGATACATATATGAGATTGATGCAACAAAATATTTGGGCGGCGAGCTGCGGCTGCTACACAGAAAAAAAGTCTATATTCTAGGCGGAAGACGTGCGCTTAATGCTGCGTTGCCTCGAATTGAACCCTCTTTAATAGATGAGGGGATCCAGTTCGAAGTTGGAATTTTTGAAGGATATTGCACTTACGAAAATGCTCAGGCACATGCTATGCTTCTGCACGCTTCAGGTTGCGACAGTATCGTAGGTGTGGGGGGCGGAAAGTGCCTTGATACAGCAAAGATAATCTCTAAACTTGCGGGTGTTCCGCTTGGAATGATTCCCACGCAATTAGGTACTTGCGTTTGCTGCACAAACATGGCGATAGTTTATGAAAGCAGCGGAGCATATTTAGGGGCCTGCCATCCTGATAAGCCAATTTCCTTTGTGCTTGCCGATTATTCTCTGCTTGTAGAAAGCCCGATAAGGTGCACAGCATCGGGAATTGTTGACTCAATGGCCAAGTATCCTGAACTTAACTTTACCCAGCGCAATGACTTCACCTGCTTTGACGAGGATGAATCTACTGCTAAAGCCGGCCATATTATGGCAAGCGGCACTTGGCAGCTGTATCTTGCAAACGGACGCCAGGCATATGCAGATCACGCAGCAGGGATTATAAGTCCCTCATTCACATCTATTGTGAATACGAACCTTGTAACTACGGGAGTAATTTCCGGTCTGGCCAGAGGCAGCAAGCAGCTTGCAATTGCACACTCACTATATAATAATTCAACAACAGTATTTCCTGAGGTTTGGCGTAATTATATGCACGGTGAAATCGTATCTGTCGGTGTAGTTATCCAGCAGTATTACAATGATGCTCCGCAGGAGGAAATTGACGATTTTATCAGCATTGCAAAAGATCTTAATGCCCCTGTTTGTTTTAAAGATTTAGGGCTTGAGGGTTCTTCCGAGGAGCTTGACGCTATACAACAGGCAATATCAAAAGATTTTAAACAATTTGGAAGCAGAGAAATTAATAAATTGAGAGATGCGTTGGAACGGAGCATTGTAGTTTAATAAAATTAGGGACATTATGCTCTGTGGCTGATGCTGCTTGGCAAGAATAGGAGCCAACTGATAAAAATCAGCCAGCACCCATTTTTGAATAATGAAGTAATTGCTGCATCTGCACCGGCAAGGCAAAAGAAGAGAGCCAGACTTTAGGAGCATCCGCACAAGAAAACATGTGGTTTTGCCTTTGTCTATCCGGCTAAAATACACACAAAAAATTTCCCCCATACATATCCAGTATGAGGGAAATTTTTTATGCGATTTTATCTCGAATATACTTTGGCAAAACTGCTTTGCACCTGAAAAGCCGTATTTTGGGACAGATGCGCGGCACAGACGCGCAGGAATACTTGTGTGTATTTCAAGCGGCTGTAACAATGCAGATGCCCAAAATACGCCTTACTCAGGCATATGCTTTCTTATGTGGAGGCTCCTTTGTCTGGCTCTTTATAATTTTTCAGGATTGCGCTGCCTTGTAGGTGCGGCATTTAGTGTACATGGCTTTTTGCAGCTGTTCAGGGCTTTTTGATCAGCAGATTTATGCCTGCCACAATAAGCACAACAAAACTGACGCAGAGCATCATCACATAATAGCTGCCGGACACGGTAAGCACATAGCCGCTTATAAACTGGCTTATGATGGAGGCCACAACGGAGTTGAAGTTGAGCATGGAATAGTTCATGGCAAAGTTTTCAGAGCCGTAGAAGGAGCGGACAAAATTTGCAATGGTGGGAGAGCCGCCGCCAAAGCCCATGCCGAACAGAGCCATGCCCACAAAAAGCAGGGCGTGGTTTTCAAAGCGGATGGCGGGCAGCAGGCAGGCCATGCTCATAAGGAGCAGA
>JAFQQV010000085.1 GCA_017410425.1 Oscillospiraceae bacterium
ATGAGTAGTTCCGCCGTAGCGGAAAGCCTCCCTCTGATGAGGGAGGTGTCATTTGCAAAGCAAATGACGGAGGGAGAGAAAGTGTTAAAGGAATTTCTCTCCCCCAGTCTCACGCAAGCGCTCGACAGCCCCCTCGTCAGAGGGGGCCAATAAAAGATACCGTCGCCAACTATGTTGGCAGTGGGGTGTGTATGCAAAAGAAAAATTATTCGTAAGACTTAAGACTTGGCTAGTTTTAAGCCCTTATAGGGCCAGTGCAAGCCACCCGCTATGCGGGTGGTCTTGACTATAATTCAATACCCTCAAGGCTGAGCAAGGCCATCTTTTTATCCAGCCCGCCTGCGTAGCCGGTGAGGGCGGCTTTGGCGCCCATTACCCTGTGACAGGGGATGACGATTGAAATTGGGTTGTGACCCACAGCACCGCCCACCGCCTGGGCGGACATTCGCCTGCCGTGCCGCGCTTCATAGTCCTTTGCAAGCTGCCCATAGCTTGTGGTGCAGCCGTAGGGAATCTCACAAAGCATGGCATATATTTCCCTGCGAAACTCACTGGCCGCAGGGCATAGCCTGAGTCTTGCAATCTCCGGCCTGCCGCCGGATAAGTATTCATCCAGCCAGCGCCGGCTTTCCAGCATTATGGCGGAATTATCGTTGACAGGCTTTGCGTTTCTGTGTTTGGCAGGAAAATATTTTTGCCCCACAAACCAGATTCCGCTCAATGCATCATCGCTGCATTCAATCAGGAGCTGTCCCACAGGGGAGTCGTAGTAAGATAGTCCGATCATAATATGCCCTTTCAAAGAAAAAGAGGAAGCTAGCTGATGCTTCCTCTTTTTTGTTATGCTTCTATGTATTCCACAGCATCACTTGCGATGGGAATTTCAGAATACATCTTGTCCTCCGGCTCATGGATGAGGGAGAGCATGCAGTTTCTGACGACCTGATTTTCAGCATAGAGAACGGCGCGCAGAGCATCCATCTTTTCCTCAATCTGTTCGGGAGTGTAAATGAGCTGGTGGCCGATATAGATGAGGCTGTTGTCGGTTTTCTGAAGCCCCTCGGACTTGAGCAGCAGCTCCTCATAGAGTTTTTCGCCGGGACGCAGACCGGTGTACTCGATCTTTATATCCACATCCGGTTCAAATCCGCTCAGTCGTATCATCTTTCTTGCCATATCGTCAATACGCACAGGACTACCCATGTCCAGCACGAAGACCTCGCCGCCCTTGGCGTAGGCGCCGGCCTGAAGGATAAGGGAGACAGCCTCAGGGATTGTCATGAAGAAGCGGGTAACACGCTTGTCAGTAACGGTGACAGGGCCGCCTTCGGCAATCTGCTTTTTGAACAGAGGTATAACGCTACCATTGCTGCCCAGAACATTGCCGAAACGAACCGCAATATAGTCGGTGTTGTTTCTGCCGTTCATGGACTGGACGATCATCTCACAAAGACGCTTGGATGCACCCATGACATTGGTGGGGTTTACTGCCTTGTCAGTGGAGATGAGGATGAACAGGGAAGTGCCGAAATCACCGGCCGCTTTGGCAACATTGTATGTGCCGAAAACATTGTTCTTGATGGATTCGGCAGGGCTGTCCTCCATCAGGGGAACGTGCTTGTGAGCCGCTGCATGGCAGACCACGGCAGGACGGTATTTCTCAATCACGTAGCGCACGCGGCGCTCGTCTCTTACGGAGCCGATAAGAACAACCAGGTCCAACTCAGGATATTTTTTCTTAAGCTCCATCTGGATATCATATGCGTTGTTCTCATAGATATCGAAGATAACCAGGGTGGCTGGCCTGAGGGCTGCCAGCTGGCGGCAGAGCTCACTGCCGATGGATCCGCCGCCGCCTGTGACCAGGACGGTCTTGCCGCTGACCTTCTTTGCGATTGCGGAGTTATCGGTGCAAACCTGGGTTCTGCCGAGAAGATCGTCAATGCTGACGTTTTTGACATGCTGCAGAGTTACCTCGCCGTCAGCCAGCTGGCTGAGAGTGGGCAGGGTTTTGAGCGTCACGCCGGTGGCGCTGCAGATTTCCAGAATCTCATTACGGGCAGCGGGAGAGGCGGAGGGAATGCAGAAGATGATTTCTTCCACATCATATTTCTCCACAGCATCGGCAATATGCTTGCGCTGCCCCACGACCTTAACTCCTCTGAGCCTTGTGTGCAGCTTGGAAGGATCGTCGTCAATAAGGCAGACAACCTTGTTGCTGGAGGCGGGGTTATCGTCAAACTCGCGTATTGCCATGGCGCCTGCGGTGCCTGCGCCGATGACCATGGTACGCTTTTTGTGTGAGTTTCTGCGCTGGGATTTCCTGTCGTTTACGCTGTGCCTGAATGCAAAGCGGGATACCGCAACGCACATGAACAGAAGCATTGCAAACAGGAAGGGGAAACTTCTGGGCAGGTCGCACTTAAATATCAGGGCAAAAGTGTAGTAGAATGCTGCGGCGCAGACAGAAGCGTAGCCAATGTTCAGCATTTCCTTCTCACCTGCATACTCCCAGCGGCTGCTGTAGAGCCTGAATACCCTGAACACAAAGAGGGTTATGAGCGTGCAGGGGACTGCGCATATTATAAGTGTGTCAAAGAAGCCCAGCAGTCTTGCGTGCCAGAAGACAAATTCTACACGCAGTACAATTGCTGCATAGGCGGACAGATTAATAAGTACAATATCTATCAGGAGCAGAAGCGCGGTTCTTATCCGGTTTAATCGGTTTCGCTTGGTGTTATCCATGTTTACACCCCAAAAATTATCTTAAATCGTAAAAATTACGAAAAGTGGACAAACAAATTCATAATATTATAACAAAAGCAAGTTGACATTGCAATACTTGCGGATAGATAAAAAACTATGTTTTGCCTGGCAAAAAGGGTAAAACAAAAAAATATAAAA
>JAFQQV010000012.1 GCA_017410425.1 Oscillospiraceae bacterium
GGCAATGAGTATGCCGACCGCCTGGGCGAGATCGACTGGGTCTTTACCGCGGACGAATACTACGCAGGCGATTCCCCCAAGACCGCTGACAACAGCAATCTGGCCCTCTACACCGGCCTGCTGTGCGGCAGCGTGGTGGTAATGGGCTTCGTCCTCTTCCTCCTCCGCAGAAAGAAAAAAGCTGAATAACAAGCAATAAAAAAGACCGATACGAAAGTATCGGTCTTTTTGCTTTGCAAAAATCCACCTCCCTCGTCAGAGGGAGGCTATACGCAGTTGGCAGATTGTATTACACATTTGACGTGTCTGCGAAGAAGACAGGGCTATGCCTGCAAATAAATATCCCCCACGTCCACGGGGGGATATTTATTGTTTTATTTCAGCCCTTTCAGAGCGTTTTTATATGTTGTTATCAGCATCTGGGAATCGGTGGCATAGGTGACGCTGGTATAGCCCATAGCAAAGGCTTCCTCAACGGCGGCCTCGCTGGCGGCGTAGATCATGGAGGGCTTGCCGGCTTTGGCGCAGACAGCCTGTATATGTCTCAGGGCATCCTTGAACTCGCTGCGATAAAACTGCCCGGGAATGCCCATCCCGGTGGACAAATCAAAGGGGCCAACAAAAATGCCGTCAATGCCGTCCAGCGCAACGATCTTCTCAAGGTTTTCAAGGCAGCCCAGAGTCTCACACTGGGGGAAGAGTATGGTTTCCCGATTGCAGGTCTCAAAGTAATGCTCAAGCCCCTGCTGGGCGTATTCAGCCATCCAGAAATCCGTGCCTGCGGAGGGGGCAACACCACGCTGCCCCTGAGGGGCGTATTTACCGTAATTTACGATCTGCTGAGCTTCCTCAAGGGTGTTTATGCAGGGAATAATAAGGCCCATTGCACCGGCATCCAGAAGCTTCAGAATGGAAGCACGGCTGATGTCCTGCGCTCTTGCCAGCGGCGTTGTGCCATAGAGCTTTGCAGCGCGGGAAAACTCAAGCACGTCCTGTGGACCAAAGGATGCATGCTCAGTGTCGATAATAATATAATCAAGCCCGGACAGTCCAAGACATTCCGCAGCGGAGCCTGAGCCAAGGGTGAAGAACGTGCCGATTGTCTTTTCGCCGCGAAGAATTTTTTCTCTGAGAATGTTTTTCATGGATTTATCCCACCTTCTTATTTGTATGATGTCGTCTTGTGTTGTATGATTGCAGCTTAACATATATGTGTGGCTATTACAATAAAAATCTTTGACAATTTAAATATTTTTCACCTTAATGAAGAAAAGTTATTGACAATTTCAAAAAATGCAATTATAGTAGGCCCATAGTTTTTTTATAGCCAAATGCGTTTGAGCAGAAAGAGTAGGGCGGAGAAAAGCTTCAGAGAACTGCCGGTTGGTGCGAGGCAGCAGTAATATCCGTTTGAAGTTCATTCTGCGAGCAGTGTGTTGAAAATTGCAGTAGGCACAACGGGTGCGACCGTTATATCGCTAAGACTTTTAAGCCTATTGAGGTTCTGCCCGGGAGGGCAGTACGAAAGCAGAGTGGTACCGCGAATTTTGTTCGTCCCTGTTTTATGGGGCGATTTTTTTATTGCTCCTTCTCAGTAGACCGAAGTTGATAAGGTCCGGAGTGTGAGCTTCGGGCGAAGCAGAGTGGTAACACGTAATTTACGTCCCTGTAGTAATACAGGGGCTTATTTTTTAGCCAAAAACAAATCAAAAGGAGAAAACCAAAATGAAAAAGATCACAGCCCTGCTTCTTGCACTTGTAATGATGATGAGCCTCTGCGCCTGCGGCGCAAAGGAAGAATCTGCTCCCGCCGCTTCCGGTGATGCATTTACCGTCGGCGTCTGCCAGCTGATGGAGCACGAATCCCTTGACAAGGCCACTCAGGGCTTTATCGATGCACTGACTGCCGAGCTTGAAGCCGCAGGCAAGTCCGTTAATATCGACACCCAGGTTGCAGGCGAGGCAAACCTCTGCACCACCGTTATCAACACCTTCACCGCAAAGAAGGTTGACCTGATCATGGCAAACGCAACTCCCGCACTGCTGGCTGCAGCCAATGCCACCACCGAGATCCCCGTTCTGGGCACCTCCGTCACCGACTATGCTGACACCTTCGGCGGCAACATCCCTGCAAACGTCTCCGGCACCTCTGACGCTGTCCCCTTCGACGAGCAGGCCAAGATGATGATCGACTCCCTGGGTCTGGTTAAAGGCGATGTTGTTGGCGTTCTCTACTGCAGTAACGAGTCCAACTCCCTTATCCAGTACAACGCTGTCAAGGAGCTCTTCGAGGCTGAGGGCATCGTTGTTGAGGCTTACACCTTCTCCGAAACCACTGAGCTGCAGGCTCTGACCACCGCTATGGCCGCCGAGGTCAAGGCTGTCTACGTTCCCTCTGACAATACCGTCGCTCAGAACGATAGCATTGTCGGCACCATCTGCACCGAGGCCGGTGTTCCCGTTTACACCAGCTACGGCGGCGCAGTCTGCTACGCATCCCTCTCCATCGACTACTACGAACTGGGCGCTGAGACCGGCAAGATGGCAGCCCAGATCCTCCTCGGCGAGAAGACTCCCGCTGACATTGAGATCGCAACTCTCACCCCCTCCGTTATGTACAACGATGAGCTCTGCGCCCAGCTTGGTATTGAGCTCGCATAATTACAAATTTAGAATCTTGAGGTAAACGATGTATTTTATGAACGCGCTGCCCGGTGCGGTAGCTGAAGGACTTATCTGGGGATTGATGGCCATTGGCGTCTATATATCCTACAAAATTCTTGATATTGCTGATCTGACTGTTGATGGCTCCATCTGCACCGGCGCATGTGTCTGCGCCGTGCTGCTGGGCCTGGGTGTGAATGTGTGGATATGCATTCTGGCGGCTCTTATTTCCGGCGCCATCGCTGGTACGGTTACCGGCCTGCTGCATACCGCGCTGGGTATCCCCTCCATTCTCGCGGGCATACTCACCCAGCTGATGCTCTACTCGGTGAATCTGCTGATTCTGGGCGGCCGCTCTCTTGTGGCGGTTGACCACCGCGCAAACCATGTGCTTGTGCATATGAGCGATAACCCCAGTGCTATTGTTACCATGGGCATTCTTGTTACAGCCGTTATAATTGTGCTCTGGCAGTTTTTCTATACAGAGCTAGGCCTTACCATCAAGTCCACCGGCGATAATCCGGACATGAGCCGTGCACAGGGCGTCAACGTCAAGTTCAACAAGGTCCTTGGTCTTGCCATTGCCAACGGCATCGTGGCTCTGGCTGGCGCAATGCTGGCCCAGTACAAGGGCTCTGCAAACATAAACGACGGCCGCGGCGCCATCGTTATCGCTCTTGCAGCTATCTTCATCGGCCTTTCCGTGTCTCTGAAGATCAAGCCCAACTTTGTCTGCAGCCTTATCGGCGTTATCGGCGGCGGTATCGTTTACTACATCGTCTATAACTTTGTTATCCTTCTCGGTCTCAAGACCGACTATCTCAAGATGCTTTCTGCAATCATCGTCACTCTGTTCCTGGCCGTCCCTTACCTGAAGGCGGAGTACTTCACAAAGCAAAAGCCTGTGCCCGTGGCTCAGGCAAAGAGGGGAGGCTGAGACCATGCTTAAGATCACAAATCTGCATAAGACCTTCAATCCTGGCACGGTCAATGAGAAAAAGGCTCTGGACGGTCTGGACCTGCACATCAAGGACGGCGACTTCGTCACCGTCATCGGCGGCAACGGCGCCGGTAAGTCCACCCTCCTCAACGCCATCTGCGGCGTGTGGAAGCCCGACTGCGGCAGGATAGAGATTGACGGCGTGGACGTCACCAACATGCCCGACTATAAGCGCGCGGCGTACCTGGGCCGCGTGTTCCAGGACCCCATGAAGGGCACTGCGCCCGACATGGAGATTGCCGAGAATCTGGCCATTGCCGCCCGACGCGGCACTAAGCGCCGCCTTGTAAAAGGCGTCAGAAAGGCAGAGCGGGAAGAGTACAGGCAGCTGCTTGCCACGCTGGAGCTGGGCCTTGAGGACCGTATCGGCGCCAAGGTGGGCCTGCTCTCCGGCGGTCAGCGTCAGGCAGTCACTCTGCTGATGGCCTCTCTCAAGCGCCCCAAGCTTCTGCTGCTGGATGAGCATACTGCGGCCCTTGACCCCAAGACCGCCGCCAAGGTGCTGGAGATTACCGACCGCATCGTTGAGGAAAACAAGCTCACCACCCTGATGATAACCCACAACATGAAGGATGCCATTGCCCACGGCAACCGCCTTATTATGATGAGCGACGGCAAAATCGTTGTTGATGTGGAGGGCGAGGAGAAGAAAAAGCTGACTGTTGAGGATCTGCTGCATCTTTTCGTCAAAGCCAGCGGTGATGAGTTCGTGGACGACAGAGCCGTCCTTGGATAATAAGAAAACCCATTTTCAGTACTTTACTGAAAATGGGTTTTTTGTTTGTGCTGTAAGATTGGCTCAAGAAGATTCGAAGTGAAACTGAAGCTTTGGCAAAACCATTGTACATAACTCAACAAAATCTTTTATGGCTCGGCTCTGGTAGCGCCCATGTATCCAAGCTATCTCCAGACTGCCGACGGTTGTTTCTCCGGGAAAGGCAAAGAATTCAACCTTTTCGTCTTTTTCATTCAGGTGCTTGGGTATGCATATACGAAACAGTTCCGGATATACAGTCAGGCCCATACCTTCCTCTGAGAGGCTGAAGGCGGTTTCGATGTTTTCGATTTCCAGAATTATATTAGGCTTGAAATTAATCTGGGCCATGTAGGAATCCACTATATTCCTGACTCTGTTCCCTCTCTTGAGAAGAATAAAGGGCATGCGGCTGAAAAGGGAGAGGTCCAAAAAACGTTGGCATTCACTTTTGATTGAATCATAACAGGCACCGAAGTTTTGCTCAAGCAGCCGTTTTGGTACAACGAGGAACAGCCGCTCCCTTATCAGGCTGACAGAGCGGATTCCTTCCATGATAAAAGGAGCAAAGCCGATAATAAGGTCGAGTTCACCTTTGTGCAGCCATGTTTCCAGCTCGGAGGAATTGCCTTCCATAATCTGAATATCAATCAAAGGATGATTTTCACGAAAGAGAGGCAAAATAGCAGGTAGGATAGCGCGTCCGCAGGTGTGTGAAAGTCCTATCTTAAGGCTGCCGCGCAGATTGTCGTTTATGTCCGAGGAAATATGAAATATCTGGCTCTGTACGGAGAGGATCTGGCTTGCGTAATTGGCAAACATTTCTCCGGCAATCGTAAGGGATATTGTGGGCGTCCTGTTAAAGAGCGGAATGCCAAGCTCCTTTTCCAGCCTGATAATGTGCCCGGAAAGAGCCTGCTGGGATATATAAAGTTTTGATGCAGTGTGCGTAAAATTGAGATCTTCTGCTGCCTGCAGAAAATACTGAAGACTTGTAAAATTCATTTTTCAGTGTTTCTCAGGAGGAAACCAGTCTCAGCCTTGTGCTTACAATGTGTGAAAGTGTGGCATCCAGCGCGGCCTGTATGTCTTTTTTCCGTATCGCCTCAATCAGGCTCAAATGCTCCTCAATGGCAGTGGGGTGACCCACCTTACTCAAATGGAAACTGTTGATGCTGAAGGTGGAGCGGAGATTAAGATAAAAGTCTGTCAGGTAACGGTTGTCGAGCAGGTTGAACAATACCTGGTGCATATAGATATCATTCTCAATAAAATTTCTGATATCGTCATTTTCCAGTGCGACCTTTTGCAATTCAACAAATCTTTCCATGCTGTCAATGTGTTCCTGGCTGATCAGATGAAAGACCTTTTTCAGAACAAAGGGCTCTATACACTCTCTTACCTGGTAAAACTTGATATGGTCAGAAAGATCTGTGGTTTCAACAAGAAAGCCAACGTTGGGGATTTGCTTGATGAGTCCTTCCTGGTGAAGGCGGAGTAATGCCTCTCTGACAGGCGTGTAACTCATGTTCAGCTCAGTGGCAGCGCTCCTGGCGCTTATGTAACTGTTACTGGGCATCGACATGATTTTATGCTTCAGCGCTTCGTATGCCTGTTCACCCAAGGTCTGCTTGCTCTGCTTAGCCATAAAGGGCCTCCTGTAAACAAAAAAATTGTAGGATAACAAGTAAATCGTTGATATAGAGCTAGTATATCAACTTTCGTTAAAAATGGTTATATGGCAAAGTGACAAAAAAACCAAATAGAAATTATTTAAATAAACGAAATTTGTAGAATAGACACAATTTGCTTGAAATTAAAAAGAGAATTTGCTATCCTTTATACAAGTGATATATCACCGCTGTATCAGCGGTGCAAAATAGTCGTTTAAGTTAGTTGACTTAATATACGGAAAATCTAATTGAGGAGGTTGTTTTATGACGATTAATGACGTGTATGAACTTATCCCCGAGCATAATCTCTTGCGGGATGAAGAACTCAAGCGCAAATGTGCCGAGGCATGGCTTGAAGCGATTGAGCTGGGCGGCTGGGATAAAAAAGGCCTTGAGAACTGCCCTCTTTCAGTAGGTCTTATGCGTCCCGATTGTCCGTCCAACGGACTTGAGCACATCAGAAAGGTCGTTTCCACAGCTGAGGTTGTCTACAACGAAATTGGCGACTGGCTTCAGGAAATGGGCGAATGTGATCATGACATCGTAATTGCTGGCGCTCTTATGCATGACGTAGGCAAGCTGCTTGAGTACGACATCGACGAAGAGGGTAAGCCCGTTTACAGCAAGACCGGCAAGATGTTCCGCCATCCCATCTCCGGCGGTTACCTCTGTGCCAAGCACGGTCTGCCCAAGAAGGTAATTCACATTGTCCTCAGCCATTCTGCAGGCCTGTCTCCTCAGGGTGGCAAGAACTGCCCCATCCCCGAGTCTGTCATTGTTAAGCATGCAGACGAATACATCTGGGGTTCCGTACATCTTCTGTACGGCGTTTGACGGAATCTTTGAAAAAATAAAACAGGAGGGAAAAACTAATGACAGTTCAGGATATATACGAATTAATTCCGGAACATAACGAGATATCCGATCCGGAACTCAAGCGTAAATGTGCGGAAACCTTCCTTGATGCCGTCAGAAGAGGCGGTTGGGAAGAAAAAGGCGGCATTGACAAGTGCCCCCTGCAGGTAGGTCTGCTGGCAGACGACTGCCCCGCAAGCGGTCTGGATCATATGAGAAAGGTTGCAGCCATTGCTACCCGCGTATATGACCATCTGGGTGAGTGGCTCAACACCATCGGCAAGTGCGACCGTGACGTGGTTATCGCCGGCGCTCTGCTGCACGATGTAGGCAAGCTGATGTGCTACACTCTGGATGAAAACGGCAAGCCTGCCAAGGCCGCTGACTATGCAATGTTCAACCACTGTGTATGGGGTGCATATCTGGCAAAGAACAACGGTCTGCCCGATTCCGTTGTGCACATAGTGCTTACCCACTCTCTTGCACAGGCTCCCGAAGGCCCCAAGGCTCTTATCACTCCCGAAGCAAGAATCGTAAAGAACAGCGACCATATCGCATGGGATTCCGTTGCTGTTCACTGGCCCAAGTAATATGCCCGATAAATAGAAAGGAGTAGAACAAAATGAAAAAAATGCTTTCCATTCTCCTGGTGCTTGTAATGATCGTCGGCCTTATGTGTGGCTGCGGTGCAAAGGAAGAGGCTGCTCCCGCAGCACCTGCCGCTCCTGCAGCACCTGCCGCCCCTGCTGATGACGGCGCAATCGAGTTTCCCGAGCTGAAGCTGCAGCTTGGTCACGCAAACCCCACCACCGAAGAGGACCAGTTCCACTTCCTTGCAACCCGCTTTGCACAGTATATCGGTGAAGCATCCGGCGGCAAGATCGAAGTTACCATTTACGGCGACAGCCAGCTGGGCGGCGAGCGCGACATGCTGGAGGGTCTGCAGCTGGGTACTCTGGAAATGATGGTTACCGGTAACGGTGCTGTCTCCACTCACAACCCCTCTTCCGCAATTCTGGACCTGCCCTATATGTTCCTTAACCGCGAAGAAGTAGTTGCTTTCTACCAGAGCGATATCATGGATACCATCAAGGCTGATGTCCAGAAGAACGTTGGTGTTGTTCCCCTGGCATACTGCGAGTGCGGCTTCAGACACGTTCTCAACAACAGCAAGCCCATTGAGACCATGGCAGACCTTGAAGGCATGAAGCTGCGTGTCGTTGAGTCTGATGTTTACATCTCCACCTTCGATGCTCTTAAGGCCAACCCCACTCCCATGGCATTCTCCGAGGCATTCACCGGCCTGCAGCAGGGCACCATTGATGGTATGGAGCTGCCTATTGCAACCATCAACTCCAAGCGTGCCTATGAGATGGCTGACTACCTCACTCTGACCAACCATCTGTACACCGCTCTTGAGCTGGTCATTTCCGAAGACGTATGGAATAAGCTGAGCCCCGAAGTACAGGCTGTGTTCCTTGAATGCGCCCAGAAGGCTGCTGATGAGCAGATCGAATTCTGTGCTGAGCTCGAGGCAAACCTGATCTCCACCTTTGAAGAGGCCGGCATGGCAGTTATTACTGATATCGACCTGAGCGAATTCCAGGAAGTCTGCGTTCCCATCCAGGAATCCTATCGTGACAGTATCGGTGCAGAGGTCTATGATGCAACTGTTGCCTTCCTCGAAGGGCTGCGGTAAATAGTTGATTGTTTTGGCTGCCGCAGATTGATTCTGCGGCAGCTTTATCTTATAAAATCCTAAAAAGGAGAGAACTAGTTGTGTACGACAAGTTAGATAAAGCAGGCTATTATATCAACAAGGCGTACAGCATTATAGGTGCGATCTTCCTTAGTATTATAATAGTATCCTGCTCCGTTCAGACTTTCACCAGGTATGTGCTGAACGACTCTCAGGTCTGGACAGAGGAAACGGCAAGATATGCCTTCGTCTGGACTATAATGCTTGGTGCAACAGTTGTTACAAGAAACTGGAGCCACGCGTCCCTTGACTTTGTGGTAAAGAAATTTTCTATACCTGTACAGCGCGTTTTTGAGGCGCTTACCTATTTGCTGGTAATGGCATGCGGCGTTGTAATGGTAATTTACGGCGTACAGCTTGTTGTAAAGGTCTGGGGTTCTGTGAGCACCGCCTGCCACTATCCAATAAGCTTGGTTTACCTGTCAATTCCCGTCAGCGGAATTGCCATTGCATATCATAGCTTTGTCCATTTCCTGGGTGTATGGTTTAAGAAAGAGAAAGGAGCTGAAAACTGATGTTGGCTGCAATACTGTTTATTAGCCTTTTTGTCCTGATGTTTTTGGGCGTGCCCATTGCGTTTTCAATCCTGACCTCCTGCATCACCCTGCTTGCAACCACTGATTTCAAACCGATGATTCTGGTGGCTCAGCGTCTTATGGCCGGTCTGGACTCCTTCCCCCTGCTGGCGGGCCCTCTGTTCATCGTCTCCGGTTACCTGATGTCTTACAGCAGCATGTCCCGCCGCCTTGTTGACTGGGTTGGCTGTCTCTTCGGCAACACCCCCGGCAGCATGGGTACGGTTACAATCGTTGCCTGTGCCATCTTCGCCGCACTTACCGGCTCCGGCCCCGCAACCGTTGCTGCTATCGGCGGTCTGATGCTCCCCGCCATGATCGAACAGGGCTACTCAAGATCTTCAGCCAGTGGCCTTCTGGCCAGTGCCGGCGCTCTGGGCCCGATTATCCCGCCATCGACCGCTATGATTGTCTATGGCGCGGCCATGAGCCTGTCCATACCGGATATGTTCATAGGCTCTGTCATCCCCGGAATCTTTATTGCTCTCAGCCTTGTTGTTGTGAACTCCATAATGGCAAGCAGAAAGCATATCGTTGTTAAAAAGGAAAAGGTTCCCTTCAAAGAGGTTGTGCGCCTTACCTGGCGTGCCCTGCCTGTGCTCTTCCTGCCTGTTATAATTCTCGGCGGTATTTACTCCGGCGTGTTTACCCCCACCGAAGCTGGCTGTGTTGCCGTTGTGTACAGCACAATTGTTGGCTTTATGTTCAAGGAACTGACTATAAAGGGCTTTTTCAATGTGCTTCAGGAGTCTCTGGAGACTTCCGCCGTGGTTATGTTCATCCTTGCTGTGGCTAACCTCTTCGGCTTTATCCTCTCCACCGCAAACATTCCTTCCGACTTCTCCAACTGGGTAGTTCAGTTTATCCATACTCCCACCCAGTATATGATAATTCTGCTGCTCATTCTTTTGGTTGTGGGCTGCCTTATGGAGACCATAGCCAGCATAGTCATTCTTGCCCCCATTCTGGTGCCTGTTGGTCTTACTCTGGGTGTTGACCCCCTGCACCTTGGCTGTATTTTCTGCATTACTCTGGTTGCAGGCTTTGTCACTCCTCCCTTCGGCGTCAATATCTTCACTGCGGTTTCCGTTACCGGCGAGTCCTATTCGGGTGTTGTAAAGGGCCTGATGCCGTATCTGCTGGTTATGATACTGTGCGTTGTGATCATGGCCTTCTGCCCGTGGTTTACCACCTGGCTGCCGTCCATGATGAACGGATAAAGAAAGGGGCTTGGCAATGGCAAGTGTAGGCTTTCGCGTGTATGAAAAAACCAGCCGTCCGTCAAAGGAACTGGTAGAGCGTTTCAGAGGTTTGCCCGTGGCGAATGTGTCTGATAACATGAACCGGCTTTACTCGGTGGATCCGTCCATCAGACCTGTTAACAGCGTTCCGCTGCTGGGCACGGCGATAACGGTCAACACGCCCTCAGGAGATAATCTGATGATAAACTGCGCCCTTGAGCTTGCCCAGCCGGGAGATGTTCTTGTTGTGAGCCGCGGCAATGATGATGTTGCCTTCCTTGGCTCCCTGATGGCGCGTAAAGCCCGGAACAAAGGGCTTGCTGGCATAGTGATTGACGGTTGCGTGCGTGATTACGAAGAGCTCAAGTGTCTGGATATTCCGGTGTACTGCCGTGGTGTTTCACCCCGCGGACCCTATAAGAACGGCCCCGGTGAGGTGAACGTTCCCATTGCGGCCGGCGGTCAGGTGGTCTTCCCCGGAGATATTATTATCGGTGACGGAGACGGCCTTGTTGTGGTTCATCCCTGGGATGCCGAGGAAATAATCGAGGCGGCCTGGGCTCAGAACGCAAAGGAAAATGCGCTTGGCGAAAAGCTGGACAGCACGGGTGAATACATCGGCATTTCCCGGGATCTGTCAGACAAGGTCAGGGAAAAAGCCGTGGTATATGCTGAAACCTGGAACAGTTTTGAATAATCGGCTTGAAAGGTGAGTTTTGATATGAAAAAAGTTGCAGTTATACATTCCGGAATGGGCACGGTTGAGCAGATAAAGAAGCTGTTTGCCGAACTGCTCCCGGAGGTCAAGTTGATCAATATTGTTGACGATAGCCTTGCCGGCAGCGTTCTTCAGGCAGGCTATGCAAGCCCGGCAGTTGTAAAGGCTGTGGGCCTGTATGCACTTGCTGCACAGGGGCAGGGCTGTGATGCACTGTATAATCCCTGCGCTCTTATCCGCGGCGCTGCTGATGCGGCTCAGGAGATGCTGGATATTCCTTATCTTTGCAACGACGTTCCCATGACCCGGGAAGCAATAAAAATCGGTAAGAGAATCGGCCTTGTGACCGCAAACCAGCCTGCAATGAACCATGTTTCCAAGATGGTGGAGCGTGAGATCGCAGCAGCGGGTCAGGGCAATGTACTGAATAAATATGTCTGCCTTGAGGCATTCCATGCCCTGACAAAAGAGAAGAACAAGGAAAAGTACAATGCTCTTATGACTGAGGCTGTAAGCCGCGCGGCAAAGGAAAATGATGTCGTGCTGCTGGGCCAGGGCAGTATGTTTGCTGCGGATTATCCCGGTATGGAGGTTCCTGTTCTGGATGTACATGAGTCCGGCGTTCTGGGACTGAAAGAATTAATTAAATAAACCATTACTTCTCTCTCTTCCTAAGGTCCTCATTGCAACAACAGTGGGGGCCTTTATTTTTAAAAAGCCACAACATTTTTGTTGTGGCTGGCAACACAAAAAAACTGATTTTCCTTAAATAACAGCTGTGCTATTTTACAGGTACAGAACCAAGCAAAGGAGCGGATTAACATGGCAAAGGTTTTGGTGATTGAGACCTCCTGGTGCAAAGGCTGCGGTATATGTACTGCATTTTGCCCCAAAAATGCGCTGGAGCTTGTGGGCGAGAAAGTTCGTCTGAAAAACACGAACGCCTGCGTGCTGTGTGGCTTGTGTGAGCTGAGATGCCCGGATTATGCGATCTATCTGAAAGAGGTGAGCAAATGAGCAGGAAACTTCTTATGCAGGGAAATGAGGCCTGCGTCGAGGGTGCAATTGCAGCCGGAATGAGATTTTTTGCAGGTTATCCCATAACTCCTTCAACGGAAATAGCAGAGGCATGTTCTGTGCGCCTGCCCCAGGTGGGAGGACATTTCATCCAGATGGAGGATGAGCTGGCATCCATGGCGGCGGTAATAGGCGCATCTGCGGCCGGCGCAAAGGCGATGACGGCCACAAGCGGCCCGGGCTTTTCCCTTAAGCAGGAAAACATCGGCTATGCCTGTATTGCCGAGCTGCCCTGCGTTATTGTGGACGTTCAGCGCTGCGGTCCCTCAACGGGTCTTGCAACAGCGCCCGCACAGGGAGACTATCAGCAGGCCCGCTGGGGAACTCACGGCGACCATCCGGTTATTGCCCTGTCCCCGTCCTCCGTCAGCGAGACTTATACGCTTATCATCCGTGCCTTCAATCTTGCCGAGAAGTACAGAACACCGGTAATTTTTCTCACCGACGAGATTGTTGCCCATATGCGGGAGGGCATAGAAATTCCGGACCCGGAGAGCCTGGAAATATGTGACAGACGCGTTGCCGGCAATGACGGTGCGTACAAATTTGCCTACCGGGTACCGGAAGGACAGATCGTTCCGGGCTGGAAGCCTTTCGGCGAAGGAGAAAGGTACAATATTACCGGTCTTTTTCACGATTATTCCGGTTTTCCCACAAATTCAAATGCCATGGCTCAGGAAGAAGGCTCAAGACTTCTCGATAAGATAAATAATAACCTGGCCGATATAATACAGGTTGACGAATACAAAATGGAAGGCGCCGAATTCGCGGTGGTCTGCTTCGGCGGCACGGCCAGAGCAGCGGCCTTCGCAGTGGACGCAGCCAGAGAGCTTGGCATCCGGGCAGGTATGTGGCGGCCTGTAACGGTGTGGCCTTTTCCGGAGAAAGAGCTGGAAGAAAAGCTGAGCGGGCTCAAGGGAATTATCATGGTCGAGCACAACTATGGTCAGATGCTGCGCGAGGTGAGCAGGGTTGCGGCTGGCCGCGTAAAGGTTGAGTTTATAGGCTGTATTGACGGAACTATCATAGAACCGGTCAGGATACTGGACAAGCTCAGGGAGGTGCATGAAAATGCCAAGTGAACTTATCTACAACTACATGAGAATAGATCACCTGCCGCATATCTGGTGCGCCGGCTGCGGAAATGGAGTTCTGACCCACGATGTGGTGCGTGCGATAGATTCTCTCTGCAACGACCCTGACAGGCCTATTCCCAGAGAAAAGGTGGTCATTGTTTCCGGCATAGGCTGCTCCAGCCGAGCAGCAGGCTATCTGGACTTTAATTCCATGCACACGACACATGGCCGCGCAATTGCGTTTGCCAGCGGGATCAAGATAGCAAATCCGGAGCTGACCGTGGTTGTAATAACCGGTGACGGCGACTGTGCAGCAATAGGCGGAAATCATCTGATTCATGCCTGCAGAAGAAATATCGACCTGACTGTTGTGGTTTTCAATAACGAGATATACGGCATGACCGGCGGCCAGTATTCGCCCACCACTCCCCGGGGAGACAAGGGCACCACCGCCGTTTACGGTGTTGTTGACAGGCCCTTTGATATTGCGGCTCTTGCCGCCGGCGCAGGTGCGTCCTTTACTGCCAGGGGCGATGTGTATCATGTGAAGGAGACAACCGAGCTTATCCGCCAGGGAATACGGCATAAAGGTTTTTCCCTTATTGACTGCCGCTCCGTCTGCCCTACTTATTACGGACGTAAAAATAAAAAAGGAGACGCTGTGCAGATGCTTAAATGGCAGAAGGAAAACGGCCTGCCGATGAAGCAGTACAGGGCTTTGCCCCCGGAGCAGCGTGCCGATAAATATGCCTTGGGAATCCTCTCCCGGAACGAGTATCCCGAGTATACGGAGGAATATCAGAAAATAATCGAAATGGCCATGGCTGAAAAAGGAAAAGAAAAATGAAGAACAGATATGAAATGCGTTTTTCGGGCTCCGGTGGACAGGGCGTTATTCTTGCCAGTGTAATATTTGCGGAAGCGGCCATAATTTCCGGAATAAATGCGGTCCAGTCCCAAAGCTACGGCCCTGAGGCAAGGGGCGGCATGTGCAAGGCAGAGACAATAATAAGCCGCGACAGCATTGATTTTTCAAAGCCTATATGTCCTGGCTTCCTTTTGGCGCTGACCCAGAAAGCTCTGGATAAATTTTTGCCGGAGACAAGGGAAAACGCGGTTATAGTTGCAGATGCCAGCCTGAATATTCCGGAAAATGCGGGGAATAAAAAGCTGGTACTTTTGCCCATTCTCAAAACTGCCGGCGAGGATATCGGAAAGGCCTTTACGGCAAATATTGTTGCCGTAGGCGCAATAAACAGTCTTCTGGGCCTTTTTGACAGGGAAACCCTGACAGAAGCGGTAAAGCGCCATGTGCCACCCGGATCAGAGGCATTGAATGAAAAGGCTCTGCAGGCCGGTTACGAGCTCGTAGACAGGCAAATGGCAGAGAGCTGCCGAGTGTATATTGTATAAAAAATTTGTGGGGCAGAGGTGCTCTTTATGATGGATAGAATACGAAATGCAAAGCTGCGGGAAAAGGTGATGTCTCCGGAGCAGGCAGCGCTGCTTGTAAAGCCGGGCATGGTAATCGGAACCAGCGGCTTTACCGGTGTCGGCTACCCAAAGGCTTTTCCTTTGGCGTTGCAGGAGCGGGCGGAAAAGGAGTCCGAACGCTTTGGCCTGACGCTTATAACAGGGGCTTCCGTAGGTGATGAGCTGGACGGAGCGCTGGCCCGGTCCGGGGCAATCGCCCGCCGATATCCATATCAGACAAACCCGGCAATAAGAAACAGCATCAATAAGGGCGACATTGCCTATGTGGACATGCATCTGGGCCATGTTCCCCAGTGGATAAAAAAGGGCCTGTTCGGAAAGATCGACCTGGCGGTTATAGAGAGTGCAGGCATTGATGAGCGGGGCGGCATTATTCCCACCATGGCCGTTGGCTGCTCAGATGCTCTTGTCCAGTGCGCCGAAAGGGTGGTTGTGGAGATCAATCTTAGTGTGCCTATGGAGATAGAGGGGCTGCACGATATTTATTCCTGTGAAAGCGCTCCTTATACAAAGCCTATCCCTATTCTCTCGCCCGGGGACCGCATTGGCTGTTCTGCCATAGCCTGCGACCCGGAAAAAATCTGCGCAATTATTTTCTGCTGGCTGCCTGATGGCAACAAGGAATTGGCGGAAGCCAACACTGAGCAGCAGGCGATAGCCGATCATCTGATTGAGTTTATTAAGAAAGAGGTTGCCGCTGGTCATTTGCCAGAGCCTCTTCCTCCGATTCAGTCCGGTGTGGGCGGCGTTGCGAACGCTGTGCTGAGCGGGCTTGAAAAATCCGAGTTTCGTGATCTGAGCCTGTATACAGAAGTGATGCAGGATTCAGTTATAAGACTGATGAACTCCGGAAAGGTTGTTATGGCCTCGGCCACCGCCCTGACCGTATCTCCGTCCATGAGACCGGAAATGTTTGAGCAGCTGGAAGAACTCAAGGGGAAAATTGTGCTGCGTCCCGAGGAAATCAGCAACTCGGCGGAGGTCATATCCCGCTTGGGCGTAATTGCCATAAACACTGCCATGGAGGCCGATCTGAGCGGAAATGTAAACTCCACACATGTTGATGGGGTGAGAGTAATGAACGGCATAGGAGGCTCCGGCGATTTTGCAAGGAACGCGGGTCTGACGATTTTCACAACATCCTCCACCACGAAAAATGGCAGCATATCCTGCATTGTCCCTCAGGTCAGCCATGTTGACCATACCGAGCATGATGTGGACGTGATAATAACCGAACAGGGGCTTGCTGATCTGCGCGGTCTTACCGCCTTTGAAAGAGCCGAGAAGATGATAAAAAACTGTGCGCATCCGAAATTCAGAGCCGGGCTCGAAGCCTATCTTGAAAAAGTAAAAGCTTCTGCTTGTGCTAAACATGGTCTGCCTGCGGCCTGGATGCTGGATCCGGAACAATAATAAAGGAGACTGAACATGAGCGAAATTCTTGAAATCATGATGATCGTCAGCTTTGGCGCTTCATGGCCCCTGAACGTCATGAAATCCTATAAAGCAAGAACCGCAAAAGGAAAGAGCCTTGGCTTCCTGCTGCTTATTTTTACCGGCTATATCTGGGGCATTGCCTCGAAGCTGCTGGCTCCATCTTTTAAGTGGTATGTAATGTTTTTCTATGTGCTGAACCTGGTGATGGTGGGCCTTGACCTGCTGCTCTACATACGCAACAGAAGGCTTGATAAGCAGCTTGAGAGCTGAAACCTGCCCCCACTCTGCCGGGAAAAACAGACCCGGCAGAGCGGGGGTCAGAGACTATAAGAAAAAATAAAAAAATTTAAAA
>JAFQQV010000086.1 GCA_017410425.1 Oscillospiraceae bacterium
TATTGTACTTTCAGGCGTCTGAATTGTCAAAACTTTTAATTCTTATATGGAGGACGACTCAATGTCTACTACCCTGGTAACCAAGGAAAATGTTACCCGCAAGTGGTACATCCTTGATGCAGCAGGCAAGCCCATGGGCAAGACCGCTGCTATGGCCGCAGACCTTCTCCGCGGCAAGCTCAAGACCGACTACACTCCCAACGTTGACTGCGGCGACTACGTCATCATCATCAACGCCAAGGACGCAGTTCTCACCGGCAAGAAGCTGGAGCAGAAGTACTACCGCACTCACTCCGGTTACCCCGGCGGTCTCAAGGAGACCCAGTACAAGATTCTCATGAAGACCAAGCCCCAGCTGGCAATGCGCCTCGCTGTCCGCGGCATGCTTCAGAAGAACACCATCGCTCAGTGGCAGCTCAAGCGTCTGCGCGTCTTCGCAGGTGCCGAGCACACCCATGCAGCCCAGAAGCCCGAAGTCTGGGATCGCTAAGAGGAGGTAAATGACTATGGCAACTTATAAGTGCAAGAAGCCCTATATGTACGGTACCGGCCGCAGAAAGTCTTCTGTCGCCCGCGTTCACCTCATCCCCAACGGCACCGGTGCTATCACCATCAACGGCCGTGACATCGACGATTACTTCGGTCTCGAGACCCTGAAGCTCATCGTTCGTCAGCCCCTGGTCGCCACCAACACCCTTGGTAAGGTCGACATCGAAGCTACCGTTGCAGGCGGCGGCGTTTCCGGTCAGGCCGGCGCTATCCGTCACGGTATCTCCCGCGCTCTGCTCGTCGTTGACGAGAGCTACCGCTCCACTCTGAAGGCTGCTGGTTTCCTGACCCGCGACCCCAGAATGAAGGAAAGAAAGAAGTACGGTCTCAAGGCCGCACGTCGCGCACCCCAGTTCTCCAAGAGATAATCTGGTTATTGCGTTTTACAATCCCGAAAGCCATTTGGCTTTCGGGATTTTTATCTGAATGAAAGGAGGAGTGCTGCTTGACAAAGGATATGACAATGGGCAGCCCGATGAAGCTTATTCTGCTTTTTGCCGTGCCGGTTTTCATGGGTAACCTTTTCCATCAGTTTTATAATATGGCAGATGCCGTTATTGTGGGCAGGCTGCTGGGCCCTGATGCTCTTGCGGCGGTAGGCTCTGTGGGTACGCTGAGCTATCTGATACAAGGTCTTACCAATGGCCTTGCCCAGGGTCTGGGCATAATGGTGTCCCATGCCTTCGGGGCGAAGGATCACAGGCTTCTCAAGCACTATGTGGCAGTGGCCATGATGATGACGGTGATAATATCCGCGGTCTTTACTCTGCCCTTCTTCCTTTTGAGTGAGAATATTCTGCACTGGATAAATTCTCCGGCGGATATTTTCCACATGTCATATGCGTATATCCGCGTTATCTTTGCCGGCACTGTTTTCTCCGTGGCCTATAGTGTGGCGGCCGCGATGCTCAGAGCCATAGGCGACAGTAAAACGCCTTTGTATTTTCTCATCATTTCCTCAGTGCTGAACATTGTGCTGGACGTGCTGTTTATCGCTCTGTTCAGGATGGGGACTGCGGGCGCGGCTTATGCAACTGTACTCTCACAGGCTATATCTGCCCTGCTGTGCCTTGTCTATATGTTCAGGAAATTTGACATTCTGAGAACCACAAGGCAGGACTATTATCTTGATCTTGCAACTGTGAAGAGGATGCTCTCTATTGGGCTTCCCATGTCGGTCAACTATGCTGTGACCGCCACGGGTATGACGGTGCTGCAGGCAGCGGTCAATGTTTTCGGTTCGGAAGTTGTGGCGGCCTATACGGCGGCATCCAAGGTCAGCATACTTGCAATGCAGCTGCCCATTTCACTTGGTACTGCCATGTCTACCTACTGTGGGCAGAACTACGGCGCAAAGAACTACGGCAGAATTTTTGCCGGTATCCGTACGGCAGTCCTTATGAATTTTGCAGTGGCGCTATTCGATGCTGTCGCCAGCGTACTTGGCGGCCCGTATGTTATAGGGCTGTTTATCGAAAATCCTTCAGCAGAAATTATCAGCTACGCAATGGAATATCTGTGGATAACAAGCTGGTTCTTTGTGCCCCTTGGCTGGATTTTCATTTACCGCAATGCGCTTCATGGCCTGGGCAAGACCTTTATGCCTATGGTAAGCGGTATGCTTGAGTTTCTGGCCAGATATTTTACCATTGTTCTGTTTGGCAGCCGCTTTGGCTACACGGCAATCTGCTTTGCAGACCCTGCGACCTGGGTGAGTACGGCTCTTGTCCTGCTTATTCCATACTATAAGTGGGCCCATGACAGGAAAAAAGAGATGAAACTTCAGGAGCAGAGCCCGATTGAATTAGCATGATAAAGTGAAAAAGTATTAAAATATGTCAGAGTATGGAAAAATACGAGACTTATTCAAAGGAAAAGTTCTTGAAATCAGAAATTCGCTCTTGACAAAATGGCTTTTATCAAATAGAATAATCCGCGTATTAGGCGCAAGCCTCGATCCACGTCTGTCAGGGAAAATCTCTGGCAGACGTTTTTTGTTATAAACTTTTAATTGTCTGGAGAATCAGCGTGAAACAGTTTGCAAACATCCTTCTTGTGCTTTTGGGTAACCTCTTATATGCTCTTAGCGTAAAGCTTTTTCTTTTGCCTGCGGGGCTGATTACCGGTGGTACAAACGGTATGGCGCTTGCACTGCAGCATTATTGGGATGTGCCCATCTCTCTCTTTGTTCTGGTTTTTAACATTGTAATGCTGCTTGTGGGCTGGTTTGTGCTGGGCAAGAAGTTTGCAATGACCACGGTGATAAGCTCCTTTGCTTATCCTGCATTTCTTGAACTTCTGGATAAGTTAATGGGTAATGTGCAGCTGACCGATGATCTGCTGCTGTGCACGATTTTCTTCGGCCTTGGTGTGGGCCTGGGTCTGGGTCTGGTTATCCGCTCCGGCGCTTCTACCGGCGGCATGGATATTCCTCCGCTGATTCTGGAGAAGAAGTTCCGCATCCCTGTGTCCGTCAGTATGTACTGCTTTGACTTTCTTATCCTGGTGCCGCAGATGTTTTTCCGCCCTGTGGAAAACGTGCTCTATGGCATTATCCTCGTCTTTATCTACACCATGGTGCTGGACAAGATGCTTATTCTGGGTAAGAGTAAGACGGAGCTTAAAATCGTAAGCCCCAAATATGAGGAGATATGCGCTGCTATTCTCACCGAGGTGGACAGAGGCGTTACCCTGATGCGGGCTGAGGGAGGCTATTCCGGCTGCAAAACAAAGATGGTCTTTTCTGTCGTCTCCAACCGTGAGCTTATAAAGGTTGAAAAGCTGGTCCATGAGATTGACCCAGAGTGCTTTATGGTTGTTTCCCGTGTCAGCGAGGTTCGCGGCAAGGGATTTTCCATAAAAAAGGAATATCAGTAAAAAATAAAAACTCTTATTCACAGAATAAGGGTTTTTTTATTTGCAACGATATTGTATAATTTCCTTGCATCTTTTTAAGGAGGACAAAAAATATGCGTAAATTTTTAGCACTTATTCTGGCGCTGATCATGTGCCTGTCTCTTCTCGGCTGCGCCCCTGAAGAGCCCACTAAGGCAGCACCTGCAGCCACCGAGGCTCCTGCAGAGGAAGTCGTCGAAGAAGTTGTTGAGGCTGCAAAAGAGGACATCGTCATCCTCTACACCAATGACGTACATACCTATATTGACGGCGTGCTGAGCTATGATGTTATCGCCGCTGTCAAGGCTGAGCTTGAAGCTCAGTATGAGAACGTTCTGCTGGTTGATGCTGGCGACGCTGTCCAGGGCACTGCTTACGGCTCCATGGACAAGGGCGCTACCATCGTTGAGCTGATGAACGCTTCCGGCTATGATCTGGCAACTCTTGGCAACCATGAGTTTGACTACGGCATGGACGGCGCTATGAACGTCATCGACTGGGCCGAGTTCCCCTACACCTCCTGCAACTTCTACCATGAGAAGGACGGCGTCAAGGGTGAGCCCGTTCTGGAAGCCGCGCACATCTTTGACTTTGACGGCACCAAGATCGCCTTCATCGGCATCACCACTCCCGAATCCTTCACCAAGTCCACCCCCGCATACTTCCAGGATGAAACCGGCAATTACATCTACGGTATCTCCGGCGGCGAGGACGGCTCCGCTCTCTACGCTGATGTTCAGGCTGCAATTGACGCTGTAAAGGCTGATGTTGACTACGTTGTTGCTCTGGGCCATCTGGGTGATGACCCCGCTTCCCAGCCCTGGACCTCTGAGGAGACCATCGCAAATGTCTCCGGCCTTGATGCTTTCATCGACGGCCACTCCCATTCCACTGTTGAGGGCAAGGAAGTTGCCGACAAGGAAGGCAATGCTGTTGTCCTGACCCAGACTGGTGAGTACTTCAATGCCATCGGCATGATGCTCATCGACGGTGAGACCGGCGCTATCTCCACCGACCTCATCGGCTACAACGAAATCCTTGAGGATGTTGTTGACGAAAACGGCGAGCCTGTTCTCAACGAGGACGGCGAGCAGGAGACTCAGGTTGTTGGCTATGAGTTCGTCTCCGAGCTCTACACCGGCGCTTCCTGGTGCTCCGATGCTGATGTTGCAGCTATCAAGGATGCATGGATCGCTGAGATCGACGAGCAGCTGGGCGAGGTTATCGGCTCCACCGCTCTGACCTTCGACAACTATGATGCTGAGGGCAATCGTCTTGTCCGCTCCCAGGAGACCAACACCGGCGACTTCGCTGCTGACGCTCTCTATTACCTCTTCGACGAGATGGGACTTGATGTTGACGTTGCCATTATGAACGGCGGCGGTGTCCGCAACAAGGCTGTCACCGGCGAAATCTCCTACAAGACCTGCAAGAACATTCACACCTTCGGCAACGTTGCCTGCCTGCAGACCATCACCGGTCAGCAGCTGCTTGACGCTCTTGAGTGGGGCGCACGCGGCGTTGGCTCCGGCGAGGAAATCGGCGGCTTCCTGCACGTTGCAGGTGTCATCTACAAGGTAGATCCCGAATGGCCTGAGTCCACCCAGAAGGACGATAAGGGCGTTTGGGTCGGCGCTCCCACCGGCGGCTACCGCGTCCACGATGTTCAGGTCTACAACAAGGAAACCGGTGCATACGAGCCTCTGGATCTGGAAGGCAAGTACAATCTGGCCGGCTACAACTACACCCTGCGCGACTTGGGCGACGGCTTCAACATGTTCTCCTCTGCTGTGAACGTGCTGGACTATGTTGCTGAGGACTACATGGTTCTGGCAAACTATGTCCAGGGCTTTGAGGGCGGCGTAGTTGATGCCACCAACTCTCCTCTGCTGGCAAAGTACCCCGGCATGCTGCTTGACTACAGCACTGTCAATGGTTCCGGCCGTATCGTTATCGGCGCAGCCGAGTAATTGAAATCTCAGAAAGGGAGACTCACATGATGGACAAGCGCACAGCTCTCATAATGATTGATATGCAGCGGGCCTATCTTGAGCCTGAGTCTCCCGTGTGTATCCCCGGCGCAAAAGAAACGGTCCCGGCCTGCGCGGAGCTTATCCGTGCCTGCCGGGAGCGAGAAATTCCGGTTATATTTGTAGCACGATGCTATCGGGATGATGGCAGCGATGTGGAGCATCCCAGGCTTGAAAGCTGGCTCAAGGCCGGCAGACCCGTTTCTGTGTCGGCTCAGGGTCTCCTCAGCGGCCAGTTTCCAGAGGAGTTTGAAGTGAGCGGCAATGACTACATTGTTGTAAAGCCCCGCTTCTCCGCCTTTTTCGGCACGGAACTTGATCTGCTCCTGCGCAGACTGGGCGTGGACAGCCTGCTTATGGCCGGCACCACCACTCCCAACTGCATCCGCACCACGGCCTACGATGCTATTGCTTTGGAATACAATGTGGCGGTGGCGGCGGACTGTACGTCTTCTGCAAGTGAAGAGATACAGCGCGTGAATCTGGAGGATATGGCCCGGATAGGTGTGCAGCTTATGGATTCCAGGGATTTTATATGCGGCAAAGATCAGATTTATGACAGTCTGGGCCATGCCCGAGAGATACTTAAACAATAAAAAACAGGTACCGGAAGGTACCTGTTTTTTTATTGTTTTATGCTCAGGCAAATCTGACCTCAATAAAAAGCAGATTGTCGATGTACCAGTCTTCAAACTCGTTCATGTCGAACTCGATCTCACCGCTATTGGTGACAATACGGAGAGTCTCGAAACCGCAGTTGAGGAGAATGTCGAATGCCTGCTTGTTGCCCTGAAGCTCTGCATAGTCTAAATCCACAGTGATGGTTACAGTATCGCCGTCCATTGCAAGGGTATAGGGGATAAGGCCGCCATCCTCACCGTAGGCGATGAGGTATGCAGGAAGATCTTCGTTGCTGCCATTGATGAATTCCTTATAGTCGGAATTGATATCAACAGTGCCCAGATCAAGACCGGCAAGGACCTGAGCGCTGCTCAGACCATTGAGCTTTACATTTTCACCGATGATAACTTCAACATCGTCATAGTATTCTTCTCCGCCGATTACAAGATTGTTCAGCAGATCACCGGTCTCAGAATCGTTGTTCACAGATATAATGCTTGCGTTGCCGAGAATGAGAATGCTACCATAGTTTTCCCATTCGCCTTCTGCACCAATGTCAGTGTCGCAGTCGGAACCGCGGTCAACAAAGACAACTGCATTATCCTTGATGATGATGTCGCCATCCATATAGGTATCATCTGCTGCGCCGATGGCGGGGCCTTCATTGCTGCCTTCAGCCCAGACCATTGCGTTGTCCTTGATGATGATCTTGCCGCCGGAGAAGCTTCCGTCCTGACCACTGCCGATGCCGGCAGAGTCGTCATCACCCTCAGCCCAGACCATGGCGTTGCCGCCAATGACTACAGTGCCTCTGAAGTCGCCAGTGTCTACATAGTCATCTTCATCATAATCGTATGCTTCGCTACCCTCACCGGCGCCGATGCCTGCGCCGCGGTCATTGGACATGGCGGTTACATTGGCATTGCCGTCAATGATTACAGTGCCGGTAAAGTCAGCATACTGGCCGGAGCCGATGGCAGCGCCGTCGCCGGAACCGTCGTCACTGGTGTAGATAGCAACATTGTCGGTAATGTGGATTTTGCCGGAAAACTCAGTGCCGCTTACGTATTCATAGTAATACTCGTCGTAAGAACCGCCGTCAGAGCCGATTTTGGCGCCATTGGTGTCTCCCTCGATGTAAAGGATGCCATTGCCCTTGATGGTGAGATTCTCATCCTCGACCTCGATGATAGCATCGTCTTCCTCACTGCCCTCATCACCCTCGTCATAGGAACCGACGTAGTTGTAGCCTTCAACAGTCAGAACTACAGAGTCGCCTTCCTCGCCATTGATATCGAAGAAGGTACCGCCGGTTGTGCTTTCATAATAGATGTTCTTTATGGTGAGCTTTGCGGTTGCACCGTCATAAACATCAACATCGATATCGTTGTTGGTGGGGGTATTGGGGTCCCACTGGGTAATGGTGGGATCAAAGTCGGGGACAGAATAATCCCCAATATGAACGACCTGGAAATCCATTCCGTAATGATTTTCTGCGACGACATCAACATCGCCGAAATCAAGATAATAATCATAAGCAAAGGCACTTATGCCGGACATGCTGAGTACGAACACAAGTACAAGCAAGAAACTAAAAATACGCTTTTTCATTTTCTTAAATCCTCCATAAGGGTTTGGTTGCGGTTATATATCAAAATGACATATCCTATTGGGATAATAGCATATGCTGAGCGTACATGTAAATTGTGTAATGTTCAAAAAAACATGCAGCGCAGTTGTGCAAAAAAACTATATCGTCTAAATAGTTGAAAAGGAAAAAAGTCAGGTGCAAAATGCACCTGACTTTTTTGAGATTATTATAAGATCAGCCGTTGAGATATTTAACAGCGATGCTGGCAAGACCAGCGGCGCCGGGTCTGATGGACTCACTGCTCATAGCACATTTGGAAGAATGCAGGGGGCTCAGCTCAGTGCCGGTAATAGGAGCGGTATTGAGCCACATGAAGGAGCAGGGAATGCCGCTGCAGAGGCTGTAGTAGCTGAAGTCCTCAGAACCGGAGGCGGGCTCGTCCATGAAGAAGACTGCATCCTCGCCCAGTTCTTCTTTCAGCGCGGCTTCGCAGAGATCAACCATGTCGCTGTCATTGTCAACACAGCGGTAGCCGGGCAGAGCGGTGACCTTTATTGTGCAGCCGGAAATGGCCTCAACGCCTCTGGCGATGTCAATGGTGTGTTCCTTGATGACCTGAGCGGTTTCGTTGTCATAGTATCTGAACACGCCGCCGGCGTAGACATAGTCAGGAATGACATTGATTGCAGTGCCGCCGTTGATGGTGCCAACGGTAAGAATAGCGGTCTTCAGAGGGTCAGTGTTACGGGAGACAACCTGCTGGAGCATAACAATCAGCTGGCTTGCAGCCAGAACGGCATCATTGCCGGTGTGGGGCTGAGAGCCGTGGGCAGTTTTGCCGTGGATGTCGAAGCGGTAGATGTCAAAGCCGCTGGTGATGATGCCCTTGCGCAGTCCGAAGGAGCCGGGCTTATCGTAGCTGGGATTGACATGCAGGCCGATGATGGCATCAACCTTGGGATTTTCAAGGCAGCCATGCTCAACCATGTGCATTGCACCGCCGGTGGGATCCTTGGGGTTGGCAGCTTCCTCAGCAGGCTGGAAGATAAGCTTTACACTACCCTTGAAGTCACGGTTTTCGCACAGCAGTTTTGCAACGGATAGCAGAGTAGTCACATGCAGATCGTGACCGCAGGCGTGCATGACGCCGGGGTTTTCGGAGCTGTATTCAAGGCCAGTATCCTCGGTGACAGGGAGGGCATCCAGGTCTGCCCTGATGGCGATGCACTTGCCTTCGCCTCTGTTGCCCTTAATGAGAGCTACAACGCCGGTGTTCCAAACCTGTTCAAGCTCATCAACGCCGTACTCTTTGAGTTTTTCCATGACAATGGCGCTGGTGCGTACTTCCTGGTAGCTCAGTTCCGGATGGCGGTGCAGATCTTCGCGAATGGCTTTCATTTCAGGGTAGAACTCTTTTATTTTTTCTATAAACATGGTGTTTCCTCCCAGGTTTTTGTTTATTTGCCCAGCATGATCTTGAGGATCTCAACGTCAGTGCTCTTCATGCCGTCGCGTCCCATGCGGCCCACATTGGCGATGGTTTCTTCGATATTGTCCTCAACCAGGCCCTCGCCGGGCATGAAGGCGCGGTTCTTCTTGCTCATCTCGTAGGAGAGCAGAGCCATGTCCAGTGCGGTAGCTATTTTTGCAGCGCAGGAGGACTTGGCACCGTCGCAGACCATGCCGCCGGTGGTGTTGATGGAGTTGGTGATAACATCGCAGATGAGCTTATAGTCGCCGCCCTGCATGTAGGCAATGCCGCAGGCAGCGCCGGTGGCAGCGCTGACAGCGCCGCAGTATGCAGACAGAGAGCCGATATAACGCTTCTGATGCAGGGAGATCAGGTTTGCGAGAGCCAGAGCGCGGAGCATCAATTCTTCGCTAACACCCATATCCTGTGCGTAGACATAGATGGGCAGGGATACGGTCATGCCCTGGTTGCCGGAGCCGGAGTTGATGACAACGGGCATGGGACAGCCGTTCATTCTGGCGTCAGAGCCTGCAGCAGCATAGGCGCGGGCCTTGTTCCACACGCTCTTACCCAGATCATGCTCATAAATTGTGCGGCCTACCTGAGAGCCCCAGGGGTTCTTCAGGCCCTCTTCGGCGATGGCACTGTTGCACTTGATCTGGTTGAGCAGAACGTCCTTGATGTCGTTGAGATCAACGGTGTTGGCATACTCCATAATATCCCTGACATTCAGCAGGGTCTTGTCAACATGAGAGGTCTCGCTGCCTTCTTCATCGGCGTTAAGGAGCACTTCACCGTTTTTCTCAATGCGGGTAATATTGGAATGGTAGTCCTTAATCTCAACCAGTGCGGTGTTCTCGCCGGCCTTAGCCTCAATGCGAACGTAGAGATTTTCAACACCCTCCACCAGTTCACAGTCGCAAATCTTGTCAGCGACAAGCTTGTTCATAAGCTCAATATCTTCAGGGGTAACAGCGTGCAGAACGTCCAGCACGCTGTCTGCATCACCGCCGATAATGCCCAGAAGGGCGGCGGTATCAATGCCCTTGGCTCCACCGGAGTTGGGAACAGTGACGGCGAAAACATTTTTTACTATGTTGCCGCTGCAGTAAACGGTACAGTGTTCAGGGATCTCACCCAGAACCTGACGCAGCCGAGCACCGGCATAGGCAATAGCTATAGGCTCAGTACAGCCGGTAGCCATTTTGAGCTCTGAGTTGAGCAGAGCACTATAAGTATCATATATCTTTTTATCCATTTTTCTAAAACCCTCGAATTTTATATAATTGATTTAAAGATATTCCGTCCTTACAGGGCGACCGCATAAAGCGGTGCGGGGAATTACTTGTTGTTCAGATAGTCCAGAGCGAACTGAGCTGCCAGAGCAGAGCCCTTGTACAGCTGACCTTCATCGGAGGTGTACTTCTCATTGTGGTTGGGGTAGATGATGCCTTCCTCAACGTTCTTGGTGCCGATGAATGCGAAGAAACCGGGAACCTTTTCCATGAACAGGGCATAGTCTTCAGAACCCATAAGAGCGTCCATGTGACCCAGACCCTCTTCACCGAAGAGCTTGAGACCAGCGTTGTGAGCGAGAGTGCACATCTCTTCGTCCTCGTTGATAACAGCGGGCAGCATGTGTCTCAGATCCAGGGTAGCAGTGCAGCCGTGTGCCTTTGCGGTGCTCTGAATGATGTTGTTCAGATCCTCTTCCATGTTGGTTCTGAGAGTCTTGGAGTAGGTACGGATGGTGCCTTCCAGCTCAACATCGGGGCAGATGATGTTGTACATTGCGCCGCCGTGGAACTTGCCAACAGAGAGAACCAGGGGATTGATGGGGTTGTTCATACGGGAAACGTAGGTCTGCAGAGCCATAACGATGGCAGATGCTGCAACGATAGCGTCGTGGCCGTCCTGAGGAGCGGAGCCGTGGGACTGGTAGCCCTTGACGTTGATGGTGAAGTTGGACATGGAAGCCATGCGGTTGCCAGGCTCAACGCTTACATAGGGAGACTCCAGAGTGGCCCAGATGTGCATACCGAAGATAGCGTCAACATCGTCCAGGCAGCCGTGTTCAACGTAGTACTTTGCGCCGCAGCCCATTTCTTCGCCGGACTGGAACAGGAACTTGACCTTACCGCAGAGCTCGTCCTTGATGGAGCAGAGAATCTTTGCAGCGCCAAGGCCCATTGCAATATGGGTGTCGTGGCCGCAGGCATGCATAACGCCTTCGTTCTGAGAAGCAAAGGGCAGGCCGGTGCCTTCCTTTACAGGCAGAGCGTCGATGTCTGCGCGGAGCATCAGGGTGCGGCCGGGCTTGCCGGTGTCAAGGGTGGCAATGCAGCCGGGATAGTCGGGGAAGGTCTGTACGGGCAGACCCATAGCTTCCAACTCAGCCACGATGGTCTTGGTGGTCTCCCACTCCTTGAAGCTCAGCTCGGGGTGCTGATGGAAGTGTCTTCTGCGGTCAATGATATAAGCCTCGGCTTCCTTGGCAAGAGCTTTAATATCCATAGTAGTATTCCTCCTGATTGTATTAATAAAAAGTTGTTTCAAACTTTTGGCTAACAGAATTCAGACTTTAGAACTCTGTTAGCCAAAGGTCTGACTTTGAAAAAGGACGGCACAACTTTTGGTTATGCCGTCCTCGATAGGATATGTTACTTAAGGAAGTCTGCAGCGACCTGACAGTAGAGCTGAGCGCTCTTGATGAGAGCGGACTCGTCTATTTTGAACTTGGGGCTGTGGTGAGGATGACAGGAGTCGGCCTCTTCGCAGCCGCAGCCAACAAATGCCAGTGCGCCCATCTTATCGGGAGCAGCCAGTATGAAGGAAGAGAAGTCTTCACCGCCGGTGATGGGGCCAAGAGGATACAGGCCTTCTTCACCGAATACGGTCTTGACGGAGCCTTCTACCAGAGCTGCCATCTCGGGATGGTTGATGGTGGGCTTGACAAGGTCAGCATACTCGAACTTATAAGAGCAGCGGTATGCTTCGCAGATACCCTTGACCATGCGCTCCATACGCTCGGGGAACTCCTTGAGGATGGTCAGGTCAAAGCAGCGGGTGGTACCGGTAATGTAACCACTGTCTGCAATAACATTCCAGCGGGTGCCAGCCTCGATTTTACCAACAGTAAGAACTGCGGCATCCATGGGGCTAAACTCACGGGAGACGAGGGTCTGCAGGGAGTTGACAATAGCGGTAGTACAGGTTACGGGGTCGATAGTGGCCTGAGGCTCAGAGCCGTGACCGCCCTTACCCTGTACCCAAATGTCAAACTTAGCAGCAGAAGCCATTCTGGGGCCGGGAGCAACGACAGCCATGCTGGAAGGAACGCCGGACCAGATGTGAATTGCAAAGCAAGTGTCAACGCCCTCCATTGCACCGTTGGCGACCATAGAGTCTGCACCAAGACCTACTTCTTCAGCAGGCTGGAATGCAAGCTTAACAGTACCGTTGAGCTCATCCTTAAGATCGTTGAGGATATGAGCGACGGTGAGCAGGGTAGCAGTGTGTGCATCGTGACCGCAGGCGTGCATGACGCCGGGGTTCTGAGACTTGAAGGGAAGATCGTTCTCTTCGTTAACGGTGAGAGCGTCCATATCTGCGCGAAGCAGGATGGTCTTGCCTTCCTTGGCACCCTTGATGGTTGCCAGAACGCCGGTCTCAAGGCCGCACTGAACATAGGGAACACCGATCTTGTCAAGCTCAGCCATGATAAGCTTGGAGGTTTCATACTCCTTGGTGCTGACTTCGGGGTTCTGATGGATCTTGCGGCGCATTTCGACTATATAGTCGCTATACTTCTGGGCGGTTTCCTTAATATTCATGCTATAAACTTCCTTTTTTAAGCGGAAAGAATCCTAAGTATTTTTACTAAAGGGCAATCAGAACAGGTTGGTGAACAGGCCTGCAATGATAACGGAGGTGATGGTAACGGTGGTGAAGCCGCCAACGATCATGCTGGGGTACATCTGGCTCATGAGGTAATCAACCTCTTCCTGATCCTGGCCGAGAGCCTTGCAGGTGTTCTCAGTGATGATAGCATTGGGGGGGAAGCCGTAGAGAGCGGTCAGACCGTTTGCAAGAGCGAGAGTGTAGCTGAGCTTGAGGAGCTTTGCAACTATGAACTCAGCAATAGCCATACCTGCAACGCCGATGACGATGAGGATAATCATGGGGCCGATAACGCTGCCGAGCATCTCGGGGGTAGCGTCATTCAGACCATCGAAAACGTACATCATCAGAGCGAACATGACAATGCCGTAGGAGTTTGCCTTGTTAAGAGCATTGGTGTCCAGCAGACCGATCTTGGTGCAGATAACACCGAGAACCAGAGCCCAGACAGCGCCGGAAATCTTGCCGATGCCGGGGAATGCGATGGTGCCAAGCTGAGTTGCCAGGAATGCAACGATACCGAGCTTGAGGAAGATCATGACGGGGCCATTCCACTTCTCGGGGATGGGGGGAATGAGGGTCTTCTCAGCAGCGTTGGAGGTGCCGGCTTCCATCTTGTCAGCGTCAGCAACAGCGTTCTTGTCAGCGCCCTTGACTTCGCCTGCGCGGTAGCCCTTCAGAAGCTTCTTGCCTTCGAGCTGGAGGCAGACAGCGGTGAGGGGGTAGCCGGCAAAGCCCTGTACACAGTACATTGCGATTGCAAACAGTGCAGCAGCTTCAAGACCTTTCTCAGCAGCAGCAGTCTGCATGGTAACAGCAGCAACGATACCACCGGTGAGGGGAGGCAGACCGGCAACGACGAACTCACGGCCGATGATGGGAACTGCGATGAACCAGCAAGCGGCGCACATACCGGCCAGACCGGCGAGGCAGACAACGATGGTCTTCCACTGCTCAGCGAGCTGCTTGAGGGAGATGATGGTGCCCATGTGGGTGATGAGCAGGTAGATGCCGATGGTAGAACCGAAGGGGATCAGAACGGCATCGGTAACCAGAGTCTTGGGGATAACGGTCCAGTAACCCAGCAGCAGAACGCATGCGGTTACGAAGACGGAAGGTATCCAAGCCTTGGTCAGCTGGGAGACTACTTCACCAATGAGGTAGGCAACACAGCAGATGACAAATGCAAGTGCGAAATTATACATTGAGTATTTCCTCCTTTTTTCTCTCCTAATTTGATATACCAGAGTTCACCATGTTAATTTACATCAGTAAATCAAAAAGGATATGGATTATAATACCACCCTTCAGTAGTCATTGTCAAGGAAACAGACAGACAATATAAGGGCTCTGGCTGTTTTAACTACATGAGAAAGTGTCCGCTATCCATTAGATTTACTAATGGATAGCGGGCTGATGGTGGTGGACTATTTTATAATATTCTTTTATGGGAGAAGAGTGAAAGGATTCAATCTATGGGGTAGAGTTCCAGATTTGGGCTGAGGCAGAAATATGTATTGCCCAGATGCCGGTCGGAGTACATGCTGAAAAGCTCGCCCTGTATGCAGTCGGACTGATAGACCACACTGGGCACCATGCGCCGCTCACCCTGCAGCAGCTTCAACGCTGCGTCCACGCAGTCCTCGCCCGGCTTGAGATTTGCAAACTTTATTGTGTTGACGCCGCTGTACTGGCCTTTCTGATAAACCACATCGTGTATGCTGTCAGGATATTCCGGCGAGGCAACCCGATTGAGCACCACCTCGCCCACGCAGAGGCGAAACTCCTCGTCCAGCCAGTCGCTGCCGGCTTCCGAGTAAATTACCCTTGCCAGAAGATACAGGTCGTCGAAGCTGATTTTATCTTCGCCGGAGCAGGCGGCTTCTATGGCGGCGTTGCGGCTTTCTTCCGCTGCCCGTCCGGATTTCACATCACCATCTATAGCGGCCTTACGCATATCCTCCAGGTAGTAGGCAGCCATGTCCACCTGATAGGCGGGGGAGGGAGTGGCGGCAGTGTCAAATAGATCGAAGATACTGGGCTCTGGACTGGGGCTGGGCGTTATTTCCGGGCTTGGAGCAGCTGCTTCGGGTTCTGCGCTGGGCTCCGGACTTGACAAGGGTTCTGCAATATCAGGCATGGGCGATTCCGGGGGAACCGGACTTTCTTCCACAAGCTCATGCTGAGACTGGGGAATTTCTGCCATAGTGCTGCCGCAGAAATTTAGTATCATCATTGCGGCGGATAAAATCAGGGCGATGTTTTTCATGCTTCCACCTCCGGTGTGTAAAGTATATTTCAGGCCGTGCGGAGGATTTTGTCATAAACTGCGGGGAAATATTAATTTTTGTGCGGAAAAGGAAAACATGGCACCGGAGTGAGTTTATTCCGGTGCCATGTTTTATTTTGAAAGCCTTGTTACATATCTTATTATATAATCTACAAATCGCCTTGTAGCCGGGCCGGCTTTATCCCCGGCAGCTACGGCAAGACCGATGGTGCGCTTGGCTTCGGGGATAAGGGGCATCATGTGCAGGTGATACTGCCTGCCCTTGAGCAGCAGCTCCGGCATGATGCTCATGCCCAGACCCTGCTCCACCATTGCAAGGATGGCGTAGTCGTCCTTGGTGTAGAAACGGACATTGGGCTTGACTCCGGCGGCCTCCAGCGCACGCCTTGCGTCATGGTCGGAACTTTCCAGCAGGCTTATGAAGGGCTCTGTCTCGCACTCTACAAGGGGGAAGCGGGGATAGCTTGAAAAACGGGAGTTGAGCGGCAGGATGGCCAGCAGCCTGTCCTCCATCAGGGCGATGGTCTCGCATTCAAGATGGCAGGGCATATTTATAAATCCAATGTCCACGCTGCCGTCGGAGAGCCATTGTTCAACGTCGTGATAGTCACCATTGAGCAGCTTGAAATCCACCCTGGGGTAGTCCTGCTGAAACTCCTTGAGTATGGGCGGCAGCCAGTGAACCGCAACAGAGGTGAAGGCACCGATACGCACAGTACCTGAATCCAGGCCCCGGATGGATGAGGCGGTCTGCTCCAGTTGCTCGGCGCTGTTGAGAAGATTGCGCAGGGCAGGCATAAGCTGCTCTCCCTCACCTGTCAGGTGTATGCCGCCGCGGCTGCGCTTGAGCAGGGCAAAGCCCAGCTCCTTTTCAAGACTGTCTATACTGTGGCTTACTGCAGACTGGGTACAGCCCAGAGCCTGAGCTGCTTTGGTCAGACTTCCCAGCTCGACCGCCGTTATGAACATTTTATATTTTGCAAGGCTCATTTTTGTATCTCCTGCCAATAAGATGAAATTAATTCATGTTTATATGAACAAAATTAAATTTGTTTATATTATAGCCCATTTTTTTCAAAATTCAACCAATTAAATCGAAAAAAGCCCTTGCAGGAAAAATTTTATGGTTTATAATCCCAAACATAGCTCAGGCGGATGGAGGAGAGAACTTCTGCTTGAGCATGAAAGAGAGGAAAAACTTTATGACTACTGCTTCCATTATCATTCTTGCTACTGTAGCAATCTATATGGTGGGTATGCTGCTTATCGGCGTAAAATACTCTGCCAACAAGACCTCCGAGGATTTCTACCTCGGTTCCAGAAAGATGGGCCCCATTGTCACCGCAATGAGCACCGAGGCTTCCGACATGAGTGCATACCTGCTCATGGGTGTGCCCGGTCTGGCTCTGTTCTGCGGTGTTGCTGAGGCCAGCTGGACCGCCATCGGTCTGGCTCTGGGCACCTACCTCAACTGGCTCATCGTTGCAAAGAGACTGAGACTTTACTCCGGCAAGCTGGGCTCCATCACCGTTCCCGATTTCCTTGCAAGCCGCTTCAGAGACAACACCAAGCTTATTGAGACTATAGGCGCCATCACTATTATCGTTTTCTTCGTACCCTACACCGCTTCCGGTTTCTCCGCCTGCGGCAAGCTTTTCAACTCCCTGTTCGGATTTGACTACATGACCAGCATGATAGTTTCCGCTATCGTCATTGTTGCCTACTGTGCAATGGGCGGTTTCATGGCAGCCTCTGTCACCAGCCTTATCCAGAGCATCGTTATGACCTTTGCTCTCATTGTTGTTCTCATCTTCGGTATCAACACCGCCGGCGGCATTGACACTGTCATTGCAAACGCAAAGGAGATCCCCGGCTACCTGAGCTTCACCGCTTCCACCAATATCAAGGCCACCGCTTCCAGTGTGGGCGCATACACTCCCCTCATGATATTCTCCACCCTGTCCTGGGGTCTCGGCTACTTCGGTATGCCCCATATCCTCAACCACTTCATGGCCATCGAGGATGACAGCAAGCTGAAGCTCAGCCGCCGTGTAGGTTCCATCTGGTGTGTCATTTCTCTGGCGGTCGCTGTTATCATTGGCATTATCGGCTTCTCCATGTCCAAGGCCGGCATCATCCCCATGTATGAATCTGCCTCCGCTGCAGAGAGCATCATGGTTCATGCATCTTCCGCAATGGCCAACAAGAATATCATTCTTGCTGTTATCGGCGGTATCATCATTTCCGGCATTCTGGCCGCAACTATGTCCACCGCAGACGCTCAGCTGCTGGGCGCAGCATCCGGCGTTACCCACAATATTCTTACCGATGTCTGCGGCATCAAGATGAGCGACAAGGCCAATATGCTCATTGCCCGTCTTACCGTTGTCGGTGTTGCTGTTCTCGGCGTTATCTTCGCCAGCGATCCCAACAGCTCCATCTTCCGCGTAGTTTCCTTCGCATGGGCAGGCTTCGGTGCCACCTTCGGGCCTGTAATGCTCTTCGGTCTGTTCTGGAAGCGCTGCAACAAGTATGGCGCTATCGCAGGCATGATCACCGGCGCTGTGATGATCTTCGTCTGGAAGTTCCTCATTGCTCCCATGGGCGGTATCTTCAATATCTATGAGCTCATGCCCGCATTCCTTATCTCCAGCATCGTCATTGTTGTAGTTTCCCTCTGCACCAAGGCTCCCGACGCTGAAATCGTCGCCGAGTTTGAGAGTGTTGGCAAGTAAGATTGTAATGAAAAAAGCCCGGTCGATCGACCGGGCTTTTTCGTTAGGGATTCCCCGCCTGCGGGTGTTCGATTCCCGAACTATTGTAATGCAAAAAGAAAACACCTATCGCAAGATAGGTGTTTTCTTTTTGGTGACCCGTACGGGAATCGAACCCATGTTACCGCCGTGAAAGGGCGGTGTCTTAACCGCTTGACCAACGGGCCATATGAAAGGCGCAGTGTAAATTGTACGCTGCGCCTTTGTTTGGTAGCGGCACCTGGATTTGAACCGGGGACACTCCGGGTATGAACCGAATGCTCTAGCCAGCTGAGCTATGCCGCCATATGTTTTGTAAACAGCATACGAATAATAACAGA
>JAFQQV010000087.1 GCA_017410425.1 Oscillospiraceae bacterium
GCCCTCAAAGTCGCCCTGCTGCATGGGCTCCAGCTTTGCAAGAGCGGCTTCACGCTCTTCAACGGTGTCGGAGCAGATCATTTCGCGGAATGCTGCAATACGGTCTGCCTCGAAGAACATATGCTCGGTACGGGTCAGGCCGATGCCCTGTGCGCCCAGCTCAACTGCCTTTGCAGCATCGTAGGGAGTGTCGGCATTGGTGCGGACCTTCAGGGTACGGAACTGGTCAGCCCAGCCCATGATGCGGCCGAACTCGCCAGCGATGACAGCGTCAACAGTGGGGATGATGCCGTCGTAGATGTTACCGGTGGAACCGTCGATGGAGATGAAGTCGCCCTCGTGGTAGGTCTTGCCAGCCAGAACGAACTGCTTGTTCTCTTCGTCCATCTTGATTTCGCCGCAGCCGGAAACGCAGCACTTACCCATGCCGCGTGCGACAACTGCTGCGTGGGAGGTCATACCGCCGCGAACGGTCAGGATGCCCTGTGCAGCCTTCATGCCCTCGATGTCTTCGGGGCTGGTCTCGAGACGGACCAGAATGACCTTCTCGCCCTTTTCGTTCCATTCCTTTGCTTCTTCAGCGGTGAAGACGCACTTGCCGCATGCAGCGCCGGGGGATGCGCCCAGGCCCTTGCCGATGGGAGTTGCAGCCTTCAGGGCAGCAGCGTCAAACTGGGGGTGGAGCAGAGTGTCGAGGTTTCTGGGGTCGATCATCATGACGGCCTGCTTCTCATCGATCATGCCTTCGTCAACCAGATCGCATGCGATCTTCAGAGCGGCCTGAGCGGTGCGCTTGCCGTTACGGCACTGGAGCATGTAGAGCTTGCCGTTCTCAACGGTGAACTCCATGTCCTGCATGTCGTGGTAGTGGTTCTCGAGCAGGTCGCAGACCTGAACGAACTGTGCGTATGCCTCGGGGAACTTCTCTTCCATCTGAGCGATGGGCATGGGAGTACGGACGCCTGCAACAACGTCTTCGCCCTGTGCGTTGGTGAGGAACTCGCCCATGAGCTTGTTCTCGCCGGTGGCGGGGTCACGGGTGAATGCAACGCCGGTGCCGGAGTTGTCGTTCAGGTTGCCGAATACCATGGGCATGACGTTGACAGCAGTGCCCCAGGAGTAGGGGATGTCATTGTCACGACGGTAAACGTTTGCTCTGGGGTTGTCCCAGGAACGGAAAACAGCTTCGATAGCGGCCTGGAGCTGAACAACGGGGTCGGAGGGGAAGTCCTCGCCCAGCTGGTTCTTATACTCAGCCTTGAACTGCTCTGCCAGGAGCTTGAGGTCAGCAGCGGTCAGGTCGAGGTCGTTGCTAACGCCCTTTTCTTCCTTCATCTTGTCGATGAGCTGCTCAAAGTACTTCTTGCCAACTTCCATAACGACGTCGGAGAACATCTGGATGAAGCGGCGGTAGGAGTCATAAACGAAACGCTCGAAGGAGGGGTCGGGGTTGCCTGCGATCATGGAAGCGACGACTTCGTCGTTCAGACCGAGGTTAAGGATGGTGTCCATCATGCCGGGCATGGATGCACGTGCACCGGAACGAACGGAGACCAGCAGAGGATTGTTGAGGTCGCCGAACTTCTTGCCGTTGACTTCTTCCATCTTGCCGACGAACTCCATGATCTCAGCCATGATTTCGTCATTGATCTTGCGGCCATCTTCGTAGTACTGGGTGCAAGCTTCGGTGGTGACGGTGAAACCCTGGGGAACGGGCAGACCGATTTTGCTCATCTCTGCCAGGTTTGCACCCTTACCGCCGAGAAGGTTACGCATGGAAGCGTCGCCTTCGGAGAACATGTAAACGAACTTCTTGCTCATGTTTAATTTCCCTTTCTAGTTAAAAATAGAAAATTATAATTTTGACATACTAACCTTAGTTAGATTAACACAATTTGGATTATATAACAATGTATTTTTCTCACAAATCCGCAGCCTTAATATCAGTCAATTTGTCGGAAATTTTCGCGAATCCGACAATATCAATTGCTTCACCGCGAATTCTGGTATCAAAACCGCACGATTCGATAGCTTGAGCCGCCTCTTCCTTGGTAAATTCGCCCAGTTGTGAGCCTATTGCATTGACCAGAGTCTTGCGTCTCTGATTGAAAGCGGCGCGGATGATGCGGAACATCAGCTTCTCGTCCTTTACCTCCACAGGGGGCTTTTCCTGGCGTGTAAGCCTGATGACGGACGAGGTAACCTTGGGCTGGGGAATAAAGCAGCCGGGGCTCACATCAAAGAGCAGCTCCGTGTCCATATACCACTGGACAAAAATGCCGAAAGCGCCGTAGTCTGCGGTGTTGGGGGCGGCGCAGATGCGCTTTGCCACCTCGCGCTGGATCATAACGGTGATGTGTTCAAAGCAGCCTGCCTCGATAAAAGCAGTCAAAAGCGGACTTGTGACATTGTAGGGCAGATTTGCACACACAGCATAGCGCATGCCGGGCATCTTCTCCTGCACCAGCTCACGGAGATTCAGCTTCAGCACGTCGGAGAAAACGATCTCCACATTGTCGCAATGGGCCAGAGTTTCAGCCAGAACAGGCTTGAGGCTCTTGTCCAGCTCCACGCTCAGCACCTTCCCTGCCAGCTTTGAAAGCTCATTGGTCAGGCAGCCGATGCCGGGGCCAACTTCCACAACGCCCACGTTTTCATCCAGCATTGCAGAGGCTGCAATATCCTCAGGCACCCAGGAGGCGGTGAGGAAGTTCTGGCCCATGGACTTGGAAAAGCGGAACTTATGCCGCTCCAGCAGGGCCTGTATCTCTCTAATATCAGTCAGATTCATTTCTTGTCCTTCAATATCTTCTCAAAGGCCTGACGGTGGGGGTCATGGCCGCATTCTTCTACCAGTATGTTGCCGCGGTAGCGGTAGCCGGAGTCCTTCAGCAGATTGAGCATAGGCTTATTCTTTCTGTGAGTATCCACTCTTATGCAGCGGCGGCCGGCATTTCTGGTAATTTCCTCGGCGGCGCGCATCATGTAGGCTGCCATCTCGGTGCCGCGGTAGTCCTTGCCTATGGCGGAGCGGTGGATAACGGTGTACTCCATGCCCTCGGTCCACTTGCCGTCGGTGATGCCGTCATAGCAGGGCTCTTCCAGAAGACTCAGCACCAGCACGCCGGCAACTTCCTCGCCGTGACAGACGACATAGCACTGGTCAAGGCGGATATCCTCCTCAAAGCGCTCAGCCGTGGGGTAAGGTCCCTGCCACTGGTCAACATTGTACTTTGCAAGGCTGGCCTTGGCGTCAGCCACAATCTCCATTATGCGCTGTACGTCTTCATTGACTGCTTTTCTCCAGGAAAGTTCTTTTGTAAGAGTCATACGCTTCGCATCCTTTTCCACTTCTTTGAGAAGTTTTTTATCTGTATCGTTCTGGGGCTTGAACTTTTTGAACATATCAGGGCGCTTTTCCTTAGTGCGCTTGAGCTGCTGCTTGCGGCGCCAGCGGACAATCTTTGCATGGTCGCCCTGGGTCAGCACCTCGGGCACTCGCCTGCCCTCCCAGACCTCGGGGCGGGTATACTGGGGATACTCAAGCAAGCCGTCCCAGTGGCTTTCGCCGGTGTAGCACTCCTCGTCCGCCAGAACACCGGGGACAAGGCGGCACACGGAATCTGCCACAGCCATGGCAGCAATCTCGCCGCCGGTGAGCACAAAGTCTCCAAGAGAAATTTCCTCGTCCACGCAGGCCTCAATAAAGCGCTCATCAATGCCCTCATAGTGACCGCAGACCAGCACGAGGTGGTCATAGTCGTTCTTCAGGCGCTTTGCAGTCTCCTGATTGTAGGGCTTGCCCTGGGGGCTCATGTAGATAACCCGGCTGCGCTTGCCCTGTGCAGTTGACATAATGTTATCAAGGCAGGCTTTCAGAGGCTGGGCGTACATTACGCAGCCATAGCCGCCGCCATAGGGATAGTCATCTACCTGATTCTGCTTGTTATCGGTAAAGTCCCTGATCTGAACGCAGTTGATTTCAAGGATTCCCTTGGCTGCAGCGCGGCCTATGATACTCTCATGCAGCACGGCGTTGACGGTATCCGGGAAAAGAGTCATTATATCAATTCTCATTTTTACATCCCTTCTATCAGCCGCACGGTGATGATTCCGGCCTCAGCGTCAGTTGACATAATAAATTCAGGCACTGCGGGAATAAGGTGTTCCTCCTTGCCTTTTACAACATAGATATTGGATGCGGGGCGCTCCATTATTTCAACAAGTGTGCCCACTTCATTGCCGTTTTCCTCCACAACTCTGGCGCCGATTATATCCTGCAGGAAGAAGGCGCCTCTGGGAAGTGCGGCATCATCACGTCGGATGAAAACATCCTTGCCCTTCAGACGCATGACGGCGTTTATATCGTCCACGCCCTCCAGCTTTGCAATGATAAAGCCCTTGTGTGCCCTGGCAGAAAGCACCTTCAGAGCTTCTCCGCTTTTAAGATAGAGGGTCTTGAAGCTTTTGAAAAACTTGGGTGAATCCAGCCAGACTTCTATTTTTACCTCGCCGACCACACCGTGACTGTTCACAATGCGCCCGGCTTCAATGAATTCTTTCTTTTCCATGGCATGCCTCCGGAAATGATTTATGTCACAAAACAATTTATTATATCACAGCATTCCAGGCTTTGCCAAGGCTGAATATCAGCCGGGAGAGCTTATCTTAAGACCAATGATGCCCACAAGCAGAACCCCGGCAAAGAAAAGACGCAGAGCGCTGGCAGGCTCTTTGAAAACCAATATGCCCACCACAACGGCGCCCAGCGCGCCGATGCCGGTCCAGATACCGTAGACCGTGCCAAGGGGCAGGGTCTTGGTGGCCTGAGAGAGGAGCAGAAAGCTTACTATCATGCCAACAACAGTGATGACGGAAAACATTGGCTTTGAAAAGCCCTCGGAAAGCTTAAGAAAAGTGGCCCAGAAAACCTCGGCAAAGCCGGCGAACAAAAGATATACCCATGCCATGTTGAAAACCTCCATAAAATAAAAAAAATCGCCTGTCCCTGCATCTTCAAAGGCCTAACGATGCAAGGCAGACGTATATTCCCACTCGGCAGCGGAAACTGTGGATAAGTTAGCACAGCAGGCAGCTATTGTCAAGCACCCCTCATGTGCCGACAATTGAGCCGCGGGGGAGCGCGAGGGGGCAAGACCCGCCTCGCGTTACAATAATCCGCCGTCTTAAAAACTTCTTTAAGTTTTTAAGATAATGGTATTTTGAAAGTATTTCAAAATACCCGGCGGCTAAGCGTTGGTTCAAAAAGGCATGTGTTGACTTTTTGGACCAAAAGCGCAAAAAGCCGAGGCCCAAACCTCGGTTTTTTGCTTAATCCATGATCTCGACAGAGATCTTCTTGCCCTTTCTCTGGGCAACGGCCCGCATAAGGATGCGTATCTGCTTGACGATCCTGCCCTGCCGGCCGATGACCTTGCCCATATCGCCGTCAGCCACACGGACCTCGAAAATGGTCTCGCCGTCGGCTTTGCGCTCGGTCACAGAAACCTGAGAGGGA
>JAFQQV010000013.1 GCA_017410425.1 Oscillospiraceae bacterium
GGAATTCCCCCATATTCAGTTGCGCTGGAGCTGGTGGACGGACTCGAACCCCCGACCTGCTGATTACAAATCAGCTGCTCTACCGACTGAGCTACACCAGCATCTTAACCGGCACCGCTCTTTCGTTTTACGCGGCTCCTGAGCGCTTAGTTATAATAGCAAATCCCCTCCTCTTTGTCAAGCACATTTTTCAAGAAAAAAACAAAATTTTTCTTTAGTCTCTTTTTTGTACCCATAATTGCTTTATTTGTCTACTTATGGTATATATTATAGTCATATAGAAATCGAACGGAGATAAAGATGAGAAATCGCCGCAGAAGAAACAGAAACATGATCCTCGGCATGATAATAATGGCAGTACTTGCCGCTATTCTCATTGGCATAACCATAGGCATCATCAATGTTTTGAATACACTAAAGGAACCCAAGCCCACTCCTGACCCGCATGAAGGTCAGGTATATCTCTATGACGGCTTTGACTGGGTATGGATGACCCCATTGGAAGGCGTTCCTGTAAACGAGCTTACCGAGGAGAAGTTCTCTTCGGCAAGCGGACAGCCTGAGTTTATTGGCGAAGGCTACGATGTGCTGCGGGGCATAGATGTATCCGACCACCAGAACTATATTAACTGGACCGATGTGGCAGCCTCCGGCATTGATTTTGCCTATATCCGTGTAGGTTGGCGCGGTTATACCGAGGGCGGTCTGTATCAGGATGATTATTTTGAATACAATATAAAAAGTGCTGTTGACGCCGGTCTTGATGTAGGCGTGTATATGTTCTCTCAGGCCATTACCGTGCAGGAGGCCCTTGAAGAAGCAAACTTTGTCCTTGAGCGTATAGCGGCTTACAATGTCAGCCTGCCAATAGTCTATGACTGGGAAAAGGTTGAAGACAGCAATGCACGCACTGCAAACCTCAGCATGGCAACCCGCACCGACTGTGCAGTTGCATTCTGCCAGACCATCAAGAATGCAGGCTACGAGCCCTGTGTGTACTTCAATCGCAACATCGGTTATTACGGCTATGATCTCACCAGACTTCTTGATTATGAATTCTGGTTCTCCCTGCCCGAGCAGGGTTTCCCCAACTTCTACTATGCCTGTGATATGTGGCAGTACAGCTTCACAGAGACTGTTCCCGGCATCGAAGGCCCCACTGATATGAACCTCAGATTCATCCCCAAGCCTGTGCCCACAGCTGTTCCTGAAGTCACAGAAGTTCCTGAAATAGAGCAAAAGCCAAGGAAAGGCTTGAAATTATTTTCAAGATGATGTATACTATTTCGCGCACGCCGGTGTGATGGAATGGTAGACGTGACGGACTCAAAATCCGTTGGTGGCGACACCGTGAGGGTTCGAGTCCCTCCACCGGCACCACGTCGGAGCAAGCTTTGTATCGCTTGCTCCGACTTTTTTCAAAAGTCAGAGCGCACTCACTCCGCTGCCCCTCCTTCTCATCCGCGACCCGCTTGCGCTGGGCTCGCGTCTGATGATGAAAGCGATTCGGTTTTGAATTGCTTAACTGCACCAAAAAAGCAGGTTGGCCTTTGGCCGGCCTGCTTTTTTGTATCTGTGGAGGCCGAGAACCCTGGTTCGTGGGTGCGCTTCCAAAAATTAAGCGCAGCGAAAATTTTTGGCTAAAGCGAAGCCATACCCGGAGCGAAGCGGAGGCGTAAGTCCTACCTTGAGATATTGCTATTAGCTCCTCGCTTTGCTACAATGATATTATTAAATAAAAACACAAGGAGCTGCTTTAATGAACACTTACACCATCCATTGTCTTAATTCCATAGATTGGACTGTATGTGAAGCCCAGGCCATTACTCAATGCCGTTGGTCACCCAATCCCGCTCCCGCTGCAACAGTGCAGGGATTATACCTTGACGGCAAGGCCCTTGTTTTCCGTATTGTCAGCTCCGCCCCTCCCTGCCGTGCCGAAAACACCGAGCCTGACTCTGCCGTGTGGGAAGACAGCTGCCTTGAATGTTTCTTTTCCTTCGATGGCATAAATTATGTAAACCTTGAATCCAATGCGAATTCTGCTTTGAGGGCAAGTTATGGTCCGGACAGACACGACAGAGCGTTTCTTAAGGACATGGCCATTCCCATGCCCCAGGCCGAAGCAAAGCTGCTGGACAATGGCTGGGAAATGATTTTCACTATCCCTGTCGGCACTGTTGAAGCTATCTGGGGCCTTTCTCCAAAATCCGGCGACAGCTTCAGCGCAAACTTCTATTCCTGCGGTGACATGACTCCCGCCCCTCACTATGCATCGTGGAACACCGTTGAGACAGAAAACCCTGATTTCCACAGGCCTGAATACTTTGGAAAAATAATTATTAAGTAAAACTAATACAATTAGCTTTAAAATTCATTCAAAATGTGATTTATATCTATTTATTTAGCAAATTTTAACTTGTTTATATACTTAGCCTGTGATAAACTAGGCTGAATTTCTGATAATTTAAGGTGTTTAATGAAGAATAAAGTTATGACTGCTGCACAGGCAGCACTGCTTATAGACGACAATGCAACCATTGGCATGGGCGGCTTCTTTTGCGCAAGTTTGCCCGAGGCTGTTTATGGTGCAGTTGAGGAGCGTTTCCTGGGTACAGGGCATCCCAGAAACCTATCTCTCATGTGGATAGGCGCCTGCGGCCGCAGGAACCATGCCGGTGCAGACCATTTTGCCCACGAGGGCATGGTGAGAAGAGCCGCCGGCGGACATTTCGGCTACGTGCCTGAAATCGCCCAGATGATAATTGACGAGAAGATTGAAGGCTACAATGTCCCTCAGGGTGCGCTGGTCTTCATGATGCGTGACAGCGCAGCCGGCAGAATCGGTACTTTCACCTCTGTTGGCCTTGGCAGCTTTGCCGACCCCAGAAATGGCGGCGGCAGACTCAACAGCATTACCACAGAAGATATTTGCAAGGTAATTGAAATTGACGGCCAGGAACAGCTTTTCTACCCCAGGATCGGCATTGACGCAGCTATAATCCGCGGAACTTATGCCGATGAGCTGGGCAATGTCACCATGGAAAAGGAAATGGGGCCTCTGGACTCCACCGCCCTTGCAATGGCCGCCCACAATAACGGCGGCAAGGTCATAGTTCAGGTTGAGAAAGTTGTAAAGCCCGGCAGCCTTGACCCTAAGCTGGTTAAAATCCCCGGCATCTATGTTGATGCCATTGTTGTCTGCCCCATTGACGATCCCCGCTCTGCCCAGATTCTCGGCGGAGAATATGAGGCAGCTTACTCCGGCAATGTGCAGATTCCCCTTGCCCATCTTGAGCCCAAGCCTCTGGATGTAAAGAAGATAATCGGTCGCAGAGCCGCAATGGAACTGAGGAAGAACGTTGTTGTAAACCTCGGTATCGGTATTCCCGAATATGTTGCAGCAGTTGCCTCCGAAGAAGGCATAGAACAGGAAATGACTCTCACCGTTGAGAGTGGCCCTGTTGGCGGTGTACCCGGTAGCGGTGTCCGCTTCGGTGGTTCCATCAACGCTCAGGCATTTTTGGACACCAGCATCCAGTTTGACTTCTACGACGGAGGTGGACTGGATATCTGCTTCCTCGGTCTTGGTGAAGCTGATGAGGCCGGCAACGTAAACGTAAGCCGTTTTGGTAAAAATCTCACCGGCTGCGGTGGTTTCATGAGCATTGCAGGCAACTCGAAAAAGGTTGTTTTCTGCAGTTCCTTTACCAGCGGCCTTCAGATAAAGACCGGTGATGGAAAGCTTGAGATTACCGAAGAAGGCAAGAAGCACAAATTTGTCAGCAAAGTCCGTGAGATTACCTTCAGCGGTAAAATCGCTGCCAAGCAGCACCGGGATATTCTTTACATAACCGAACGCGCAGTTTTTCGCCTGAAGGAAGATGGCCTGCACCTTGTTGAGGTCGCCCCCGGTATTGACATCAAAACTCAGATTCTTGACGAAATGGACTTTGAGCCCATAGTAGATAAAAATCTGAAGCTAATGGATGAGCGTATTTTTATTGATAGGCCCATGGGTCTGATACTCTGATAACAAAAACCCCGATGCAATGCATCGGGGTTTTTTATTTAGCTTCTGTCTTCGTTGAGATCCAGCATGCGGTTTATCATTGAACCGTAGCGGTCCACAAATCGCTGCAGAGCCTCCGCATCAAAAGGATAGCAGTAAACACTGTCTCTCAGCTTATCCATATAGCGGACTATTTCGGCGGTCAAAAGCTCGGAATCCACACAGTAAAACTGGGCTTCGTTCTCATCCTTAAGTTTGCTTATTTTCTTAAGGAAAATCTTTCTCCGGTTGGAATAGACCGAAGCTCCAAAGAGCTGCTGCATATCCGGCAGACAGTCATCATCTATGACAAAGAACCTGATATTGGGGTTTTTCTTGGTAATGTCCAGAACCTTCTGGATATGGAGCTTCCTCTCCGGCACGCTCATCTGATACACAACGTCCAGAAATACTATCTCGCCGTCTTCCAGATATTTGAGAAGAGTAGACTTGGTAGTAAAGAAGTCCATAGAGCTTTTCTCAAAAATCTCTTCCCAGGTTATCTGCATTTTTTCTACGATACGTGCTTCAAAGCCACCATCATCTTTCATTTGCGCGGTCTGAATAATGGACTTCCAGCACTCAACAGGAAGAAGGAATTCAAAACCACGGGCGGTGAATATCTGATAGTTTTCCCTGGCGTAAAAATCTGTCCTGTAGCCTGTTTTATTAAACTGGGATGCCCGCTCATGATGCAGCAAAAGCGGGCTGCTTCTGAACGCCGGAACAAGCTTAAGGTAGATTTGGTTTACCTTTTCCACATCCCTTATTACAACTGCCGTAGAGATACGATCATATTGATCAAGGGCGCAAAGAACAGCAAGCCTCCCTCTTATAACTATAGTATTCATAGTATCCATGAAGCTATTGTCATATATCTCAAATGCTACATTATGGTACATATTCAAAAAAGCGTAGAGTTCTTTGAAAGATGTCTTGCCCTCATGGTCAAATGAGTTCTGGCACATGCCTATCTTTACCCTCATGTCAGGCATAGAATTATCTATAATAAAAGGTTCGCGGCGGGCTGCGCTAAGCAACCTGCTCAAATCAAGAGTACATAATATCTCCACAGGGTCCTTTTCCGCGCATATAACATCAATAAACTCCTGATGGAAGAAGCGATATATCTCCCCAATCTGAGTCAGCACTTTTATATCTGAATCAGTTAGCTCACCCGGAGTATCGGCAGTTTTATGTTCGCTGTCCTTATAGGCATCCGTAAGCAAAGTGAAAATGCTCTCTTCCAGATTTCCGGCAGGCATTGAGAAATGCTTGAAAAAACGTTCCCTGTCCCCTCTTGCTTCAATCTCCTTTGAAAAGACTGCAGCAAGGGTCTGGTTTATCTCAGGTGCGATACGTGCAGCAGGAAGCTTGGATTTGTTGCACCATTTACTGATATAGGAAAGATCATAGCTCAGTAAATTTGCAACGGTGGACATTTTCATGCCCGAAAAACTTATGAGTTTTTTCAGCAGCGGCCCGTATTTACTCATGTCTATCACGCTCCTGCAAATGTATATATAAATGATATAACGCCCAAAAACAAAAGTCAATAATCAATCAGTCAACTTGACCATTTTTTGACCTTTTCTTGACTTTTGCGAGGAAACTTGAAGCAAGTCAAAACCCTCATATTCCCTTGCAATTCAAGGCTTTGAGGCTTAAAATCAAAGCAGGTGAAAAAATTAACTTAGTCACAAAACGACTTATTAAACATGTGGAGGCTCTGTTAAATGAAAAAAGTTGAAGTCCTTACAGCTGCTCAGGCAGCAGAGATGATTCCCGATAATGCTACCGTTGCCCTGGGCGGTTTTGTTGCCGGTGGCATCCCCGAAGCTATTCACGAAGCCGTTGAGCAGCGCTTTCTTGAAAGCGGCGCTCCCCGCGACCTTACTCTCGTCTGGATTGCAGGCTGCGGCAATAAGAACGGCGCAAACGCTGATCACTATGCCCACGATGGCATGGTCAAGAAGGTCATCGGCGGCCACTTCAATTTTGTTCCTGCCATCAGCCAGATGATCATTGACAACAAGATTCAGGGCTACAATGTTCCCCAGGGTGCTCTGGCATTCATGATGCGCGACAGCGCCGCTCACAAGATCGGCACCATCACCCCCACCGGTCTGGGCAGCTTCGCCGACCCCCGCAACGGCGGCGGACGACTCAATGACATCACTACCGAGGATATCGTTAAGGTCATTGAGATTGACGGCCAGGAGCAGCTTTATTACCCCCGCATCGGCATGGACGTTGCTCTTCTCCGCGGCACCTATGCAGATGAGCTTGGCAACATCACTCTTGAAAAAGAAATGGCTCCTCTGGACTCCACTGCTCTTGCAATGGCAGTACATAACAATGGTGGTAAGGTCATCGTCCAGGTTGAAAAAGTCGTCAAGTTCGGTAGCCTCGATCCCAAGCTGGTAAAGATCCCCGGCATCTATGTTGATGCTGTTGTTGTATGTGGCGTTGAGGATCCCCGCTCCGCACAGATTCTCGGCGGTATCTACGATCCCGCATACGCCGGCAACTGCCAGGTCTCCGTTGACAGCCTTGAGCCCAAGCCTCTGGACGCAAAGAAGATCATCGGCCGCAGAGCCGCAATGGAACTGAGCAAGAACGTTGTTGTCAACCTGGGTGTCGGTGTTCCCGAGTACGTTTCCGCAGTTGCATCCGAAGAAGGCATCAACGATGAAATGACCCTCACTGTTGAGTGCGGCCCCATCGGCGGCGTTCCCGGCGGCGGCAACCGCTTCGGCGGCACCATCAATGCCCACGCATACGTTGATGAAAGCTACCAGTTCGACTTCTATGATGGCGGCGGCCTGGATGTCTGCTACCTGGGTCTGGGCGAAGCCGACGTGGAAGGCAACGTAAACGTCAGCCGCCTTGGCAGCAAGCTCACCGGCTGCGGCGGTTTCATGAGCATTGCCGGCAACTCCAAAAAAATCATCTTCTGCGGCACCTTCACCAATGGTCTGAAGATCAAGACCGGTGACGGCAAACTGACTATCACCGAAGAAGGTAAGAAGCACAAGTTCATCAAGAAGGTGGGCGAGATCACCTTCGCAGGCAGATTTGCAGCAAAGAATCAGAAGGACGTTATCTACGTCACTGAGCGTTGCGTATTCCGCCTCAAGGAAGACGGCCTGCATCTGATTGAAGTTGCCCCCGGCATTGACATTGAAAAGCAGATTCTCGGCGAGATGGACTTTGCTCCCATCGTTGATGCAGATCTCAAGATCATGGACGAGCGCATCTTCCGCGATGAGCCTATGGGTCTGACCCTCTGATAAAGCAAGCATTATATCAACATGATATTTAAGATAAGGAGATAATTACAATGGAAAACATGTTCGCAAACACCGGTATCGGCAAACACATCATCCGCGTACACCACTGGGGCATCGTTCTCCCCACCGTTGAAAAGGCAGAGGCATTCATCGACATGTTCGGTCTGGTAGAAGACTACCGCGGCTACGTTGAAGCATACGACTCCAACCTCATCTTCACCACCCACGGCGACGGCCACGATGCTATCGAGTTCATCATCCCCCTCAGCGGCGTTCTCACCGAGTTCAACAAGGGCAAGGGCGGCATCGCACACGTTGCATACCTGGTTGACGACATCAAGGCTGTTTCCGAAGAAGTCCGCGCAATGGGCATGGAACTTCTCGAGCGTGAAGCAACCCAGGGCACCGAAGAGATCATCGTAAACTTCATCCGTCCCAAGTACACCCAGGGCATCCTTGTAGAGCTCATCGAGCAGATCGGCGAGGTCAACTACAACGGCACCTTCAAGCCCGGCACTTTCTGATAAACACTCAGACTAAACAGGAGTAATTATGGTATACACATTAGGAATTGATATAGGCTCCTCCTCCAGCAAGGCTCTCATCCTTGCTGACGGCAAGGACATAGTCTCCTCTGCCGCAATCCAGGTCGGCACCGGCACCTCCGGCCCGGGCAGGGTCATGGAAGAGGTTTTCCGCGATACCGGGCTGAGCCTTGAGGATATCGCATTCACCGTTGCCACCGGCTACGGCAGATTCTCTGTAAAAGAGGCTGACAAGCAGATAAGCGAGATCACCTGCCACGCAAAGGGCATATTCCACCTGATTCCCGGTGCGCGTACCATTATCGACATCGGCGGTCAGGACGCAAAGGCAATCCGCCTCGGCGACAATGGCAATATCCTGCAGTTTTACATGAACGACAAATGCGCTGCAGGCACCGGCCGTTTCCTGGATGTCATGTCCCGCGTTCTTGAGATACCTCTGGACAACATGGGTGATGCCCACTTCAAAGCTACCGAATGGGCCGCTGTCAGCAGCACCTGCACCGTCTTTGCAGAGTCCGAGGTAATTTCCCAGCTGTCCAATGGTGTTCCCCGCGAGAACATTGTTGCCGGCGTGCATAAGTCTGTTGCCACCAAGACCTGCGCTCTCGTGCGCAGATGCGGCGAGCTGCAGCAGGAAGTTGTCATGTGCGGCGGCGTTGCAAAGAACCCCGGCGCAGTTGACGCAATGGAAAAAGCACTGGGCGCCAAGATAACCGTGGCACCCAATCCCCAGATTACCGGCGCACTGGGCGCAGCACTGCTGGCCTGGGAAGCCTATCAGAAACAGCAGTAAGGTCCAAGAATAAGAGCTAAAGAAGGAAGGTACATACTTATGGAATTCAATCCCGCAACCGCAAGCTCCAAAGAATGCCTGGCCTACTATCAGGCAAAGCTTGACGAAGAAGCATGGCAGGCCAAGAAGGAAGGCCGCCTCGTATGCTGGTCCGCATCCGTCGCTCCTCCCGAGTTCTGCGTAGCCATGGACATCGCCATGATCTATCCCGAAACCCACGCAGCCGGCGCCGGTGCAAAGAAGTGCTCCCAGGAGCTGTTGGACGTTGCCCACGGCAAAGGCTATAACATTGACATCTGCTCCTACGCCAGAACCAATCTGGGCTACATGGAGCTTCTCAAGCAGGAAGCACTCACCGGTGCAAAGTCTGAGACTCTTGCAAACTCCAAGGCATCCTACGTCCCCCTGCCCGACCTGGTCATCACCTGCAATAACATCTGCAATACTCTGCTCAAGTGGTACGAAAACCTGGCCAAGGAACTGAACATCCCCTGCATCATCATCGACGTTCCTTTCAACCACACCATGCCTGTACAGCGCCACAACAAAGAGTACATCGCAGATCAGTACCGCGCTGCCATTCACCAGCTGGAGGAAGTCACCGGCCGTGCATTTGACTACGACAAGTTCCTGAAGGTTCAGGAGCAGGTTCAGCGCTCCGTTTACTGGTGGAACAAGGTCGCTACCTACGCAGGCCGCGTTCCCTCCCCCCTCAACGGCTTCGATCTGTTCAACTACATGGCTCTCATCGTCTGCGCAAGAGCAAGAGACTATGCAGAAATCACCTTCCACAAGTTTGCTGACGAGCTGGAAGCAAAGGATGCAGCCGGCCAGTACGCCTTCGGCGCGCCGGAGAATGAAAAATACCGTATCACCTGGGAAGGCATTGCTGTCTGGACTTATCTTGGCGCAACCTTCAAGGGTCTTAAGAACCAGGGCGCTGTAATGACCGGTTCCGCCTACCCTGGCATCTGGAATCTGCAGTACACCCCCGGTGATCTGGAGTCCATGGCTGAGGCTTACACCAAGGTTTACATCAACACCTGCGGCCCCAACCGCTATGAAGACTTCATGAACATCGTCAAGAACGCCAAGTCCGACGGTCTTGTAATGCACCTCAACCGCAGCTGCAAGCAGATGGGTCTGCTCAACCAGGAAGGTGCAGAGTATGTCAACAAGATGCTGGGCGTTCCCTTCGTCAGCTTTGACGGCGACCAGACCGACCCCAACGTATTCTCTCAGGCACAGTACGAGACCAGAATCCAGGCTCTGTGCGAGATGATGGAAGCAAACAAGTGATGGGAGGCAAAGAAATATGAGAACTTACGCTGAACTTATTGCAGAGTTTAAGAATATTGCTGAAAATCCCCGCAAGGCAATGGAAGCCTTCAAGGCCGAGACCGGTAAGGGCGCTGTTGGCATCCTGCCTGCACACGTTCCCGAAGAGATCGTCCACGCCGCAGGCTATCTCCCCATCGGCATCTGGGGTGCACAGAAGAAGGCCATCAATAAGGCCCGCACCTACCTGCCCCCCTTCGCCTGCTCTCTGATGCAGTCCGTTATGGAACTGCAGCTGGAAGGCGTTTACGATGAGCTGGACTGCGTTATCTACTCCTCTCTCTGCGACACTCTCAAGTGCATGAACCAGAAGTGGCACGGTAAAACTCCCGTTATCGTATTCACCCACCCCCAGAACCGCAAGATCGCCAAGAAGGCAGCAAACGTCTTCTGTCGCGAAGAGTACGCAATTGTCAAGGCAAAGCTGGAAGACATCCTTGAGTGCACTATCACCAACAAGGCCATCCAGAATTCCATCGCAGTTTATAATGAAAACCGCGCTGCATGCCGCAAGTTCTGCGATGTAGCAGCTGAGTATGCCGCTGTTGTTAAGCCCGCAGAGCGTCACGCAGTTCTGAAGGCACGCTGGTTCATGGAAAAGAGCAAGCACACTGATCTCGTCAATGAGCTCATTGCCGCCCTCACCGCCCAGCCTGCTCCCAAGTTCACCGGCAAGCGTGTTATCGTCTCCGGCATTATGCTTGAGCCCACTGAGCTTCTGGATGTATTTGAAGAGAACGGCCTCGCCATCGTTGCTGACGACCTGCTGCACGAAAGCCGCAGCTTCCGCCAGGATGTTCCCGAAGATGCAGACGCTCTCATGGCTCTGGCCCGCGCATGGACCGATTTTGACGGCTGCGCACTGGCTACCGACGCTGACAAGCCCAAGGGCCGCATGATCATTGAGGACTGCAAGAAGTACAATGCTGACGCTGTCATCGTTGCAATGATGAAGTTCTGTGATCCCGAAGAGTTTGACTACCCCATTCTCATTCAGGAATTTGCAGCAGCCGGCATTCCCAACCTGCAGATCGAGATCGACCAGGAATCCACTGTTTTCGAGCAGGTCAAGACCCGTATCCAGACCTTTGCAGAAATCCTGTAAGTCATCTATATAAAAAGAAGCAAGGTGCGTAAAGCACCTTGCTTCTTTTTTTATCCAAATACTTTGAAGAACTTGGCCAATGGCTCCACTACCTTAGCAAGCCCGTCAATGGCTTCGTTCAGTTTCTCAATATCTATACTGTTTACCTTCTCCATAGTTTCTTCCAGCCCCTGCTGGCTGCTGGTGACAAGGCCATCCACATTCTCTATCATGCGGGCAAAATCCACCTTGGTCAGTTCTGCGCTGACTTCTTCAAGATTTTTCAGCACCTGCTCCGCCTCGTTAAGAAGGTTTTCGGCTTCAGATGCAAATTCTGTGAATTGGGGCACAAGGCTGCCTATCACGAAGACCAAGGCAATAATGCAAACAGCTACCAATATGGCAAGCACACTCTGCAGCCTTGCATTTTTCACCTGCTGACGGTTTGATTTTTCAAGCTGCTCCAGTATTTCACGGATTTCTCTGTCTTCCATTTTGCATCCCCCTGTTTTTATTTTGCTTTTATTTTACAGTTTCACCTTAATCTTTACAATATAAAAATAGATCCGGCGATAAATTTCCTCCGGATCTATTTCATAGGGCGGTCTATCAACTCAACAGAGTATATATCCTCGAAATATATTTTCTCTTCTCCTAGCTTCAGATATTTGAAAATACAGCTTATATCAGAAATCCTGCCCTCTATTTTCACATCGTGAAAAGCATGGTAGCATTCCAGCACCACCTTGTCTCCCCGTTCCAACTTTGCAAGCATTCTTGAGTTTTTCTCCATCTGCTCATCTGAAATGTCGTGGCGTTCAACACGGCTGTGCCTCTCTTCCCTATCGCGCAGAGCTTCCTGCAATCCTTTCATTGCATCAAAGGGCATGAACTGCTTCGCTCTCTCCTGTCTCGTCATAACCTGCTCTGTGCCCTCCTATCATGGCATTGCGTTCGCGCTGTGTTGCAGAATCCAAGAAATTTGTTCCGCGCAGAACAGCATTTTTTCCATATTTATCCGCCAAATCCAGTACCGCCCGCTCCCGCCTGCGTTCTCTGTCTACAGCATTCCAATCGGTAAACAGGTCATAACCGCCGCACTCTTCATCGCAGACATCGCAGAAATTTATGGCCAGCCTGCGTATGGGCGTATTTCGGTCTGTTATTTCATCGTAAAGCTTCAGAACTTCCGGCTGCATTATGGAGCTTACCGACACCGCACTGGGAAGCCCTGTCTGTCCGTGGGCCATGGGCAGACGCTCCTTACTGTATCCCACTCCGATCCAGACCTTCTTGCATATCACCTTGCGCCGCATAAGTTCATGGCAGCCATGCAGCACCATTTCCCGAAGCACAGTCCTTGCCTCAGTGTAGCTGTAGTCTCTGGGAAGTATCTGGGAAAAAGACACGGAATGGGACTTTGCCCGGTAACTCTTTATATCTTCCATAAGGCAGCTTTCCCTGCCCCAGGCATGATCAATAAGCAGCTCCGCATTAACACCGAAGATTTTGTAAAGAAGTTTGGGATCCGCCTCTGTTATGCCTCGCATGGTATATATGCCATAGCGCTGCAGGCGCTTAGCTGTGCCGGCGGCGATCTGCCAGAAATCGCTTATGGGCTCATGATCCCACAAAGTGTTTCTGAAGATTTCCTCATCCAGATATCCAACCCTGTCTGCCGTGTGCTTTGCGCTTATATCAAGGGCAATCTTTGCAAGAAAAAGATTTGTCCCGATTCCGGCGCTTGCCGGAATATGCTTTGTCTCAGCGATCTCATTCATAAGCTTCTTCGCCATAGCACGCCCATCCATGCCGTACACCGCCAGATAATCGGTAACGTCGATAAAGGCTTCGTCAATAGAATAGACATGTATATCCTTCGGGTCAAAGTATTTTAAATAGATAGCATATATATCGGCCGAATATTCAATATAAAGTTTCATTCTGGGCAGAGCCACCTCATAGTCAACGCTGGGCGGTATCTGAAAAAGTCGGCAGCGGTTTGGTATACCCCGGCTTTTCATTTTCGGAGTTATGGCCAGGCATATTCCCCCTTCTCCCCTTGAAGGATCTGCCACCACAAGGTCAGTCTCAAATGGGTTCAGGCCACGCTCAGCACATTCTACCGAGGCATAAAAGCTTTTCATATCTATGCACAAATATGTGCGCTGTTTCTTTGCCATTTCTCCACCGTCAGATTATGTCCTTTATTATTTTTACTGCCACGCCCTGGATTACGCATTCATCCAGCACTATATCCTCATAGGCAGGATTTTCGGCGTGAAGATATATTTTGCCATTCCGGGGTCTGAAACGTTTGAGCGTTGCCTCATCTCTAACAAGGGCTACAACAATCTGATTATAGTCCGCTGTTTCCTGTCTTCGGACCAGTATAAGATCGCCCTCATCAATTCCGGCGCCTGTCATGGAGTCTCCCTTGGCGCGCAGAATAAAGAATTCACCGCGTCCAAAAAGCGATGCCGGCAGGCGGACATATTCTTCAATATTCTCCTCCGCCAGGATTGGCAGGCCGCAGGCCACTTCGCCAAGCACAGGCACAGTACAAAGGCCTTCCGCATCCATACGCATCCGCTTTGTCAGAATACCTCTATGACCTTCAAACTCTATACTGCCTTCTGACTTCATTATGTTCAGATATTTTGAAACTGTACTTTTTGAAAGCCCGAGCCCTGCCGCAATTTCATTTACACTGGGACTACGCCCGCTGTTATCAGCTGCATAGCAGTTCACAAAGTCCTCTATAAGGACAAAATTTTCCTTATTCAGGCGCTGCATAATCAGCCCTCATTTCTATCGCGGAAATTTGTTCGCGTTTATTGGTATCATTATAAGCCCTTATATTCAAAAGGTCAAGACAGCAAATTTTTTCTCAAAATTCAGGCTGAAATTATGCAATTATAACATTTTTCATGTTGACAAATTTTAGGCATAGATGTATATTGTTTTAGGTAAAGTTAGATTATTAACAAACTCTACACTCACTATAGGCTTTGACCTTAGTGTATAAAAAACGAAGGATGCAGAAGTTATGGATTTCAAAGCTCTTTACGAACAGAAGAAATGCACTCCCGAAGAAATCGTAGCCATTGTTGAAGACAGATGGCGCATTGGTATGGACACTGCTGTGTCCCATGCACCCACTATTGTTGAAGCCCTTGTAAACAGAGCCCTTACCGACGAGCTTTATGGCGTTCGTGTTCAGTCTCTGCTGGACGTTCAGTCCACCGCTCACCTGCTCGACCCCAGCCTGTATAAAAGAGTCATTCGTGAATCCTGGTTCTCCGGCAGCGGTTCCCGTCAGGAAGTAAACCACGGCATGGCTGACGTTATTCCCAACTATTACCGCGATATACCCCGCCATATCCGCAGACAGTATGAGTATGACGCTTTCTGTGCCACCGTCTCCCCTATGGACAAGCACGGCTACTTTTCCCTCGGCACCGTCAGCTCTTACAGTGGTGCAATGCTGGAAAAGTCCAAGCGCATTTTCCTTGAGGTAAATGATCAGATGCCCCGCGCAGTATGCGGTGTGCAGATACACATAAGCCAAGTTGACAAACTTATCGAGACAAGCCGCCCCCTGCCGGAGCTCAAGCCTGCCAAGATAGACCCTGTCAGCGAAACCATAGGCGGTCTGATTGCAGAGCAGATCGAGGACGGCTCCTGCATCCAGCTTGGTATCGGTGCCATCCCCGATGCTGTTGGCGCTGCTCTTAAGTTCAAGCACGACCTGGGCATCCATACTGAGATGTTCACCAGTTCCATGGTCGACCTTCTGGAATGCGGAGCTGCCAATAACAGCAAAAAGCAGATTTACCGCGGTCAGTCTGTCACAACCTTCGCATACGGCCCCAAAAAGATATACGATTTTATCGATGATAACCCCGGCATCGTATTTCTGCCTGTAGACTATGTCAACGACCCGGCTGTAATCTCCCAGAATAACAACATGATCTCCATCAATGCTGCACTTGAATGTGACATATGGGGTCAGGTATGTGCAGAAAGTATCGGCACCAAGCACATGTCCGGTACCGGCGGTCAGGTGGACTATGTCCGTGGTGCCTGTCTTTCCAAGGGCGGCAAGAGCTTCATCGCTTTCAGCTCCACTGCAAAGGACGGCACTATCAGCAGAATCAAGTCTATCCTTGAACCCGGTGCAATCGTCACCACAAGCAAAAATGACGTTGACTATATTGTCACCGAATATGGCATTGCCCATATGCGTGGTGAGCCTCTCAGCTCCCGTGCACGCCAGCTTATCGCCATTGCTCATCCTGACTTCAGAGCAAAGCTTGCTTTCGATGCGAAAAAACGCGGCATAATGATCTGATCCACAAAAAAGCTAAATTCCCGTAGTAATTATACTGCGGGAATTTTTTATATCGAAAAATCAGTATTATTTTATGCCCCTAAAAATAGCCTTGTTTTTTAGGGCATTTTTTACAAACGTAAAAATAAGCATCGAAAAAATTTAACAAAATTTTGTATTGTAAAAATGTATAGTCTCCTGTATATTATTATTAATGATTCGCTCATTTTAACTTGTTTTTGAGTATACCAATAAATTTAGATATTTTTTACACAATGTACTTTCAAGTATAAAAAACACGCCACAACACAAGGAGATATAACATGGATTATAAAGCATTATATGAACAGAAGAAATGCAGCCCTGAGGAAATGGCTGCCCGCGTGGAAAACAGATGGCGCATCGGCATGGACACCGCCGCCTCTCATGCGCCTACAATTCTGAAAGCTATCGCAAAGCGCGCTGCAAATGATGAACTCTACGGTGTACGCGTACAGACCCTGCTGGATGTTGAGCCTATGGAGCACCTCGTTGACGATACTCTTTACAAGAAGCTTATCAGCGAAGCCTGGTTTTCCGGCAGTTCCTCCCGCAAGGCCGTAAATATGGGCTATGGCGACATCATCCCCAACTATTACAGAGACATCCCCGGTCATATTGAGAGAAAATATACTTACGATGTTTTCTGTGCCTCCGTCTCCCCTATGGACGAGCATGGCTACTTCTCCCTTGGCACCGTATGCTCCTACAGCCCTGCAATGATTGAAAAGGCAAAACGCATTTTCCTTGAGGTCAACGATCAGCAGCCCCGTGCAGTATGCGGCACACAGATTCACATCAGCCAGGTCAATTGCCTGATTGAAACCAGCATGCCCCTGCCTGTACTGCCTGAGCCCAAGATCGACAGCGTAAGCGAAACTATCGGCGGCCTGATTGCAGAGCAGATCAAGGACGGTTCCTGCATCCAGCTTGGTATCGGCGCTATTCCTGATGCAGTAGGAGCAGCCCTCAAGAGCAAGCACGATCTTGGTATTCACACCGAGATGTTTACCGGCTCCATGGTTGACCTTATTGAGTGCGGCGCTGTCAACAACAGCAAAAAGCAGATTCACCGCGGCCAGAGCGTTACTACCTTCGCTTTCGGCTCAAAGAAAATCTATGACTATATCCACAATAACCCCGCTATCGCCTTCATGCCTGTAAACTATGTCAATGATCCCTATGTCATTGCCCAGAACGACAACGTTGTCTCCATCAACGCAGCACTTGAGTGCGATATCTGGGGCCAGGTCTGTGCAGAAAGCGTTGGCACCATGTACATGTCCGGCACCGGCGGCCAGGTGGACTATGTCCGTGGCGCATGCCAGTCCAAGGGCGGCAAAAGTTTCATCGCCTTCCATTCCACTGCGAAGAACGGTACTATCAGCCGCATCAAGTCCATCCTTGAGCCCGGCGCACTGGTCACCACCAGTAAGAACGATGTTGACTACATAGTCACCGAATACGGCGTGGCACATCTCCGCGGCGAGCCTCTCAGCTCCCGTGCACGTCAGCTTATTGCCATTGCCCACCCCAACTTCCGCGACGAGCTTGCATTCAATGCAAAAAAGCGCGGCATTATGATCTGATTCCTTTCATCTCTCTTTTCTCATCTCCATATCAAAGGTAAAAACTCACAGGCCTAAACCTGTGAGTTTTTATCATTTATATTATGTTTTCAACCATTGAGAGTCATATCGCCGTCTTTAACCCAGCCCATCTTGCGGCAGAACATATTTATTACAGGGCAAAGTATAGCAGGCAGAACAAAGCAGATAAGGAGCAGCCCCAGCCAATCAAAGCCAGTGGGACTGATGGCAGTGGCGCCCTTGGCAATAGCTCCAGCGCTGGGATCAACCCAACCGGTCCACACGCCGATCTGACCACAGAGGCCGCAGGTACCCATACCAGAATTGATAGGCGCACCGTTCATTTCAAGCTTGAAGACACAGGTCGCAATAGGTCCGGTTATTGCCGAGGCCACAATAGGAGCAATCCAGATCTTCGGATTTTTCACTATGTTGCCCATCTGCAGCATGGAGGTGCCAAGGCCCTGAGATACAAGGCCGCCCCAACGATTTTCCTTGAAACTCATAACCGCAAAGCCAACCATCTGGGCGCAGCATCCAGCCACAGCAGCACCGCCGGCAAGGCCCGTAAGGCCCAGCACCGAGCATATTGCAGCGGAGGATATAGGCAGTGTAAGCGCAATGCCAACCAGAACCGATACGGCAATGCCCATCCAGAAGGGCTGCAGCTTGGTGGCATTATCAATAATAATACCAAAAGCAGAGGCTACAGTGCCTATGGGAGGCGCAATCAATTTTGCAAGAGCAACACCGATAATAATGGTTACGGCGGGAGTTACCAAAAGGTCAACCTTGGTTTCCTTGCTTACAGCCTTACCAAATTCTGCCGCAACAATGGCAATAATCAGTACTGCCAGAGGACCGCCGGCGCCGCCTTCAGCATTGGCAGCCCAGCCCACCGCAGCCAGAGAGAACAAAACCATGGGCGGACACTGCAGCGCGTAGCCTATTGCAATAGCCATTGCAGGACCGGAAACAGCCATAGCATAAGTGCCGATATCAACAAAATACTGAATACCAAGCTGAGAGCCTAAAGTTTTTATAATTGTGCCGATCAGAAGGGAGCAGAAAAGGCCCTGGGCCATAGCGCCGAGAGCATCAATACCATAGCGCTTGGCAGAGATAACAATATTTTTCCTTGCACAGAAAGCTTTGATTTTATTCATATCAAACACTCCTTAACAAAAAATATACAGGTGTCTTGACACCTGTATATTACATCTATATTTATATATTGTCAAGTATTCTGCTCCTCAAAAAGCATACCCATATCATGCAGAATCTGCTTTACGCGCAGATACGCCGCTTCATCAGGACAGATCAGAGTATGCAGATGGATACCCTCTGTAAGATTGGACAAGGGATGAGCTGCAAAGCTTGAGCAGCGGTTTATAAATTGGCTGACATCATAGCGGTTGGAAATCTGCAGAGAACCGATAAGCTGGCCATAAACCGGATGTTCAACGATAACATCCTCCACAGTGCAGCCCTGGTCAACTATGGCGTTAAGCTCAGCCTCAGTTTCAGCCGGGCTGTGCTTCACCGCAATCCGGCGCACAAAACCGGAATGCTTCTGCCCCATGACGTAGCCGCGGGGAGTTGCGTTGATGTCTTCGCCGGCAGAGCGAAGCAGGGCCACATCGCCCACAATAACCTGACGGCTGACGTCAAAGCGAGCAGCCAGAGCCGCAGCACTTATGGGCTGAGTAGTTTCTTTCAGTATATCCAATAGCATCTGACGACGCTGTTCTGAGCGCATAAATGCCGCCTCCATAAAAAGTTTTTTCCATTTTATCACAGCGCTTTTTTATTTTCAACTTTATAAGCGCAAAGACGATTTTCTTTATTGTTTCTTAGTATATCCGGTTTTGGGGTCAACAGTATTGGGCAAAGTCTCAGCATTAAGATAAGATTTGAGGTTTTTCATAAATATTTCAAACACAGTTCTGGACATGTAAGGTGAGCTCTCCCCGCCCATTATCCAGCCGCCGGCCACATGAGGTGTAATAATAAGATTGGGCGCCGCCCAGAGCTTATCGTCCTCCGGCAGGGGTTCTTTATAGGCCACATCTATCGCAGCGCCGTCCAGTTTTCCGGAGACAAGGGCCTCATAAAGTGCATCTGCATCCACAGCATTACCGCGTCCACAGTTAATGAGCAGTGCCCCCTCCTTCATAAGCGCTATGCGGCGCGCGTCCATGAAGTTCACAGTATCCGGTGTATTGGGCATAATCATGGCAACAATGTCTGCCCGGGGCAGAGCCTTGTCCACGTCCTCCATACCCAGCATTTCATCCACACCTTCAGGGCAGGCGCAGGCTGTACGGCGCACGCCTATTACATAAGCGCCCAGATCATGCACACGCTTTGCATAAGCCGTACCGATATTCCCGCAGCCCAACACAAGAACCGTGGAGCCCAGAATAGTTTTTGCCCAGGGCCCCCGCCTCCACACTCTCTGCAGCTGCTGGCGGCCATAGCCCGGCATGCCGATGCAGAGTGCGCCGGTGAAAGCCAGCATATGCTCAGCAATAAGGTCATTGTATGCACCGGTACCGTTGGAAAGCAGCACTCCCCTGTCGATCAGATCAAGATAGCCGTCGGTTCCAGCGCTGGAGAGATGCAGCCATTTGAGATTATCAATATCCTTGAACATTCCGGCAGGGACATTGCCAAAAATAATATCCGCATTCTGCACATCCTGCTGTGTGACCGTGTCCTTTGTGCGCCTGGTGATTACAGTTCCGGGCAGCATAGCCTGCAATGTTGCAAGTTGATCCTCATCCAGCGGAAAATATGCCAGCAGATTTTTTATCTCAGCCATGTAAATCCCTCCAAAAGTTTATTTTGTTAGATTATATATCATAAAAAACATGGCCGCAAGACACAAGTCCTGCGGCCCAAACACAATATTTATTTTGCAATGGCTTCCTTTGCCATTGAGCAGAGCTCGTCAGCGCTGAGTTCGCCGCCAGTCTGGAGCAGATTATAGAGTATACCCTCTCTTATCCATGTAAGGGATTTTACCTCCATAGTCATTACGCTGTCGCTACCCCATGAGAACACCAGTTCACCGCTTGCCTGAGCTTCCTTGTCAGCTTCAGTCATCTCATAGTCCTCCGGGACCATCTTGTTCATGTATCCAAAGTAGTATATATCCACTCCGGCAAAACTATCCATCACAGAGCCCTGAGGCTTGGCAGAGTCAAACTTCTCCTGGCTGAAGTAAACCAGATCACCATCCTTTTCATACTCAAACATTGACGACTTGAATTTTTCCACCAGTGCGGTTTTACTGTCGGCACGTTCGTTATCCACTACACAGCCATTGCTGAAGGCATAGCCGTTTTCAAACTCCTGAATAAGCACAGGGGCATAGCCTATATCCTCAACAAACTGCTGTTCTGTTGGCAGGGAAGGGTATTCTTTCTCACCATGGCTGAACCAGCCGTCCAGAACACCACTGGCAAAAGCAGTGCTGCCCAGAAGAAAAGTTGCCGCAACAGCAATAATTGCAATCGCTTTTCTGAAATTTATGATCTTCCTGTTTTCTTTTTTCATTGTAAGCTCCTCCATTTCATCCAGGAAGGGAGCTGACATATGTTCTTTTATTCTGGCTGCATGTGATCGCAGCTGGATTTCAAAATCAATATTTTTCATACCATCGTCTCTCCTTCCAGCAATGTTTTAAGTTGGCCGAGAGCTTTGCGTGTTCTGTATTTCACGGTGGACACAGGCTGGTTCAAAGCCTTTGCAGCTTCATCATAGTTCATGTCATTATAAAAACGCAGGCTTATATACACAGATAGCTGAGGATCCATCCTGCACAGGGCATCCATAATCTCCATGTCCTGCTCGGGCAGAGCATAGAACACATTCAGATTATCCGAAAGCTCCTCGGTATAACGTTTGGCTTTTAGAAAGTTTTTGCTCTTGTTGATAACGATACGGGTAAGCCAGGTTTTGAAGTATTCCCTGTTTCTTAGCGTATGTATATTCTTATAAGCAGACAAAAGCGCTTCCTGCAGCACATCCTTCGCATCTTCCGTGTTATGCAGGTAGCTCAGTGCTACAAGAAACAGGGATTTTTCATGCTTGGGATATTCCTGTTCAAACAGCTGCCGCAATTTTGCTTCCCCCTTTCGTCTTTGTAAGGCCCTTACATCTATTAGACAATCAAATCCAGAAAAAAGTCAAACAGGAGATAAAAAATTGCCCCACAAAAGTGGGGCAATTTTTTATTTCTGATTTAGATGTTGAGCAGCTCGCTGTATACCTTCAGAGCGCCATCGGTGTCGTGGGCCAGAACCTTCTTTGCAAGGACCTTACCCAGCTGAACGCCTTCCTGGTCAAAGCTGTTCAGGTTCCAGACGAAGCCCTGATACATAACCTTGTTTTCAAAGTGAGCAAGGATTGCACCCATTGCCTTGGGAGTCAGCTTATCGCCGATGATGATGGAGGAAGGACGGCCGCCGGCAAAGTACTTGTTGCGGTTCTCGTCTTCCTTGCCGCAGGCGAAAGCAACGATCTGAGCTGCAACATTGGCACAGAGCTTCTGCTGGCTGGTGCTGCCCTCAATAACAACGTCAGTGCCCATCTGGCTGTTTCTGAAGCCCATGAACTGCAGAGGGATGATGTCGGAGCCCTGGTGCAGCAGCTGATAGAAGCTGTGCTGGCCGTTGGTGCCAGGCTCACCGAAGATAACGGGACCGGTGACATAGTCAACAGGCTCGCCGAAGCGGTTTACACTCTTGCCGTTGGATTCCATATCCAGCTGCTGCAGATGTGCGGGGAAGCGGCTGAGAGCCTGGGAGTAAGGCAGAACAGCAGTGGAGGGATAGCCCAGAACATTGCGCTCATAGACGCCGATAAGAGCGTCAAGCATTGCAGCGTTCTGCTTGATATCGGGGTTCTTTGCCAGAATGTCAGCCTCTGCAGCGCCATCCAGGAACTGAGCAAAGACCTCAGGACCGAAGGCCAGGGACAGAACTGCACCACCGACACCGGAGCTGGAAGAGTAACGGCCGCCAATGTAGTCGTCCATGAAGAATGCAGTCATGTAGCCCTCGTTCTTAGCCAGAGGAGAGGTCTCGCTGGTGACAGCAATCATGTGGTTTGCAGGATTCAGCCCGGCATTTTCAAGTGCATTCTTAACAAAGGACTCATTAGTCAGAGTCTCAAGGGTGGTACCGGACTTGGAAACCAGAACAAACAGGGAGTGGGCAACGTCAATCTTGCTGAGAACGCCTGCTGCATCGTCAGGGTCAACATTGCTGATAAACTCAGCCTTCATCTTCAGGGTGTCGTTTACCTTAGCCCAGTTTTCAAGAGCAAGATAAATTGCGCGGGGACCAAGGTCACTGCCGCCGATACCAATCTGAACGACAGTAGTAAACTTCTCACCGGCTGCATTGGTGATTTCACCGGAGTGGACCTTGTTTGCAAACTCTGCAATTTTCTTCTGCTCATTGACGTAGAATTCGCGCTTGTCAACGCCGTCAGCAATAACAGGCTCACCAAGCTGACCGCGGGTCAACTGATGGAGAACAAGGCGCTTTTCGCCGGTGTTGATCATCTCGCCGTTATAGAGGGCTGCATACTTTTCGGTCAGCTGTGCCTCATCGGCAAGCTTTGCAAGTGCAGCAAGGATCTTGTCGTCAACAGGTCTTGCACCGTAGTTGAAAGCCAGACCTTCACCCATGGTGACGCTGTAGTTTCTGACGCGCTCGGCACCGTTCTCGCCGGACATAGCCTCCACGAGATTTACAGGCTCCACATTCTGCAGTTCCTGATAGGCGGCCAGGGTATCCATGTTTTTCCAGTTGATCATTTTGGGTGTCCTCCTAAATATTGTTAAATCGTTGTGCGCAAACATAGTTTTATAAATTATACTACCAATCTCAGGAAATAACAAGTATGTACAAAAGCGGCGGATAATTTTATTTTTGCTTTGTAGTTTTTGTATAGCTTTTTGTTCACGTTGTGTTCCTTGACTTATTCATTGAATTATAGTAAATTTTCTTTACCAAAGAAACAGAGAAAGGTAAGAGAATATGAATGGTATAATTGTTCGCAGAGCTATTGCTATGCTTCTGGCTCTGCTGATGGTCTTTGCCCTTTGCGCCTGCGGCGGAAAAAGCGAAGCTGCTGCGGCCCCTACCGCAACAGTCGCACCTACTCCCGAACCTACGCCTGAACCTACTCCCGAACCTACTCCTGAGCCTATAGTTGGCGAACTGCTTACCGACGACGATGGCGATGGTATTATAAATTATAAATTCAACTACAAGGGCGCAACAGTCTACGCCATGATTATCCTTGACCCCAGCCGTGTATACATCGGCACCGCCCTTCCTGAGCCCAGTGAGTGGGGCGGCTACGGCCTTACCCTCGATGCTATGGCTCAGCAGTACGGTGCTGTAGCCGGCATAAATGCAGGCGGTTTCCTCGATGAAGGCGGCGGTGGTAACGGCTGGCCTCCCAGCGGAATTACCTTCAGCAACAAAGTCACCTTCAGTTCTCTTGAGCTTGGCCCCATAGCAGGCCTTGACTACAAGAATGACATGTGGGTCGGTTACTACACTTATGATGAGTGTGTAAACATGGGCATACGCGATGCAGTTTGCTTTGGCCCCGTGCTTGTAATGGATGGCATAAAGGCCGATCCCGCCAGTTTTGAAACCGGCATTGGCGCCAGAACCGCAATAGGTCAGCGTGAAGACGGCGCAATCGTCATGGCTGTCGTCGACGGTCGCCAGGGCTACAGCATCGGCATTACCTTTGAGGATCTGACCAATATCATGGCTGACAAGTTCGGCTGCATTAATGCCACCAACATGGATGGCGGCAACTCCAGCTGCATGTATTTTGACGGTCAGGCCGTAAACCGCTCTGCAAACCAGGCCGGCGGCACCCGCAACCTGCCTGATGCATGGCTTGTCAATCCCCTGCCCGAAGATTACAAAAAGCCCGAAGGTGTGGCAGAGCAGATTGTGCTGCCCGAGAATCCTCTTGGCGAAATCAAGGAATATGAGTCTGCATGCGACGAAGAAACCAGCAATCGCATGCTTGAGTTTGCCTGTGTGTTTGCAGAAGCTTATTATGGCTATTTCGGCACCAGCAATGCAAACTACTACTATCCCACACTTCTCCAGTATGTAGCAGAAAATAGTGAGCTGCGTTACCGTATAGAGCTTGCCCTGCTTGACAGAATCTGGGTCAACACCTGGAAGACCGACGCTTTGAATATCAGCCTTGAAGGCGCATATTCAAACGGTGACGGTACCTACGATATTATTATCACCTCTGATATTTTTGAATACTCCAACTATTGGAGCTACGAAGCACCTGGCACCACGCTGAGAATCACCGTTGTAGAAGATCCCAACTCTCTCTACGGATACCTCGCAGTTGCAACATATTGATAACATGACAAACACCATAGGTCTGTATGGCCTATGGTGTTTTTATTATCCATCAGGAAAAATATGATATCCCCTGCTTCGCAGGCTAGTTTCTCCCACCGGATACGCCATACCCAAAAAACCGGAAGGGCCAACGGCCCTCCCGGTTTTTGGTGCAGTTTAGTAATCTATATCCGAACTATTCTCATCATCAGACGCGAGCCCAGCGCAAACGGGTCGCGGCTGAAAAGGAGGAGCAGCGGCGTGAGTGCGCTCTGACTTTTGAAAAAAGTCGGAGCAATGAAAGCCAAAACAGCTATATCCCGTCATACCATTCCCGTTTACGGGTCTGGTCTTCATCGCTGCCCTCCGGCACGAATATAGCCATACCTTGGCGGGCGCGGGTCAGAAGTACACGGTATGCGTTCTTCAGGTACAGCTTCCGCTCATCTGAGTTTACAGTGTTCCAGCGGTTACCCACGAAGCTATTGTAGGTCCATTCGCTGTCCACATAGCGGTAATCCGCATCCCAGGCCACAACTGAGTAGTCCAGCTCCAGACCCTGAATATCAAACTCTGTCACCACATCCTCCAGCATATAACTTGAACGGACATCGTTCTTTCCGTTCAAGAACCAGTTAGCAACGGAAATCTCATTCTTTACAAATATGCCCTCCGGCTTTAGGCGCAAAGCTCCACTACTGGCCATAAGGCCATAACGTGTTGTACCCTGACAGTGCTCCTTCACCCAAGCTTTGGCTTTAGCTAAATCACGGGTTATAACAATCGGATACTTGTCCTTTATCTGCTGATACAGACGTTTTGCTTCATCAGTTTCTGCATCCAGAACTGCTTTAACAAAGGCTGCCAGATCAGGTGTTCTGAAAGAACGCACAGAAGTAGCCAAGTGCAGCTTCTCCCGCTCGAAAGTATTCAAGCCTTCAAGCATGCTGCTCCAGCTTCTATCTCGACGGTACTCATTGTCATTGAGCTGCGGGGTAATATACACATCCCAATTCGGGAACGCACGCCGCAGAGAATCAAACCATTCAGGCAATCCAGCCTCACCAGTATTGATTTCTTGGCCACCGCCAACAAGACAAATTATAACTGCCCAGTCCTGATGTCTGTCCATAGTACTTATGAGAAACTCAGGCTCGCTGTAAGGGAAGGGAGATACACCCTTCTTCGTGGCCATGAACTTCTCAATCATGTCCTGCGTCCAGGCCCGCTGTGCTTCATCGAAAATAGCGACACGCTCAGGAGGCACATTGTTGTTGCCCACAAAGGAGTCTCGGTATTTATGGATAATCTGAATGAAGGCCGATGTGCTACGCAGGGCCTCAGATTTGGATATCTTCCCGCCACGCTGCTTCTCCTGCTCCACTTTATCACGAGCAAGGGCTTCTTGCAGCACGGTTACGAGCGGGAAATTGCCAGAAAGAAATACCGCATGCTCACCCTGCTGGGCATCTGAGCGCTGTATGGCTATGTTCAGGCCAACAAGAGTTTTGCCCGCACCGGGTACACCTGTCACAAAGCAAATTGACTTTCTACCATTGGCTTTGCTGTGCTCAATGATGCGGTTGATCTCGTCCGTTGTGACGGTGAGGTTTTCTGCACCTGCATCGCTGCGGGTAATTTCATGCACATTGTGGCCGCGGTACAGAGCCTGAGCCGCTTCAACGATGGTAGGAGTGGGCAGATACTCAGAATTCTCCCACGAAGCATAGTTAAACTCCGGCTCATTGTACTGCTGGGCAATATACTTAATGGACACACCAAGGTTCTGCGCATTACAACGTATAGGCTCAATAATACGCTCCCGCTCAGTCAGGGTGTTCTGGTATCTGGGTGCGTTGGTGGAAACCATTATAGGTACAATGAGCTTGTCATGACTCTCTTTTTGGAAATTGCGCAGATCCAAAGCATAGTCATAAACCTGGTCATATGTAGACTGGCGGTATTCTTTGTCCCCAACCTTGAACTCCAAAAGGAAAACTATGTTTTTATAGAGCACCACAGTGTCAACACGCTTACCCATTCTGGGGATTGTGTATTCGAAAATGATCCTACCATCGGAAAATGAGCGCAACTGATTCTTGAGAATCTGCACTTCAGATTCCCAGGTATTGCTCTGCTGTATCGTCGTCTCCGCTGAAATATCGTTGGAGTGGATGATACCCAGTATTTCACTATCCGATTGTTGGAGAAATTCTGCTATGGTGGCAGAATAGTAGGATCTTAGGTTACGCATGGCTCTGTACTCACCCCTACATATTTACGTAATAGCATAACACCACAAATAGCATTTACTTATTGGAAGTGTTCCTACGCTAAACATTTGTCATATTATTTGAAACAGGATATAGAATAGGTCTAATATGTACTTTAGAGATTTAATAATACTGTTCAACATAACTATATGCTTTGTCAAAGACCTCTTTGTCTTTGATTCGGTATTTACGCATAATGACATCGCGCAGGTTTCTACTGATCATCTTTCTCCCAGTGGGAACGTTTTGCCAACCGTCAAAGCGAACTATTTTTACTATGCCATCTATGTCGCTGACAATTCTCTCAACAATAACCGGAGTATTTTCATTACGTACCGACTGGAACAGCGCAGTAAGTGCTGCTTTACCCTTGAGCTGCTACCAATCCCTCCCAATCGTCACGCGTCCTATCAACACCGGGGAAGAAATGAATACATGCTTCCACCATCTCAGGAACCTTGGCCTTAACAGCTTCAATATTTGTGATTATTTTTTCAACTGCATCAGAGTCGAAATTCAGTGCCTTTGCAACATCATCAAAAATGCCAACATAGTCAACAATCAGACCGTATGTCTTATCCTGACCATAGATGCGGTTGGTCCGGCAAATAGCCTGCAATAGCGTATGGTCCTTCATAGGCTTGTCCAGATACATAGCTTGCAGGATAGGTGCATCAAAACCGGTCAGTAGCTTGCTTGTAACGATAACGATTTGAAGCGGATTGTTGGGGTCACGGAAATCATCCAGAACCTTTGCCTCTTCCTCACGAGAGCGACGCCAAACTTTGTACTCATCGGCCTTGTCATTATTTGTGTCCATAACAATAGTAGATGTAGCTTCGCCCAGCAGACGATCCAGTTCTTTCTTATAAAGAACACAACATTCACGATCGTAGCAGACAACTTGGGCTTTAAAACCGTTAGGATTTACCTTCTGCATAAAGTGCTCCGCGATATGTTCACATACAGCCTTAATGCGTTCCGGATCTTTCATGATGGCCGCCATACGAACACGTTGAGCAACCTTAGACCGTTCTTCGTGAGTTAGGCCAGCTTCATCTGCAATACGCCGGAATGCATCATCGATCGCATCCTGATCAACATGGAGTTTTACAGGAACGGGTTCGAAATGCAGAGGTAGTGTTGCTCGGTCACTGACAGAGTCCGCAAAGGAATAGCGGCTCATATAGCCAGTACGGTCTTCTTTTGCACCAAAGGTCGCAAATGTATTCTTGTCTAGTTTATTGATGGGGGTACCAGTCAAGCCGAAGAAGAACGCATTAGGCAGTGCCATACGCATACGGGCACCCAAATCACCTTCCTGAGTACGGTGTGCTTCGTCCACCATCACGATGATATTATCCCTATAGTTAATAGCATCTTCAATCTGGGCAAACTCAAAAATCTTTGTAATAATAACCTTTCTGGTATCCGCTTTCAAAAGACGGATCAATTCAGCATTTGTATCAGCAGGCACCAGATTGGGCACATCCGCCATAGAGAAGGTTCCGAAAATCTGTCCGGCCAAATCGATGCGATCGTTGACAATCAAAACGGTAGGTGCATTCAATTCCTTCATCATCCGCAGTTTCTGTGCCGCAAATACCATGAGAAGAGACTTGCCGCTGCCCTGGAAGTGCCAGATCAAGCCCTTCTTGGGATAACCTGCCTTAACGCGGTTCACGATTAGGTTTGCACCTTCGTACTGCTGATATCGGCAAACCACCTTGATCTTACGATTATGCTTATCGGTAGAGAAAAGGGTAAAGTACCGGAACAGGTCCAGGATAACTTCCTTCCGGGTAATAGAGGCTACACTTTTCTGCACCTTGGTAAAATCACCTTCCTCATGAGGAATATCAGCATACCAAGGGCCCCACAGCGTGACGGGAGCATTAATGGAGCCATAACGGAAACGCTTGCCTTCTGTGGCAAAGTTGAAAATGTTGGTAACAAACATTTCCGGAATGGACTTTTCATAATTTAGAATATCACCGGCACCGTCCATCCAACTGATGGCAGGGCGTACCGGGGACTTCATTTCGCCGATGGCAACGGGGAAACCGTTGATCAGCAGTACAATGTCAGTCAGCCGCTTTGCCAGAAACACTGTCGACTCCCTCACCACCATTCGGCAGCTGAAGGAAAACGGCATCGAAGTTTATTTTGAAAAAGAAAACATCTGGACGTTTGACGGCAAGGGCGAGCTACTCCTGACCATTATGTCCAGCCTCGCTCAGGAGGAGAGCCGGAGCATTTCGGAGAACTGCACATGGGGACAACGTAAGCGATTTGCTGACGGCAAAGTGTCCGTCGCCTATAAGCGGTTCCTCGGATATGACAAAGGCGCTGACGGTAATCTGGTCGTCAACCCTGAGCAGGCCGTGACCATCAAACGCATCTACCAACTTTTCCTTGAAGGCATGACATACAACGGCATCGCGCAGGAACTCACAAAGGACGGCGTGCTCACTCCCGGAGGCAAGACCAAATGGAGCACCTCCACGGTCAAGAGCATCCTGCGGAACGAGAAATACAAAGGTGATGCCCTGCTGCAGAAATCCTACACTGTCGATTTCCTGACCAAGAAGACAAAGATCAACGAGGGCGAGATTCCGCAGTACTACGTTGAGGGAAACCATGAAGCCATCATCGACCCAGACATATTCGAGATGGTTCAGCGCGAGATGGAACGCCGTGGCCGGGGTAAGAAATACCACAGCGGAGTCCACGCCTTCTCCACCAAGATCAAATGCGGCGAATGCGGCTGCTGGTACGGATCTAAGGTCTGGCATTCCAACAGCAAATACCGGAAGACCATCTGGCAATGCAATCATAAATACGACGGCGATAAGACCTGCACCACTCCGCACCTTACCGATGCAGAGATTCAGGCAGCCTTCCTCCGGGCGGCAAACAAGCTGCTCGCCACAAAGGACGAGGTCATCCAGAACGGCTATTCCATGATCGATGTCCTTTTCAACACGAAGGCCTTGGAAGCCGAACACGACGAACTCCTGCAGGAGACGCAGGTGGTTTCCGACATGGTACAGCAATCCATTTATGAGAATGCCCGTGTTGCTCAGGATCAGGCTGAATACCAGAAGAAGTACGACGGCCTTACGCAACGCTTCGACAAAGCCAAGTCACGCCTTGATGCGGTCGCTGCCGAGATCCACGAAAAGCAGACCCAGCGAGCATCCTACGAGGCCTTCCTCACATCCTTTAAGAAGCTCCCGAATCAGCTGACGGAGTTTACACTGGCTACTTGGCACGGGCTGGTTGATTACGTCACGGTCTACGCCGGGAATGACATCCACGTCACATTCAAAAACGGGCAGGAAATCAAAGCCTGACCACCCGATTATTCATCGGGTGCAAAGATCGCCTCTACGTGTTAATCTAAGCGCAAGGAGGCGATTTTATTATGAGTACATTTTCTGAAAAACTGAGAATACTGAGAAAGAACCGGGAATGGACACAGGGACAGCTGGCGGATGCCCTTTCGATATCTGAATCGACCGTCCAGAAATGGGAAAAGGAAAAGAACGCTCCACCAGTCGCAGAAGTAAAGCGGCTGGCCGAGATCTTCACTGTTCCTGCTGCAGCCCTGATCGATGATGACATCAACATCCCGGAGTATTATTTTATCGAGACTATAGACACAAATGAATTCTGGCCACGAAATGCATTTCTGGATTCGACTCCACACGAGGTCTACGATGCTGGGCTGATTCACTACGCAACCCTGCATCGCTTCCTGAATAAAGCCGGTGTTCCATATTCCGCCATCTATGTCGGACGAGAGGAGCGGCTCTCATGCGAACGCGCTCATGAACAGCGCATGGTCGACTATTGGAATCAGGAATAAAGCGAACTCCCGATCATCGGTATTGCACCGATGCCCGGGAGTGTTTTCATCTCGTGAAACTGGAATTTGTAGAATAATGGCAAAGGCTACTGTAATAAATACAATGGCCTTTGTTTTTTATTGTAATTTTTGAGCGGCTAGTTATAAGATTTTGTGTTATATTCTCCTAGGCCGCTTCTAAGTAGCTTCTCAATTAAAGAGATGATTTCATCGTCTGTGATTGTTTGTCCGGATTCGTGCCAATGGGTTAGGGTTCCATTGATGGCGGACATGGTGAAGGCTAAGATGTACTCGAAATTGGGTATTTCTGCAGCATCACTAAAAAAGTATTTCTTGAAGATTGGCATGAGGAAAGAACGAAGTTTATGCTGAAAAGCGGGGTCGCCTTGGTCGCCCAGCAGGAAGTAAACTTCGTCGCCGAAATGCTGAAAAATGTGCAGAGCCATTTTAAATAAATCTTTTTCCACATCAAAGGTTTTATTTTGGGAAAACGCTTCGAATGAAGACAGTACCTGCTCCAAGAGAGTGTTCTCATATTGTTCGATTAAGTCTTTTATATCAATATAGTACTGATAAAAGGTACTTCTGTTAATCTCTGCAATATTCGTCACATCGCGTACAGTAACTCTCTGTACACCTTTTTCATGGGCAGCTTCAATGAACGCATCGAGGATGCGTTTCTTTGTTGCTTCTGTTTGCTTGGGACGTCTATTCATGGCTCCTCCTGAGATATTCATCTTGAATACTAATCCAACACATTTGAAAAAAGTAATGGTTGTTCAAAAAAGTCAGTAATACTATACTAATAATACAACATAGTGTTGGATTAGGCAAGGAGTGAAAGAAAAATGATTCAGTTGTTAGACAAGTGGTCAAAGAACCTGTGGATATACTTTATTTGTATCATTGGTGTAGTAACAGGAATATATCTGATTTTAAATTGGGGTGATTTAAGCGTTGGTGCACGAGGCGCCGCCTTTTGTGCAATGATTATGCCTCTGCATGTTATAGAAGAATGGAAGCTTCCGGGAGGACTGCATTACATATACAACGTAAGGATATTTGGGCCATTTGCAAAAGACACGCACAGTTTGAATCGCTTTCCGATGAGCCGTCTGACGGATATGAACACCAATGTCGGACTGACAGTTGTCCCTTTGATTTATGCCTGGCTGTCCACGATATTTACAGGCATAGAGCCAGGGTTGGCAATATGTATGATGATGTTCGGCTATATGGAGCTTTTCGCCCATACTGTTGTTGGAATTATTTGTCTGATTCGCTATAAAAAAGCAGGTAAGCGCACGATTTATGACCCGGGCTTGGGAACATCTATATTCTGCTTCCTTCCGGCAAGTATATATATCATGCTTAACTTGCAGGAAACAAGCCTGATGGATTGGATATGCAGCGTCATTCTTTTTATCGTTTTGGTATCAATATGCATACTCCTTGCAGAATTTCCGCTGCGAAAATGGGTGCGCAGTTTGAATTCCGAATACTTTGCCTTTGAAAGTCCAAAGTATTTTTCAAAATTTGTTGATGTCACGGCTTATCCCGATAATGAAGTGATCATTGATTGCAATGGAAGGAAAGGAGAAAATTGATGAGAATCTGGAGAGAAAACTGGTGCTGGGTTGGCGGTATTATATTCATCGGACTGGCATTCTTTATGGGATTTTGGGGTGTAGAGCATTTGGACCATATTCAGGTAATTTTGATTTTCAGCTGGATGGCGATGCTTGCACATCAGGTTGAAGAATATGGATGGCCGGGAGGCTTTCCAGCAGTGACAAACATATTATTCTTTAAAGAAAAAAAGGATTACGACCATTATCCTTTCAATCCTCATCTCTGCTTTTTTGACAACGTGTTTACAACATATGCATTTTATATTATCCCAATATTTTTCCCGAATGTAATTTGGCTTGCTATCGGTCAGGCGTGTGCAGGGTTTATTCAGGTGCTGGCACATGGCATTTTTGAGAACATTGCACTAAAAACGAAATATAACCCGGGTGCAGCAACAGCAATTTTTTTGCAACTGCCAATAGGAATTTATATGCTATGGTATGTTACTGTAAACAATATGGCATCTGTCAGTGATTACATATTAGGTGCTGTATTTGGTATTGTTGGATATGCCTTGGTGTTTGGTGTGCCGGTGCTGATGCTGAGAGACAGAAACTCCAAGTACCATTTTACAGAAAAGCAGATGTACGGTTTCCGTGAAAGTGTGGAGGTAGAAGCGAAACGAATTTTAGCAGAAGAATCATAGATCTGCAGGACAATGGCAAAGGCTACTGTAATACAATAGCCTTTGTTTTTTTAATCGAATTTTACTTTAAATATCTTGCAAAGCAACCATGCAGCGATAATCGGAACGAAGCCGGTTACAAAGTCCATGATGATTGTTCCTGCAGGCAGTCCAAACAGGCCAA
>JAFQQV010000088.1 GCA_017410425.1 Oscillospiraceae bacterium
CCCGGCAAGCAGGGCAAGTGTGGCCACACTGCGTCAAAAGAAGCTCGCTCCATTCCATTTTTGCCTTGCAAAAAATTCATATCCGCTCCCTCCTTTTTCCTTTTCCTCGCAAACCCGCTCCGCCGGGCTTTGCTCGAATCCACATGGGATTCGATTTGATTTTTTATTTGCCAACAAAATATTTCAAAAACTTTAACAGTTTACTTGACAATCGCAAATTAAAGTGGTAATGTTGCAAGGCAATTTGATATCGGCAGTTGAAGTTCTTAGGGGAACGGCTTTATGCCTACCGAAGGAGTAAAACTCTCAGGTGCCCGGTCATCGGGTAGGGACTAAGGACAGATGCAGCTCTGGAGAAACTCTTTATGAGTACCGAAGGTGCAAGGCGCTCAGGCGCTGAATCTCTCAGGTAAAAGGACAGAGAAAACAAATGCAGACTCTATATGTGTCTGTGAGTATTTGTTTTGTTTTTCTTCGGAGCAGCTGATTTCCAGTTGCTCCGATTATTTTTTGTAAGGGAGTAAACCAAACCATGTTAGCCTCTATTGAATCCGCACTCTATCCTATCGTAGTAAACATCAATACCTATCTTTCCAACTACGTTCTGGTGTTCCTGCTGGTCGGCGTCGGCCTTTGGTACACTATTAAGACACGCTTTGTTCAGGTTCGCTGCTTCGGCGAGGGTATGAAGAAAGTTTTCGGTAATGTAAAGCTTCGCGGCGACAAGCATGAGAGCGGCATGAGCTCCTTCCAGGCTCTGGCTACCGCTATTGCTGCCCAGGTCGGTACCGGCAACATTGTCGGCGCTTCCGGCGCTATCCTCACCGGTGGTCCCGGTGCTATCTTCTGGATGTGGATCATAGCCTTCCTTGGCATGGCTACCATCTATGCTGAGGCTACTCTGGCTCAGAAGACCCGCATTGTCGATTCAGACGGCAATGTCCACGGCGGTCCTGTCTACTACATCACCACTGCTTTCAAGGGCGGCTTCGGTAAGTTCCTGGCTGGCTTCTTCGCAGTTGCCATTATCCTTGCTCTGGGCTTTATGGGCTGCATGGTTCAGTCCAACTCCATCGGCTCCACCTTCCAGACCGCTTTCGGTATCCCCTCCTGGGTTGTTGGCCTTGTTCTGGTTGCTATCTGCGCCACCATCTTCCTTGGCGGTGTTCAGCGTCTTGCATCTGTCTGCGAAAAGATCGTTCCCATAATGGCAGCTATTTTTCTTTGCGGCGGTCTTGTTGTTCTCGTTGCCCGCATCCAGTACATCCCCGAAACCTTCGGCATGATCTTCAAGTACGCATTCCAGCCTCAGGCCATCATCGGCGGTGCTTTCGGTATTGCCATCAAGGAGGCTATCAGCCAGGGTGCAAAGCGTGGTCTGTTCTCCAACGAGGCCGGCATGGGTTCTACCCCCCACGCCCACGCACAGGCAAACGTTGCCCATCCCCATGATCAGGGTGTTGTTGCAATGATCGGTGTCTTTGTTGATACCTTTGTTGTTCTCACTCTCAACGCTCTTGTCATTATCTCCACTCTCTACACTGCTGACGGTCCTCTCCACGAATGTGGCGCAGCTGCCGCAAGCACTGTGCTCACCAAGGCAAATCTTGCCCAGACCGCTTTCGGCACCATTTTCGGCGAAAGCTTCGGCGCAATGTTTGTTGCAGTATGTCTGTTCTTCTTCGCATTCTCCACTATTCTCAGCTGGAACCTCTTTGGTAAAATCAATGTTGTCTATCTCTTCGGCAAAAAGAATCCCAAGACCTGCACTGTTATCTACACCCTTATTGCTCTGGTATTCATCTTCCTTGGTACTCTGGTTTCCAACGATCTGGTCTGGGAGCTGACCGACGCTTTCAACTACCTGATGGTTCTGCCCAACGCACTGGCTCTCTTTGCACTGACCGGTATGGTGGTCAAGTCTGTAAAGGAAGTTGACGAAAAGAAGAAAAAGTAATATGTATTAAAACTAAAAGAGCTTGCTGTTCATATTAGAACGGCAAGCTCTTTTCTATGCTTATTGCTCTATCCGCTTTTTGATTTTGGCAGGGACACCGGCGATCAGGCAATTTCCCGGCACATCTTCTGTCACAACACTTCCGGCGGCGATCACACAGCCTGCGCCTATGCTTACGCCCTGCAAGACGGAAACATTTGCGCCAAACCAGCAATTATCCCCTATCACAATGGGCAAGGCCCTTTCAAGGCCCTTGTTTCTTTCTGCATAATTCATGGGATGGGATGCCGTATAAAATCCGCAGAAAGGGCCGATAAAAACATTATCTCCAATTTCAATTGTTCCGCCGTCCATTAAATAGCAGCCGTGATTCACAAAACAGCTCTGCCTTTCTTCTCTCTTCCAGCAGGTCTTTATCAAAATTTGCATCATGCCACTGGCCCTGAAGCATCTTTTCTTTTTCGGTCATTTGTGTTGTTCCTCCGGAAATCTTTCGACCTTGTTCAATAATTATATTACTTTTTCAATGCTTTCTCTGTTTCTGCCATATCCTGCTCAATCAGAGGACGCATGCTGTCCTTGTATTTTGACAAATCAGCACTATGAAAACAGGCTAATATTCTCTGGATATACTGTGGTTTCGCTGTTCCCACCTGTGCCAGTGCCTTTATGCATTGTCTTGCTGTAATTGGTTTTTCGTCTGTGACATGGGCAAGATACTCGTCAAGAATGGCATCAAAACGATTTTCATCGTCCCATTGTGCATTGGCAGCAAGGATATACAACACACGGTTTCTCACAAATGACTTTGGATGATTAAGTAATGTTGCAAACGCGTTGAAGTGTTCGTACCATTCATCGCTAAGCTGACTTTCGGAGATGATTTTGTCAGCAACAGCACAGGCATATTTATCATCTTTTGATGTCAGCTTTGAGATTATTTCCTGCATAGCACCACATCTCCAAATCCAAGTTTTCAGAACAGATTATACTACTCTTTTTCGCGCTTTTTCAATTCATATGACGGATGATACAAACCGGTCGGCTCGTAGAATTCGTCGCCGATATAGTCAAAGCCTAATTTGCCCAGTACCTTTGCAGATGCTGTGTTTTTGGGGTTATGCCCGGCAAAGAGGCCGTCGGCATTCAAAGCCGAAAAAGCATAGTCTATTACGGCCCGGGCCGCTTCCACGGCATAGCCCTGTCTCCAGAACTTCGGCCGCAAATGAAATCCCAGCTCAAATGTACCCTCACCGCGTGGCCTTAAACCGCAGCAGCCAATAAGCTCATCTGAATCCAGGGCAAAAACGGGCCAGTACTGCACACGGTATTGCGCATTATTATCCACTTCTTTTTGCAAACGAGTGGCGATGTCCTCCATGCTGAAGCTGCCGCTGGAGCAGATGTACCTTGTTACCTCAGCATCACCCCAAAGCAGCTCTGCAAGTTTTATATCGCCAGCTTCCCATTTGGAGAAGCCACAGCGCTTTGTGCTCATGAAAAAATTTCTTGCCATATTTTCACCCTTGCAAATTTAACTTGCTTATACATTTTTTATCGGATGTCTGATGACGGTTTTCAACTTTTCGGGAGCAACCTTTCTGGCATCGGACAAATAAATCTCATGGTGCAGTCTGCCCTCAGAGAAGTCATTTACATATCCGGTCCGCTCAAGATACTCATCCATCAATGCAACACTGGCAGGCTCATCATCAAAGGGGCCCAGATGCATTATCTGGACGCACAGGCCCTCGTCGATGCTCAGATACTCAGCAGAGGTGCAATCCAGCTTTTTCTTCTTGCTTGCAGTTTCCACCGCCCAGTTGAAATCAGCCTCGCTAATAAAGTCCGGCAGGCGAATTACAGAAATCCAGTTGAAAGTGGATTTATCGGAATAGTCCACGCCCTCCACATTATCCTGCCACCAGAAGCCTTCAAGAGGCGGGACCACGTATTCAAAAAATCCCTCGATTTTGTAATCGCTTTTATAGCTCATTTTCAGGGTGTAGGCCACAGCATAGAGAACACCAATGGCCTGCTGATATGCCCCGTCCTCTTCGTTGGGATCACCCTTGCCTCTGACGGCGATATAGTTTGCCTTTGGAACAATGACTATCTCCGGCTTATTCCTGGGCATATAAAATTCCTTATATTCTTTTTTGAAATCAAATGCCATAACTGCCTCCCTGGAATTTAATACTTTTCCTCAAGTTCAAGCTTTAGAAACGGTGTAGGACCATTCTGATCCTCGTCCCATTCTGCCCAACCAAAATACACAGCGTCAGTTACAGATTCATTCAAATAAATCTTACCGTCAACATTCCCCTCAAAATCTTTCCCGGAGAATATATTACCCACATTAATGACATCGCCCGCATATTTATAGCCGTCAGGCAATTCATAGCTTAGTTTTCCCTTGTGGAAAAAACCATTGCCGTCAAGGTAAACGTGAGCCGCTATTGCCCAAGTATCTGTCTCCACAGACTCACCGCCCGCATCTTTGAGGCCACAGATTACAACTACACCGTTGTTCTTGAAATTTACAATAAGTGTAAGATTACCTGTTTGCCATTCGGCGGTATTGTCTTCACTGAAATCCGGCTCCCCCCAGACTTCTTTTAACTGATTGATTTTATATCCGGGTAAAAGACTGTTGACTTCAGATTCAGTCATTTCAGCAAGAGCTGCCAATGCAGGAATATTATCGTTGCTTTTTCTCATTGAATAGGCAACACGCCACGCGAAGACTGCCCCAACAATCACTGCAAGAACAATAAACGCAACTGTGATTTTCTTCTTCATACAATACCTCGCTCATAAACTTAAGTTTAACGCATACAGGCATTTACAAATTTCATGGGGACATCCATGCGCTCTGCGACCTGCTCCGGCGTCATGCCGCTATCAAGAAAGCGCAGGCAAACCACTTTTATGTTTTCGCCAATTTCAATAATATGCTTGTCCGGGTCATAAATTCTTACCACGCGCTGTCCCCATGAATGCTCATGCACGGGGTGAACATATTCCACATCACAGGCTTGCAGCTTTTCGATAAACTTATCGAAATTATCCTCTTCAAAGTAAAGCTCTGCACTGTTGCTGCCAAAAGAAACCTTGTCGCTGCCAATGAAGTCTTTCCAGCTTTCAAGGGTCTGCAGGGACAAGCCGCCGGTCAAAGTTTTGTTTGCACCAAAATCCATGATCACACGAAGTCCAAGGACTTTTTTGTAAAACTCAAGGGACTTATCCATATCACGCACTACGAGCATGGGATTTTTGAGTTTCATAAGCTGTACCTCCGCAGAATTTTTTCTTTGAACATATTATACCACGAAAGCATTAGCTGTCCAAGCAGAATACGGCTCAGCTTGACATTTGCTGTAAAGAAATATAAAATGTAGTAGCTTGCTCGGAGGCAAGTCATTCGCTGGAAATGACACGCCGGATAAGGCACAGGTTGGAATACCTGCACCTTGTCCGGCGTTTTTCACTGGAGAATTTTATGGATTTGCTTACATGTAAAATAAGACCTGCATATTTCAAATACCTGGCCGCCGCATCCGGAAGCGCCCTGGTAGCATCCATTTTCGGTTTGGTGGATGCCATGATGGTTGGACAATATCACGGCCCGGCAGGCAACGCCGCGCTTGCCGTGTTCAATCCCCTCTGGAGCATAATTTACTGTCTTGGACTGCTGGCAGGTATCGGCGGCAGTGTGTTGTTTGCCAATGCCCGGGGCAGAAAGGATGAGCGCGCAGCACAGGAGTATTTTACCCTCAGTGTTATTTTTGGTCTGGCGCTATCCTCTCTGGCTCTTTTGGGAATAGGTTTGTTTAACGAGCAATTGTTCCGATTTTTTGGGGCTGACGATGAGTTGCTCCATCTTGTAAAGCAGTATCTGGCTCCAATATATTTTGCGATACCTTGCTGCGTGTTCAGCAACATTCTCTCTGCCCTGCTGCGTAATGACGGCAATCCGAATCTAGCAACAAAAGCAGTTATCATCGGTGGCCTGTTCAACGTGTTTGGAGACTATTACTGCGTATTTGTGCTGGACATGGGTATTCTGGGTGCAGGACTTGCAACCGCAATCGGTCAGTACATTGCAATTCTTGTTATGCTGCTGCACTTTGTCGGGAAGAAAAACACCCTTCACTTTGTAAGAGTATCCTTTGCTGTCCGAAAGCTGGGTAATATAACTGCCACTGGCTTCTCCACTGCGATCAGCGACCTTGCCATGGGCATCATAGGTGTGCTTTTCAACCGGCAGATAATGAAGTACCTTGGCACAGATGCATTGGCTGTGTATGGCATCATAACGCAGGTAAGCGCATTTGCCCAGTGCCTTGCATACGGCGCCGGCCAGGCAGCGCAGCCCATTATTTCACAAAATCACGGTGCAGGGCAGTATAAGCGCATCAGGGAATGTCTCAAGTACGGGCTGTTTACCAGCGCGGCAATGGGTATTATCTGGACATCCGCTATGCTGCTTGCCCCAAAGCTGCTGGTCAGCCTCTTCATGACCCCAACTTCTTCTGTGTTGGAAATAGCCCCCGGAATCATCCGGGCTTATGGTATCTCTTACATTTTGCTGCCCTTTAATATGTTTGCCACCTACTATTTCCAGGCAATCTTGCAAGCCCGTGTATCAATGATTGCCTCGGTTGCAAGAGGTGCAGTAATCAGCGGTGCACTGATTATGCTGCTTCCCGTTCTGGCAGGTGCAAACAGCATCTGGTATTCCATGCTGATTACCGAAATTCTGGTAGCTGCATACGGGATCTGCCACATGCTGAGATACTCAAAGGAAACTTGAATCACAAGCTCAGACTTCATTTTGTCCCAAAACATGCTATACTTGTAAAAAAATGCATTTACCGGAGCTGATTTTATGAAATACAAAATCGCAGAAGAACTGATCCCGATAACCAAGCTTCCTACGCCTTCAAATCCCGCACTTATGCCCATACTTAACAGGATGATGGGGCTGATGTTCCGCTGTAAAAGCGATGAACATGTTTCCGTGCGAAAGTATAAGCTGACAAGCTTTGATGGCAAGAGCTTCAGCTGCTATGTAATTGAGCCAAAAGATTGCGGCAATAAGCCCCTCCCCTGTCTGGTGTTCTTCCATGGCGGCGGATTCATGCTCCGGGCCTCCGGCGCACACTATCAGCTTGCAAAGGAGTATGCTGCAAAAACGCCCTGCAGAGTCATCTATCCGGACTATCGGCTTGCTCCGAAGCATCCCTTCCCCGCTCCGGTGGAAGACTGTTATGCAAGCTACCATTGGGCCATTGAACATGCGGACAAGCTTCATATTGACACTGAGCGCATCGCCATCGGCGGAGACAGCGCAGGCGGCAATCTGGCTGCAGCTGTGACCCTTATGGCCCGGGACAGAGGCTTGATCCTTCCAAAGCTTGCCATGCTGATTTATCCTGTCGCCGACAGGCGCATGCTCACGCAGTCCATGCAGGATTTTACCGACACTCCGGTGTGGAATGCAGAGCTGTCAAAAGTCATGTGGAAAGCATATCTGGGCGATCAAAAGCCTGAACACATTGAATACGCATCCCCACTTGAAGCGGCTTCCTTTGCCGCTTTTCCTGAGAGCTATATTGAAGTATCTGAGTTTGACTGTCTCAGAGATGAGGGCATAGCACTGCATGAGCGGCTGCTGGCAGAAGGCATTCAAAGCCAACTTCACCGTATTGATTTTGCATGCCATGGTTTCGAGACCGCTGTCGACAGCAGCATCACAAGAAGCGCCATGGAGCGGAGAATACAGCTGCTGCAGAAAGCTTTCGGGGTAGAGCATGAACGATGATATTCTATTGTTCTTCAACCGGCACATGGATGTGCTTCCAATGTATGAAAAACTTGAGAACCTCATCCTTTCCCGAATCCCGGATGTAAAAATCAAGGTGGCCAAAACACAGATCACATTTGCCAATAAATACGGCTTTGCCTTTGTATCCTTCAATCCCTGCCGCAAGGCAGCTGAACGACCAAAGAGCTGGATGACCGTCAGCTTCGGTCTGGGCTATCAGAATAATTCTCCAAGGGTAGATGCAGTTTCGGAAGCCTATCCCGGGCGCTGGACACACCATGTGATGCTGGGAAGTCCGGATGAAATCAACGAAGAGCTGTTGGGCTTCATAACTGAAGCCGCCTTATTCTCAGCTGCCAAAGGATAAGCTCTTAAGCAAATATGAAAAACAAGTCATAATTTTTTCTTGCCTAATTCAAAAAACTGCTTATAATATAGAGCATCCTATAACGATTTAGCGCGAACAACAACCGAGGTAAAAACAATGAGCATGAATTTCCACAGAAAGTTACCTATACCCAAGGATGTAAAAGCAGAGTTTCCTCTCAGCGAAAAGATGGCACGAGTCAAAGCCCAGCGTGATGAAGAAATCAGGGCTGTTTTTGAGGGCAAGTCCGACAAGTTTATCCTGGTAATCGGCCCCTGCTCCGCAGATCACAGCGATCCCGTACTGGAGTATATCTCCCGGCTGAAAAAACTTGAGGAACAGATTTCTGACAAGATAATCCTGATCCCCCGTATATACACCAACAAGCCCCGCACAACCGGTCAGGGCTACAAAGGTATGCTCCACCAGCCTGATCCCGAGGAAAAGCCCGACATGTACAAGGGCATCGTCGCCATAAGAGAACTGCACATGGCCGCTCTGCGCGACTATGATTTCCCCTGTGCGGACGAAATGCTCTACCCTGAAAACTACCGCTACCTCTCCGATCTGCTGTCCTACGTTGCAGTGGGCGCCCGCTCGGTGGAAAACCAGCAGCACAGACTGACCGCCAGCGGCATTGAAGCCCCTGTGGGCATGAAGAACCCCACCGGCGGCGATCTGGGCGTTATGATGAACGCCATTACCGCTGCCCAGTCCAGCCACACCTTTATTTTCCGCGGCTGGGAGGTTGAGAGCGAGGGTAACCCCTATACCCACGCAATTCTCCGCGGTTATCTTGATTACTCCGGAAGAAGCGTCTCCAACTACCACTATGAGGACCTGCTTAGAGTCAATGACCTTTATGCTGAGACTAAGCTTGCAAATCCCTCTGTCTTAGTTGATGCAAACCACAATAACTCCGGCAAGAAGTATCTTGAGCAGATACGCATTGCAAAGGACGTTGTTCACAGCCGTAACCAGAACAATGACATCAAGCGCCTGGTCAAGGGCCTGATGATAGAAAGCTATATTGAGGACGGCGCTCAGGGTATGCATGAGCATGTTTTCGGTAAGTCCATCACTGACCCCTGCCTCGGCTGGGAAAAGACTGAGCGGCTGGTTTTCGAGCTGGCTGAGAAGCTTTAAGCATATCTATTGTATTTTCCGTGAAATGCGGTATAATTCTTTCATCAGAACTAATATAGCAAGGAGAATTATTTATGGATATCCTCAACGATATAACTCTGCAGGACTGCCCCATCTGCGGCGGTGCCGGTTTTCTTGAAGAAGAACAGGGTTGGTGCTTCTATGTAAGCTGCCTTGACTGCGGTGCACACAGCGTGGAAGTAGACTACAGAAAGCCCGAAGACAGAGAAGAAGCAGCCCAGAGAGCTGCAGATGTCTGGAATCTTGGCAAGGTCATCCCTGAATCCAACGGCATCTGAAAATGGAACTTACAATGCTCGGCACCGGCAACGCAGGCGTTACCGAGTGCTACAACACATGCTTCGTGCTCAGCGAAAACGATAAGCATCTGCTGGTTGACGGAGGCGGCGGAAACCTGCTGCTGCAGCGCTTGAAGGCTGCCGGCCTTAAATGGCAGGACATGCAGCATATAATCGTCACCCATAAGCACATAGACCATTTGCTGGGTATCCTGTGGATGCTGCGCTTTTTGCTACAGAACATGAACCGCGGCAAATTTGCCGGTGAGGCATACATCTACGGTCATGACGAAGTTGTTACTGCCCTGCGCCAGCTTGCACACATGCTGCTGTCTGCAAAGGAGACCCGCTACCTTGATGAAAGGCTGCATCTTGTGGAAGTAAAAGATGGTGAGACGCTCTGCATAAACGGCAGAAGCATCACTTTCTTCGACATCCAGTCCAGCAAGGAAAAACAGTTTGGCTTCTGCATGGAGCTGGACGACGGCAGACTCTGCTGCTGCGGTGATGAGCCTTACAGAGAATGTGAGCACGACTATGCCGCAGGGGCCAAGTGGCTGCTGCACGAGGCTTTTTGTCTCAGCGCTGAGGCAGAGGAGTTCAAGCCCTATGAAAAGCACCACACCACGGCTGCTGACGCCGCAATGATGGCGGAAAATCTGGGTGTAAAAAATCTGCTGCTGTACCACACAGAGGACAAAAATATCCTTCGCCGTAAGGAGCTTTACAGCGAGGAAGCCGCCCGATATTTCAGCGGCAGGATTTTTGTGCCTGACGATCTTGAAAAGATTATTCTTTGAAACAGAAAAACTCTCCGGAATTCCGGAGAGTTTTTTGTTTTCTGCTTATACTTATTTCAGATATTCAGCCAGAGCATACACCCGCTCCTTGGTCATTTCAGCAGCTTTCAGGTTGGCGTTGAGCACCGCCAGACTGCCACCGGCATTTTCTGCCGCGGCCTGCTGTACGGCGGCTTCCTTCTGGCCAATCCAGGATATCTGCATATTCAGCAGAGTGTTGAAGTCAGACTCGCTCATATTCTCCTTGAGAATCTTCCAGACATTGTTCAGCGCATCATCCCATACGGTATATAGCTCGGCAGAGGTGATATTCATATCAGCCTGTGTTACGTCCTTCTGAAGCTGTTCGTCCAGAGCCTTGGCCTTGCTCTCAGCGGCGGAAATCAGAAGCTCAATCTGGGCTGCACCGGGAGACTGCCCGTCTTTCGTCGTGATAACAGAAGCTGAGTTGATTGCCTCCTGAAGCTCAGCATCGCTAAGGCCGGCCATATTGCCGGATGTGGCGTTGGCCTGAGGGTCCTTCCAGCTGAAGGTGTTGACAATAGTATCAAGCCTGCTGCCAAAGCCTTCCGCAGCTTCTTTGGGATAACAATAGAAAACTGCGCGCAGAGCATCGCCGTTTCTGAAGATCATAACGTTTTCTACAAGCCCCTCTTCACCGGAAGTTCTGGTCATGACGCTGTTGCCAAAGCCCAGAACATAGCCCTCGGCAGAGAGATTTTCAACGACCTTCTTTGCATTATCACCGCTGTAGCCCTTGACCCAGAACTTTACAGACTGGTTGAAGGTGGCCTGCCATGCACCGGGCTCATACATATGCCATCCACCGTCAGGCACAACGATGGTATAGTCCATGCCCTCGTAAACATGGGCCGGCACAGTCTCAGGTTTACCCTCAACAACAAAAGTTATCTCTGCCTTTTCCGTCTCATTCTCAGGCAGCTGAAAATCCTGGGAAAGCATCGGATCCACCGTGGGGACAGGGGTCGGGGCATTGCTCTTTTTGGCAGCGCAGCCCGTAAGGCACATACTCATCAACAGTGTCAAAACTATCAGCTTGGTCTTCATCTGCAACTCTCCGAACAAAAGATTATAATTTATTCCAGCTTTTTAATTATATATTTTTATCCGACAAAATCAATACCAAGTTTACATAAAAATATCCGGATCAAAAGATCCGGATATTTTATATTATGACTGTCTCAGATATCTACGCCGAGGAAGGCCTTTGCTGCGATACCAACAATGAAGGACATAACAGCAACACCAACGGAGATCAGCGCCATCTCCCAGAAGCGGGACTTGAAGGGCTCTTCCTGTGCAACGGAGGTGTAGTAGGTAAAGCCGGCAATGATGAGAATTACAATCGCCAGCATGCAGACCAGCGCCAGCATGTACTGGCTGCTGGGGAAGATAAGATAGGGCGCAATCAGAGCCACAACGGTCAGCAGATAAGCAATGCCGGTGTATGTGCAGGACTTGAGTGCATCTTCCCTGCCCTCACTGCGGGCGGCAAGAAATTCGCTGGATGCCATGGAGAAGGTGGCGGAGATGCCGATGATAAGACCGGAGAGTGCAATAAGTCTTGTATTCTGCATTGCGAAGGTAAAGCCTGCAAGGCTGCCGGTGAGCTCAACCAGTGCGTCGTTCAGGCCAAGCACCATGCTGCCTACATACTGCAGACGTTCTTCATCCAGCATGTCCAGCAGTGCATGCTCATGTTCTTCCTCCTGAGCACGGATATTGATGCTCTCAGGAACTTCCTCAACAAGGTTTTCATACTTATCCTGAGCTTTCTCCTCGCCATTTTCCATGAGCTTTACAGCAAAGGTAAATCCCAGAATGCGTGCCATCATGCTGTACCAGAAAACCTTGCCTTTTTCAGGCTTCATTTCAACACCGGTGTAGCGCTTCCAGATTTCATAGTGGGCGCGCTCCTCTGCAGCGAGACGCCGCAGAGTCTTTTTATTCTCCTCGCCCTTGGCAAAGCGGGAAATGCGTTCATATATGCAGCTCTCAGTCAGCTCATTCTGCTGCATTCTCTTGATGAGAGCCATGTTCTTTTCAGAAATATTTGCCATTTTTCTGTACCTCTTTTGTCTTATTATGAGGTCATTATATACTTGGCATCCGGTCAGCACAATAGGCAAGATACACAATAAAAAAGCATAGTTAGTTACAGACGCTTGATATATTTATTTGCAGCATGCTATAATTTCGGCAGTAAAGAAAGGCGGTGGGAAAATGCTCTCTTCAAGTACACTTAAATTACTGGCCTGCGGCTTCATGCTCATTGACCATGTGGGCGTAAGGTTGTTCCCGGGCCTGACTGTGCTGAGGATTATCGGCCGTCTCGCCTTCCCCATCTTCGCCTTCTTTATTGCAGAGGGCTGCCGCTACACCTCCAGCAGAATAAAGCATTTTCTCAGCGTATTTGTTCTCGGTGTAATTTGCGAGTTAGTTTACATAATATATATGGGTGGCTGGTACGGAAATATACTGCTGACCTTCTCTGTTTCAATTCTGCTGATATACATGCTGCAGTGGTGCAGGCAGAAAAAGACCGGCATGGCTTTTGCAGCTTTCGCATTGATTCTGGCGTCACTGGCAGTTTTAACACGTTATGTAAACTTTGATTATGGCTTTACAGGTATTATCGCTCCCCTGTTTGCCGCCTGGCCCGGAGACAGAAAAGATGAAGCCACAGGGCTTACTCCCCCAGCGCCAAGCCACAAAAAGAAGCTGCTCTATTTTGCTTATGGAATTATGTTAACTGCATGTGAAAATTCCATGGGAGGAATACAGCTATTCGCTCTGCTGACCATCCCTATCCTGAGCCTTTACAGCGGAACGCCCGGCAAAAGAAAGCTGAAATATTTCTTCTATATTTTCTACCCCACTCACCTGCTTTTAATTGAACTTACCGCAATGCTGTTAAAATAAAAAACTCCCCGGTCCGATAAGACCAGGGAGTTAAGTTTACTTAATTTTGTTTACATAATTAAGTTTCATTAATTATTACAGGTTTCTTTTCCTTGGGTGCCACAATCAGCAGATGCAGCAGCGCTATTATTGCTGCGAACAAGCCTACATACCACATTTCATGCACTGACTTGTAGTAAACCGCTTCGGATGCTGCAGCGCAGATAATGGAAATCACCACAGGCCAGATAAGCCAGAAGCGTTTATGGATAAGCTCATATGCCGCAGGAAGCGCAGCGATACCGGCAATGCCGCCGATAATAGCCAGAACACAGGATACAATGCGGCCCTTGCGGAGACTTTCAGTCTCTGCCTTATAGGACTGCAGATATTTCTCTGCACTGCCCACAAGGTCATCAGACTCTGCATACATGTCGTTTACTTCTTTGACAGATGTCAGAAGCAGCTTTGCAGAGACCCGGTCATTTTCAAGCTCCCTGAGTGCATCTGCCTCCATGATTTCCTTATCCAGTACGGAAGCTTCATCGTCAAGGCGCAGTTTTTCTTTTGCCAGCTCAAGTTTGTCCTTTTCAAGTTCACCCAGATTATACCAGATATTTTCAAGCTGGGCCTGAAGCTCATGCTCCATCTTCTCAATCATCATTGCAGCAGCTTCAAGCTGTACTTTGCCCTCCTCCAAAGCGGCAAATGCAGCGTCAGGATCGTCAAGGACTTCCAGCATGGAATTCATAGTTTCATTTATATAGCCAAAAAGGCCATCCATATTATGCAGGGCATCAAGCAGCATATTGGCAGCCAAGATGGCCTCCTCGTCGCTGGTGATGGATGCTATCAGTTCCATCGCCTGAGGAACGGTGATTCCCTCCAGGCCAGGATAGTTTTTAAGATTTTCAATTATTCCGATGATCTTATTGATCTCGGGCACACAGTCCTTGATTTTTTCCCAGATGTATGCATACTCATCCGGAACAGCGGGCAGTGTAGGAAGCTCCGCGGAAGCCAGCTTAATGCTTGTGCGCGTCATTGTTCTTATGCGCAGAGGCGCTGGTGCTTCCTCATTGGTCCCGGTGTTTTCCTCAACCACAGGATTTTCTTCGGGCTGAACAGGAGCTTCTTCTGTAGTTAAGGCAGGCACTATAGGCTCTGTTTCACCATCATCTGCAACAGGCTCAGTCTCAGGTGCAGGGCTTTCGGCTATAGGCTCATCCTCAGTTCCGGTTGTATTCTCTGCGCCTTCAGTGTTCTCTTCGGGCTGTGCACTTTCGTCACTGCCATTTTCAGGAGTAGCTTCAGGAGTGGGTACGGGAGTGGGCAGCGGCCTGTTCTGCAGGGCGGCTATGGCGGCCTCAAGCTCCGCAATAAGCTGCTGGCGGCCAGCCTCGCCCTGTGCTACAAGTGCTGCGGCCTTTCTGATAAGCTGCTCATTCTCCAGCAGCATATTGATCTGCTGCTCACCTTGTTCAAGCTGAGCTTTACCATCTTCAAGTTCAGCTTTGGCTTCCTTTATCTGTGCCTTGGCCTCCCATATCATATCAGCGCCCATGGTATTACCGCCCTTTTCAGCGGTGTAAAGGGAAAGGTCGGTCTTATGTTGGGAGGCATCATGCTCATGCTGCTCGATCAGTTCCTCAAGCTCGGCCCAGACCTCTTCATATGTAATTGAGTTTTCAAGCTTTTCGCTGAGCTGAACATAGTTTGCAATTCTCTCGGAAAACTTGTTTTCATATCTCAGGCGCTCTTCATTTTCTTCTTTTGCAGTTTCAAAGCCCTTTATTCCGCCCAGCAGCAGAATTAGGCTCATAACAGCAAGCGCCACGGCAAAGGCCTTGGCAAGAGCAGGATGTTTCATTGTCCATCCCCTTTTTTGAGACTGACCCATGATCATTCCCCCGTTTTCGCATTTTAACTGATCATTTTAACTGATTAAGTCTATCATACATATATTAACAAATTATGTATGATAGATAAATAATTTAAGCTTTATTTTAATTCAGCAATCATGTATATTATTTTCTGTAATACAAAAACTTTGGAGATATTTATGGAACTTAGTTTTGCACCCATGGAGGGCGTTACATATGCATCTTTCAGGCGCACCCATGCCAGGCTGTTCGGCGGTGCGGACAAATATTATGCCCCTTTCATAGCTCCTAACGGTGACGGCTCATACAAAACCGGAAACCGCAGGGACGTACTGCCGGAGAATAACAAAGGTATTAAGCTCATACCGCAGATTCTCTGCAACGCAGCAGAGCCTTTTCTCCTTGTGGCAAAGGAGCTGGAGGCCATGGGCTATGATGAGGTGAACCTGAACGCCGGATGTCCCTCCGGTACGGTGCTTGCAAAATTCAAGGGCTCCGGCATGCTGCGCGACCTTGAAAGTCTTGAGCGCACGCTGGACATAATTTACAGCAGGTGCCCAATAAAGGTGTCCGTTAAAACACGCATGGGCGTTCACAGCACTGAGGAATTTCCCGCCATTATGGATGTATACAGGAAATTCCCTCTGACTCTGCTGACTGTGCACGCAAGAGACAGGGACGGTATGTACAAAAGCAGCCCGGATCTGGAGAGCTTTGGCAAAGCCCTGGAAGGCTGTCCCTTTCCTGTTGAGTACAACGGTAACGTGTTTTCCTCTGAAGATGTGGAAAAGATATGCTCCCACTTTCCTACTGTAGATAAGCTCATGATAGGTCGTGGAGTAATCGCCGACCCTTCTCTGCTGCGCCGCATAAAGGGCGGGGCTGCGCTCAGCGTGGATGAGCTTCGTAATTTCCACGATGAACTTCTTGAAGAGTATCTGGCCTCCGGCTTGGATCCTCACCACGCGATCCCCCGGATGAAGGAGCTCTGGTCATATTTCAGGTTTAAGTTCCCCGGAGAAGACAAGAACATGAAAGCCATATTCAAATCAAAAAATATGCCGGACTACAACGCTGCAGTTTCCACTCTTTTCAGCTCAGGGAACTTTGATGCTGACGGAGAATTTTCATGGTGATAAAAAATTTCCCGCCTTCACAGGCGGGAAATTTTTTATTATATAACATATTTTTCTGAGTATTCTTTGAACAGCTCATCAAATTGGTGGGCATGATGTTCCTTGAGCTGAAGTACATAGTCGTGAGCATCATAGGCATCGTGGCTCATTTCGATAAGACTGATGGCAATATTGGAGCAATGGTCGGACACACGCTCAATATTAGTCAGCAGATCGTTGAACACAAAGCCAATCTCCAGCTGGCACTGGCCTGCCTGCAGACGCTTGATATGGCGCAGCTTCATCTCATCGCAGAGCACATCAATAAGGTCTTCCAGAGGCTCAACGCGGTATGCCTTCTCAATATCTCCTGCAACAAAGGAATCAAAGGCCAGTTCCAGAGTTTCCTTCAGAGCGTCTACCAGAGTATGCAGCTCAGCCTGTGCAAACTCGGAAAAATGCATTTTCTTCTCGCAGAGCTCTCTTGCAGACTCACAGATATTCATCGCATGGTCGCTGATACGTTCAAAGTCACTGAGTGTGTGCAGATACCTTGTCAGGCTGCGGTTCTGCTCAGGATCAAGGGCAGAGCCGTTTATCTTCATAAGATATGTACCCAGCTTGTCCTCATAGCTGTCTATCAGGTCCTCGTCTCTGGAAACCTTTTCTGCAAGGGCGGGGTCGAATTTCTTAATAAGGCTAACAGCCTCAAGAATATTGACCATGGTGTGGTCAGCCATGGCATTTATAGTCTCGCGGGACTGCTCAATAGCCAGCGCGGGATGCTTGAGGAAGCGCTCATCCAGACGGTCAAAGGCAGCGTCAACGCTCTTGTCATCCTTCCTATCCTTGATGATCCAGCATACCAGCTTTTCAAGCAGGCCGATGCAGGGCAGAAGAATGATGGCGGTGATGATGCGGAAAACACTGTTGACTGCGGCAATGCTCACGGGAGTCATAACTGCGCCCATAAATCCGAAATGGACGATGGCATGAGCTATATAAAATACGCCGCCGCATAGAACCGCGCCCAGCACCTCTATCAGCAGATAGGACACCGCAGCACGCTGACCCGCAAGCTTTGCACCCAGCGCGGAAAGCAGAACGGGAACAGCTGCACCGATGGCAATACCCAGAAGCATAGGATAGGCCACATCAAAGGTGACAGCGCCGGTAACGGACAGAGCCTGCAGAATACCACAGGCGGCAGAAGCGCTCTGGATAACCGCGGTGAAGACAGCGCCAACAGCAATACCCAGCAGAGGATTGGAGAAGGTGGTCATAAGATTTATGAAAGTCTCACTCTTTCTCAGAGGAGAGACTGCAGAGCTCATGCTCTGCATGCCGAACATAAGAACAGCAAAGCCAAGAAGAATATCGCCCAGATGGTGGTGTGCAGTCTTCTTGGAGAACATACGCAGGATAATACCCACCACCGCCACAACGGCGGAAATAGTGGAGGTAGACAGCAGGCTGACCCAGCTGCCGGTGCCCTCAATATATGAAAGGCAGAGAATCCAGCCGGTAATACTGGTGCCGATAAGAGCGCCCATAATGACTGCTATAGCCTGCCTTGTCTTCATCATGCCTGAGTTGACAAAGCCGACAACCATAACAGATGTTGCAGAGGAAGACTGAATAACGGCAGTTACACCGGTACCAAGAAGAAGGCCCTTGAGCGGGGTGCTGGAGAGCTTATAGAGGACCAGCTCAAGCTTGCTGCCGGCGACCTTTTTAAGTCCCTCGCCCATCAGCGTCATGCCGAACAGAAACAGCGCAACGCCACCCAAAAGGGAAATGTAATTTGAAATATTCATTTTCTTTTCTCCTGTCGGTTTTTTCAGAATCTCGCTGTTAATATAATATCACCGCTCATTATTCAGGGTCAACCGCTCATTTCAATTTTTTTAACTAAAAATATGCAAGTACGATATATTTATCGTTTTTTTAACGCCATTGCAAAAAGCAGCACATGGATGTAGAATAGCAAAGGTGGTAAGAATGGAAATCAAGCTTTTATACGCTGATAATGATATAGTGGTCTGCCTCAAACCCCTGGGCAAAGACTCTGAAAAAGACATGCCTGATATTCTGCAAACGCAGTTGAAAAACAGTGAAGTGTATTGCGTGCACAGGCTGGACATGGCTGTGGGCGGCGTGATGGTATACGCGCTGAACAAAAAAGCTGCCGCAGGCCTGTCAAGGCAGATAGCGGAGCAGCAGATGAAAAAGGAATATCTGGCCATTGTTCAGGGCTGTCCGGAGGAGAAGAGCGGCATTCTGCGCGACCTGCTTTTCAGGGACAGGGCAAAGAACAAAAGCTATGTGGTAAAGCGCAGGCGCGCCGGAGTAAAGGACGCGGAGCTTGAATTTGAGTGTGTGGAACAAGCAGGCGACAAATCGCTGCTGCACATTGTCCTGCACACAGGCCGCAGCCACCAGATAAGGGTGCAGTTTTCTTCCAGGAAAATGCCCCTCGTGGGCGACGTAAAATACGGCAGCAGCTATAAAGACTGCCCCATTTCCCTATGGTCCCACGCCCTGAGCTTCAGGCATCCCACAAGCGGCAAGGCCATGCACTTTGAGCATTTGCCGGAAGCTGAATACTATTGGAAAGAATTTGAGTACATTAAAGGAGAAGTATAATGAGATATATCGAAGTTACCGTCAACACGCCCAAAGAGCTTATTGACCTGCGCTGCGAGGAAATGGCCGCAATGGGTGCAGGCGGCTTTGTTATTGAGAATGAGGACGATTTCAAGGAGTTCCTTGAGAATAACCACCAGTACTGGGACTATGTTGACGATGAGCTGGAAAACAAGTTCGACGGCGTAAGCCGCATCAAGCTCTATCTGATGGACGACGAGGATGGACTTGCCGTGCTGCGTAAAATCAATGCCGCCTACGACGATGTTGTCACCGGCTTTGTGGAGGACAGCGACTGGGAAAACAACTGGCGCGAATACTACAAGCCCATTGAGGTTGGCGAAAAGCTGGTTGTGGTTCCTGAGTGGGAGGAAGCTCCCGACGATGGACGCCTGCCCCTGCGTCTTGACCCCGGTCTTATCTTTGGTACCGGCAGTCACGCCACCACCCGCATGTGCCTTGCCGCGCTGGAGCGTTTCTCCAAGCCCGGTGTGAAGGTACTGGATCTGGGCTGCGGCAGCGGTATTCTGGGTATTGGCTCCCTTATTCTGGGCGCTGATTCCTGCCTTGGCGTGGACATCGACCCCAAAGCCCCCGACGTGGTTATGAGCAACGCCGCTCTCAACGGTCTTGGTGCAGACAAGATGACCGCATGGGCCGGTGATATAATCAGTGATGCCAGCCTCCGCGCCCGCATTGGCGGCGGCTACCAGCTGGTGCTGGCAAACATTGTGGCTGACGTTATCATTGCTCTGGCTCCTTTCGTACACGGCTTCATGGCAGAGGGCGCAACTTTCATCTGCTCCGGCATTATCGAAAACCGCTGGCCCGAGGTGAAGGCCGCTCTCGAGGCAAACGGCCTAGAAGTGCTGGACCACAAGTCCGAGGAAGAATGGCACTGCTTCGTGTGCAGATAAATAGTACAAACCCGCCCCACTCGAAAGAATGGGGCGGGTTTTTGCCTCCCTCTGTGAGGGAGGTGGATTTTTGCGCAGCAAAAAGACGAAGGGAGAGAGCACGGCTTGAACTTACCTGCTCTCCCCCAGTCAGCCCTGCGGCTGCCAGCCCCCTCCCAGAGGGGGCCTTTTTATTTTGTCAATTCCTGATACATTTTCATCAGCTCTGCTACACACTCAGATTCTGTATTAAGCTTACCCCAGAAGCCGTAAGCCTGCATGACGGCCTTATCATTCTGCTGATGGGCGCGGCGCAGCTCCGGCGGCATGGTCACCTCATCGTAAAGGTCGGCAAGGCTGCTCTCGGGGTAAAGTGCACGAGCATCAAGAATAGCCTGTGCGGTCTGTTCAATTTTGGCTTTCTGGGATTCTGTTGGATTTGGCCATGGGAAGTTGTTGTAGACGATCTTTGCTGAATAATCATAGTCACTTTTCAATCGTCCACAAATTTTCTTCGTCCAAGCCATGTGAACATTTGAGGTTAAGACACCAAAATGGTATAATTCTGCACCCTGAATCGTTTGAAGTTTGTTACTACAAATTGTTTCACTATCCAAAAATCCCATAGGAATATATTTTCTGTTGCCAGAAGACACCTCTGGTATAGTAATAAACTCACATGTAGGTTGTCTATTCTCTGTAAAAAGTGTAGGCTTATCTGCCCACTTTCTAGTTGCTTCTTTTTTGCTAGCCAAACGAAACTCACGTACTCTTGACACTCGGTCACGAACCATCGGCAAATTGGCAATCGCTTTGGGAGATACCCCAGCAAGCCAAAGACAGTATCTCTTTTTTCCGTTGATAAATTCCTCTGCGCCTAGGAATGGCTTTATATGTTGCAATGCAGCGGGTTCTTTTTCTGCAAAAAGTGCATATTGCTCGGCAGTAACAATCAGATTTCCTCCATCTGTAGGCTGGCTTCCTTTACTGACTTTGGGTACGCTACACAATGGTTTACTTCTCTTACTTATGAATACCGTAGGAGCCTCAAGCAAGTAAGGGCTGATATGCCCAACTTTTTTTACCCTCCCAGAGGAATACAGATGTCTTTGTGCTGAGTTAGGAGCCACACTAAATCCTACAATCACACAATGTACATGAGCTTTCTGGCTAGTCTCACTATCCCAAATAAAACTTTGATGGGCAAAATCAATATGAACTCCCAACTTATCAAACATAGGTTTCCAGATTATTTCTACCTGTTCCCCCTGGGTTATGCTATTAGTCGAAACAAAAGCAGAGCGGACAACTTTTCCCTCCATAAATTTGGCAGCCTTGAAATACCACATTGCCACATAGTCAACCGTTTTTTCAATTCCAGGAGCAATTCTCTGAATATCTTCTTTCTGCTCTTTGGTCTGCTGAGTGTACCCCACAAAAGGTGGATTACCCATTATATAATTCAGCTCGTTTTTGGGCACAACGGTTTCCCAGTCGATGCGCAGAGCGTTGGCTTCCACGATATTGGCATAGGAAGTGAGAGGGAGAAAGTCCAGATTCATGTGGACGATTTCTTCAGTCTCTTTCATCATCTGGCTTTCTGCAATCCAGAGCGCTGTTCGGGCAACGGTGACTGCAAAGTCATTTATTTCAATGCCGTAAAACTGGCCGATGGAGACACGGATTGGGTTAAAGTCCTCGGCATCGCCCAGAACAATCTGGTCGCCAAGGCGCAGAGACACAGCCCTGTTCTCCAGACGGCGCAGGGAAAGATATGTCTCGGTAAGGAAATTGCCGGAGCCGCAGGCGGGGTCAAGAAATTTGAGCGAGGCCAGCTTTTTCTGGAAGTCTTCCAGTTTTCTGTCTCGGGTCTTCTTTACTGCGACGGCAGAAATTTCTTCCAGTTCATCGGAAAGAGCCTCAAAGAACAGCGGGTCAGTTACTTTATGTATGTTCTCAATAGAGGTATAGTGCATGCCTCCGCTGCGGCGGGTCTCAGGGTTGAGGGTGGATTCAAAGACAGCGCCAAAAATAGTGGGGCTGATTGAGCTCCAGTCAAAGTCCTCGCTGGCTTTGGTGAGCAGCAGCTCAACTATTTCCTCATTGAAACGGGGAATAATAATATTTTCGTCAGCAAACAGGCCGCCGTTTACATAGGGAAAGGCCGCCAGTTCCTCGTCCATATAAGGGTCGCGGTCTGTGACCTTAGTGTCAAGCACTTTAAAAAGGTCAATAAGTGCTTTGCGCACATTCTTGGGATTAAAGCCCTTGAGATAGTCATGGAACATTGTATGTCCGCCGAAAATGCCGGCATCCTCTGCGTACAGGCAGAAAACCAGACGGACGCAGAGCATGTTAAGGCTCTTCAGTTCCTCGTCGCTGGCGGGGCTGTTGTACTGCTTCAACAGAGCGTCATAGAGCTTGCCCACAAGCTCTCCAGCCTGCAGGGATATCTCCATCTCTCGGCGCAAAAGCTCGCTGCCGGTATCAAGGATAAATTTAAAACGATGAATCTCCCGCTCCAGATCGCTGAGCTTTATCACCTCAGCCGGGTCGTTGGGGCGGTTCATGTCATGTATGTGAAACTCCTGAAAATTGCAGACGATTATCCAGCGGGGATTCATGTTATGGGGCAGATTGCCCGCATAACGCCGTGCCTGCTGGAAAGGAGTCATCAGTGCGCCGTCAGACTGTTTATAGCCCTTGCGCAGGTCGATGTCCTTGCCCTTCTGCTCAATGAGTATATGGGTGCTGTCAATGTAAGCGTCAATAAAGCTGGTGTGTCCAAGCTTCACGGGAACTTCAAAACGGATAAGCTCCTCGGGCTTGTCCACGCCGAAAACATCGCGCAGAAAAGCAAGCCAGAAAGACTGGGTGTCCTGTTTTTCGTCGCCCCTGCCTGTCCAGTTTTTTATAAACTCTTTTGCTGCCTGTTTCTGCTGTAAGTCAGTCACACACTCACACCCTTTACTGTAGTAAAATTATTATAATTTAATCTGAGCTCCTTGGCAACACAAACAATCCCTCCGGCCTCGCTGCACTCGGCCACCTCCCTTTACAAGGGAGGCTTTATACTGTCTTATGCCAGTATAAAAACTCCCTGTTCATCGAACAGGGAGTTTTTTCAGTCTTTCCAGACGAAGTTATAATTTATACTCTCGCCGCCGTCCACCAGGATGTTCTGGCCGGTGCAGAATTTGTTTGTCACCGTGAGAAAATAGGCCCAATCAGCCATCTCCTCGGCAGTTGCCCAGCGTTTTAAAGGCGTTTCCTCCATAATCTCAGCCCAGAGTTCCGGGTCATTTACCACAGGGTCATTGAGAGGGGTGAGCACACCGCCGGGGTCAAGGCTGTTGCAGGTGGCACCGTACTTTGCCACGCGCATGGCCACATTCTTGGTATAGGCCATGACGCCGCCCTTACTGGCGCAATACTCTGGAAACTCTGCCCCGGTGTGGCCGCTGGCAGAACCGATATTGAGGATGGACTTTATGCCGGGCTGTACGCCGTATTTCTCAGTGACGTAAATCAGGGCCTTGAGGTTGATGTCAATGTCATCCTCGTTCTGGGTGCCGGCATTGTTGATAAGAATATCCACATCGTCAATCTGCGGCAGCTTTTCCCTGTCCCGCACATCGCAGATATAGTGGGTGTATGCGCTATGCTCAACGCTCCCCTGCTGCCGGTCAATACCCACGACAGCATGTCCCTTTTCAAGAAAAAGCTCAGCAATAGCCTTGCCTATGCCCTGGCTTGTGCCGGTAATCAGAACCTTCATACTGATCTTTCCTTTGCAATAAACTCAAGATATTTTCTGCCCACGTTCTCTGCCTGCCACGTCTTTGTGATGCGGTATCCCACAGGTGAAAAGGCAATCTCCATCAGCAGCTCCGCCACCGCGCCGGTAAGCGCGCACATGGCGCACTGGAGCAGGGTCCAGTGGAAGCCATCCCAGAAAATGGGGGCGCAAATAACGAAAACAATAATGGAGAAAATAAAATTGTCCAGAAACTGAGCCGCAAAAGTAGAGATATAGGACCTTGCAGCAAAGGCAAGCTTCCCATCCGGGTTCTTGCGGAAGGCACAGCCGATAAGCCAGTTGAGCCGGTTGTTTATCAGGGCCGAGGTGAGAAAAGCCAGAGTGCTGCCCATGAGGATAAACCAGGTGCCGCCAAAGATACCGTCAAAGGCTGAGTAATCACTGGCGTTGGAGGGAATGGCACTGGCTACAAAGAAGATCAGACAGGTCAGCAAATTTATGGCGGCAGCAAGAACCGAGATGCTGTTTGAAGCCTTGGGTCCAAAGTGCTTGGTGATAATATCCATGCACATAAAGGACAGCCAGGAGATAAGTATGCCGCCGTCAAGAGCAATCCACTCCAGCTGCAGTAGGGTCTTGTTTGCAAGAAGGTTCATGCAGATAACGCTGACCACAAAGAGCGTGACCACCGTTGCCGGAATGGACCTGAGCAAAATTCTGTATTCCTGCAGTTCATGTTTTAACTTGTCCCTGAGTACTGAAGTCAAAATAATGTTTCTCCTTAAGAGCCGATGTTTTTATATTTTATATATTATAAGAAATTTATTCCCGAAAGGCAACAATCAAAGTAGGTGCAAAGAGGCCATTTCTTAAGATTGCATAATATTTTGATTTTCTGGAACATTATCCCCATTAAAACTTCTTAAGAATAACAAAACACGGTTGACAGCTGTAGTCTCCCGTGCTATGTTTTATGCAGACGACACGCGTAGTCTCTCATAAGGAGGATAAACACGAATGAACGAGCTTGCTGAAAGAATCTCCGATTCCGAACTGGAAGTGATGAAGCTGCTGTGGAGGGCAGAGGACGCTCTGAGTTCCACAGAGATAAGGGAAGAACTGCAGAAAACCATGGGCTGGGGCGCCACCACCATAAAGACCCTCATTTCCCGGCTGCTGGGCAAGGAGGTTATTGCTCAGGAAAAGCGGCAGGTATTCTATTACAGGGCGCTGATCAGCGAAAAAGAGTACAACAACTGGGCCACAGGCAGGCTTATAAACCGGCTGTACAGGGGCAGCGCCAAAAACCTTGTGGCGGCATTGGTGGACTCTGAGGGTCTGAGCGCCGAAGATATTGAGGAGCTGCGGGCAATGTTCAAGGTGGAGGGCTGAGATGGCAGAGTTTTTATCAACGCTGCTGGCACTCAGCCTCGGCGCAAGCCTTATGGCTGCGCTGCTCTACGGATTGAAGCTGCTGATGGGCCGAAGGCTTTCCAGCACTGTGTACTACTATCTTTGGCTGTTGGTGCTGCTGCGCTTTGTTTTGCCTATGCCCGGTCTGATGCCCACAGCCACAGAAAACGTGGCGGCAAGGCCAACCGAGATCCGTGAGCGAAGCAACACATATGAGGGCCCTGTCCGGAACTACGAGCTGCCGCAAACGCCTTCCGGTGTAAAGTATTTGGAAGATTTCCACGATGAGGATCAAGACATACTTAATGCACCCGTCACGGACGGGACAGCAGCAAGCAGCTTTTCCCTGCCCATAATCAGGCCTGAAAATGTTGTTTTCTTTATCTGGGTCCTTGGATTTGCCGCAAGCTTAGTCTATTCCATCTCAAACTATCTGCGCTTTTCGCTGGCACTGCGCCGTGAGGCCATAAGCCCTGAAAGCTGTGAATATGAATGCTACCGTAAACTTCCGCCCCGGAAAAAGCCCCGGCTTATAAAGAGCCTGTATGTCAGCACGCCCATGCTTCTGGGTCTTTTTAAGCCCAGCCTTGTACTGCCCGAGAGGGCGTACAACGAAGAAACACTTGAAAACATATTTCTCCATGAGCTTAAGCACTACACAAGGCATGACCTTGTATACAAATGGTTTACCGTGCTGGTACTCTCGGCCCATTGGTTCAATCCCCTTACATATTTTGTCCGCGGGGAAATCAACCGGGCCTGTGAAACCAGCTGCGATGAAGCGCTTATCTGCGATATGGAACCCTGGCAGCGCCAGAGCTATGGTGAGACGCTTATTTCTCTCGCCGCGCGCCGACCGCTGCCTGCAGGCATCGTAGCCACCAGCTTTGCCATGGAGAAGCGCGACCTTAAGGAGAGGTTAACAAAGATAATGAAATACAGAAAAACAAGCACAAGCATTATCGCCGCAATACTCTGTATGCTGCTTCTGGCAAGCTGCGGCGCTGCAGTGGGTCCCGGCAGCAATGCCGAGCCTGAAGAGCGCATAGAAGTCAGCGCTGAGAATATATCAAGCAACACTGAGGAGCTCAACATTATCAAGGTCAGCAATGTGGATGAACTGTTGGCGGCCATAGGCTCCGACCGTGTTATATGCTTGGAACCAGGCAAATATGAGCTGAGCGCTGCCGAAGGCTTCGGCACTGCCAGCGGCGAAAACTGGTACTGGAAAGAATGCTACGACGGTTTTGAGCTGGTAATCCACGATGTTAAGAATTTGGAGTTTTTGGGCGAAGAGGGTGCCGAAATTGTGACGCGCCCCAGATACGCAAATGTACTGCGCATTGATTCCTGCACTAATCTTTCAATAGTTACTGTCGCCGCAGGCCACACCATTGAGGACGGCTTCTGCACCGGCGGTGTAATCCTGCTTGAAAATTCAAAATATATCAGCCTGCACGGCTGCTCGCTCTACGGCTGCGGCACTGTGGGTATCTACGCCGAAAACTGCGAGAATGTGGATGCCGTAGGCTGCGAGATCTACGACTGCAGCAACTACGGCGTTTCCGCCATCTCCTGCAAGGATGTTGTAATTGAGCAGAGCATGCTCCACAGCAACAAGGACGGAATGTTCCAGTCCGTATTCCGGGCAGAAAGCTGCGATGGTTTTGCCGTTGTTAACTGTGGAATATACGGCAACAGTGCCCTGAACCTGCTGACAAGCGCCTACTCCAAACAGGTTAGTATGCTGGGCTGCACCGTAGAAGATAATATTTTCACCACCTGCATTATCCACGCACTGGGCTACAGCCCTGTGATAGAGCAGTGCAGCATTGCAGACGCTGACCGCTTCATTCTTTATGGCAATCTGCCCGCTGTGGACAGAGATGGCAACGAGCTGACCCGGGCAGACTTTGAGGCCATGGAGCAGAGCGATGCAATCTATGAAGGCACCGTGGAAACTGCTCCTGTTGAGCTTGATGAGAGCACAAATGCAGAAGGAGTGCGCGAAGTATCCGTCAGCACGGTGGATGAATTTCTCGCCGCCATTGGAGACAACACCGTAATCAAACTTGAGGCTGAGCTTTTTGATCTGAGCACCGCATCGGACTACGGCGCATACGGCGGAGACAATTACTACTGGGTGGACATCTATGACGGCCCCAGCCTTATAATTAACGGTGTTAAGAACCTCAGCGTTGTGGCAGAAAATGACTGCACCATTGCCGCTATACCAAGATACGCCAATGTGCTCAGCTTCATAAACTGCGAAAACATCACTCTCACCGGCTTTACCGCAGGACACACCGAGGAGCCCGGCAGCTGCGCCGGCGGCGTACTGGATTTCCAGGCCTGCTGGGGTGTAAACATTGATGATTGCCGGCTCTACGGCTGCGGTATACTTGGTATTTCCGCAAGTTTCAGCTCAGAGCTAAGAGTGCAGAACACTGAGATTTATGACTGCTCTCAGGGCGCTATTTCCCTGAGCAATATAAATGATGCAAGCTTTGAGAACATGGACATACACGACTGCCATACTCCTGAGATATACATATATGAGAGTATCAGCATACGCTTTGAAGGCGATGAGCTTGCAGCGGGTTCATACACTCTGGAAAACGGCAAAGCCAAAGAATTCCTCTGGTCCGAGGCAAATGCATAACAAAAAGAAATCCCTGTCAAATGACAGGGATTTCTTTTTGTTATCAATAGATATCATTGGTGTCCACAAGAACAATGTCTACCTCATAGACCTCGCCCTCGCGCCAGATGCTGAAATGCATGCTGTCACCAACTTCTAGTTCGTTTTTGACAGAGAGAATATCGTCTGTGCTGTGGACTTCTTCGCCGTTTAGCGTAAGGATTATATCACCGGCAAGAACACCCTTTGCTTCAGCATCGGAGCCTTCGGAAACCGCGGTCACATAAAGGCCGCCGGGAATATCATAGTGCTCTGAAGCCTGCTCCATAATGGGGCCGACGGTAAGGCCCAAAGAGGGTCTGCCGCGAACCTCACCATGCTCAATAAGGGAGGCAACAACGTTCTTTACAGTGGCGCTGGGAATAGCAAAGCCTATGCCCTCAATGCTGGAGTAGGTGGACATCATCTTCATATTGGTGATGCCGATTACCTGCCCATACATATTGAACAGTGCGCCTCCGGAGTTGCCTTCGTTCAAGGCGGTGTTGGTCTGGATAAGGCTCATGCTGTGACCGTTATAGTCTATGCCTCTTTCAATGGCGGAGACAATACCGTCGGTCAGGGTCATTCTGAACTCTTCGCCCAGAGGATTGCCGATGGCGGCAACACGGTCGCCAACCATAAGGCCGGCACTGTCGCCAAACTCCGCAGCAGGCAGGCCCTTGGCCTCGATCTTCAGCACGGCAACATCGCTTATGCTGTCAAAGCCCACAAGCTTTGCCTCAAATTCCCTGTCATCATGCAGCACAACAGTTGCAGTGTCGCAGTCGGAAATGATGTGGCTGTTGGTGACGATAAGGCCGTTTTCACTGAGTATCACGCCGGTACCCCAGAAATAGCCATCTTCACCGGTCTTGTAGCCCATTATTGAGACGGTATACTTTGCGCACTTTTCGTAAAGCTCCTGCAGGGAAAGAACTTTGCCTCCGGCCTCAGAAAATTCAAGTTCAAAGTCCGGCACTGAGGCTGCCCGTTCTATCCTTGATTCCTCAGGCAAGCCCTCTACATTGGTATAGAAGGAATCAAAATAGTCATGCCAGTCTTCCGGCATTTCATCTCCGATAAGACCATCGGTCATAACAGGCTCCGGCTGAGAGAACACAAGGGAGCTCAGCACTATAAGCCCTACCACCAGCGCTGCGCCGATGCCTATACGCCAGCGGGAGCTGAGTCTGGGCCGTTTTGCACCGCGCTTTTGCGGCTTAACCTCCGCTTCAGTCCGCTCAGGCTGCAGCGGAGCATACCAGCTTTCAGCGCTGTACCAATTATTATTGCTCATATTTATCCTCAAATAATTTATTTATCAGCCAGCTTCAGGGTAAACACAAACTCGGTCATGCCATCCTCGCTCTTTACGGCGATATCCTCGTCGTGGCTGTTGATAATTGTCTTGACCAGATAAAGCCCAAGACCCACGCCGTCCTTATCCATGCTGCGTGAACGGTCAGACTTATGGAAGCGGTCAAAAATAAAGGGAAGGTCATCGGGCGGGATGGTTTCACCCTCGTCCTTGACGGAGAAGTAGGCCTTCTCCCCTTCCTTATAAACCCGGATGGTAAGACAGCTGCCTGGCTTTGCAAACTTGACGGCATTGTCCAGCAGATTATAAATAACGCGGGTTATGGCATCCTTATCCGCAAACACCATCATGTTATTCTCAGGAAGCTGGGGGTCAACATCCAGATTTTTCTTGGTTGCTCTGGCCTCAAAGCTCAGAAGGGTCTGCAGCACCAGCTCAACAAGGTCAAACTTTGAATATTTGCCCGTATCCATGACGCCGGACTTCATCTGGGAAACATCCAGCATATCGCGCACAAGGCGTGAAAGGCGGCGTGTCTCATCCCTGATGGAGACAAGATACTTTGCAGACTCCTCCTGCGGAATGGTGCCGTCCAGAATACCGTCGGCAAAGCCGGCGATTGTGGTCATGGGTGTACGCAGCTCATGGGAGACATTGGCGATAAACTCACTGCGGCGGGCATCCGCTTTTTCAAGTGAATCCGCCATTTTATTGAAGGAGTCAATGAGCGCGCCCATCTCATCCTCGGGGTCATCAACCTGACGCACGCGCACAGAAAAGTCACCCCTTGCAAATTTGCGGGAGGCTGCAGCGATCTCGTCAAGAGGTCGTGCCATGCGCTTGGAGTAGGCAAAGGAAAAGACCAGCGAGAACATGATCACAACAACGCAGACCGCAGAAACCATCATCAGGAAGGTGGACCAATCCCCCTGCATCTCAGCAGCGGTGTTGGAGACAATGACATAGCCCTTGACACTGCCGTCAAGCTCGGAATTGATTGCCCGACTGATGACATATCTGCTCTCGGCATAGAGCCCCTCCATATCAGTGGGCTGAGATATCTCTCCTGAAATCATGCCCTGCATCAGGCTATCGCTAAGGTGCAGACCAATATGCCTGCACATGGGTGAACGGTCAGAACAGGAAAGTATCACGCCGGAAGGATCGGTAAGCACAACATGGTTGCCGGTGGAGTTTGAAATTGCGCTGACAGACATGTTGAGAAGCCAGCTGTCCAGCGAGTCTGTGATGCTTATAGCTGCGGCAATATGGGAAACCTCTTCGGCGCTGGCGATCATATCCTGCTTGAAATCGCGGATAATGTACACCCTGCCCAGGCAAAGCAGTGAAAACACCACCATCATAAAGCAGCTGAGCACCGTTGCAGCCATGGCTGTAAAGTTTTTTAAGCCAATACTTCTCATCTGAGGCTCACTCCAGAACCTCGAACTTATAGCCCACGCCCCAGACAGTCTTCAGGTTCCACTTATCGGAGACACCTTCCAGCTTCTCTCTCAGACGCTTGACATGAACGTCAACAGTTCTGGAGTCGCCGAAATAGTCAAAGCCCCAGACCTCATCCAGAAGCTGGTTGCGGGTATAGACTCTGTTGGGAGCGGCTGCAAGATGGTACAGAAGCTCCATCTCTTTGGGAGGAGTGTCCACCTTTTTACCATCCACAATAAGCTCATAGCTCTCAAGATTGATGATCAGCTTATCATAGCTGAGCTTCTTCTCAACCGGAGCATCCGCATCGGTGCGGCGCATGACAGCGTGGATACGGGCCAGCAGTTCCTTCACATCGAAAGGCTTTGTGACATAGTCATCCGCACCCATATCAAGGCCGTTTATCTTATCGGCAGTCTCACCCTTTGCGGTAAGCATGATAATGGGAGTGGAGGATTTCTTGCGTATCTCACGGCAGACCTGCCAGCCGTCCTTTACAGGAAGCATAATGTCCAGCAGCACAACGTCAGGCTGGAACAGGTCAAACATGCTGCCTGCCTTGCCGCCGTCGGGTGCTATCATTACGTCAAAGCCGTCCTTGCCCAGATAAAGTCTGAGCAGCTCGGCGATATTAACATCGTCTTCTACAACTAAAGCTCTTTTACTCATAAGCTATTCTGCCCTTCTATCTTAGATTATATGTTTTAAGCATATTTTGTTAATTTGATTATATCAAAAGGATAACGGCAAAGAGTAAAAAATTTGTTAATTGCCTTATATATCAGTAGTCCAGCTTATCCAGTTCAATGAGGGTGAGAATATAAATCTTCATGGCCTCAAGAAGCTCTGCAATGCTGCCGGCCTCATCGGCGCCGTGGATGGGGCCGACAAAGTCGGGACGCTCTCTGTCACCGTGCTCGGGACCGAAGCAGACACCGTTGGGGAAGTCTCTTGCATAGGTGCCGCCGCCCATGGTGTAGGGCTTTGCATCTTCGCCGGTGACAGTAGTGTATGCATTCATGCAGACCTGCACGGCGGGGTTGTCAACGCTCATGTAGAAGGGTACAGCATCGCTGTCCAGAACTACATCTGCAAGCTGTCCGGCCTTCTCCTGGATGGTAGCAACAATCTTTTCGCCGCTGGTATTGGTGGGATAGCGGCTGTCCAGCACCTGATAGATGTGACCATCTTCCACGCCTATAACGCCGCCGATAATGGTGAGAGGAGTAAAGAGGCCATCGTCTGCATCCACGCCAAGGCCACTGCCGTCTGTTGCGGAATGCAGCATATTGAGAAGCTCAAACAGGGGCTTTTCCTCTGCAGTGCAGACATTGTTCTTAAGGATATAGTCCACCAGAAGGCCGATGGCGTTCACAGTGCCTGCAGGGACGGATGCGTGGCCGCCCACACCTCTTGCGCTCAGATGCCAGAGACCGCCTTCTTTAGCAACGCTGATATTCTCAGTGCTCTCCAGCTTTTCGGCCCTTACCCAGGCTTCTGCTCTGTCGGGGATGACGTTTGCTGCAATGCCGCCGCGGATGTTCACCACATTGCCCATAGGCAGCCTGGAGACTATACGGCCATGGAAAATACCCTTTTCACCGTTGCATACAGGGAAATCAGAGTCAGGGCTGAAGCAGAATGCTGGGGCAGGATAATTGTCCAGATAGTATTTCACATCGTCCATGCCGGTCTCTTCATTGATACCCAGCAGAGCGCGGACACTGTGGCGCAGAGGAATGCCGGCATCCTTAAGGAACTTCAGGGCATAAAGGCAGATGATGGAGGGACCCTTGTCGTCCATTACGCCGCGGCCGATAAGGTAGCCATCCCGCTCTCTGAGCACAAAGGGGTCACCGGTCCAGCCTTCACCGGCGGGCACCACATCCAGATGGGTGATGGTGGCAAGATACTCCTCGGCCTCGCCTATGCTGGCATAGCCGATGTAATTTTCGCAGTTATGGGTGTCAAGCCCCAGCTCCTTTGCAATATCAAGGCCAATTTCAAGAACCTTTGCAGGGCCTTCACCGAAAGGCATACCATCCTTGACGGTGGAGGGGTCCAGCACGGAATTTACAGCCACAAGCCTGCCGATATCACGGACGATATTGCGCTCGTTCTCAGCGATGAATTTGTCAATGCTCTGAATAATGTTGTTATCCATAAATGCACCTCTTTAATCAATTAAATTTTTATGTATTGAATATACTATTTTATGACCGTATTTTCAAGAAGAAAAGCACCCGGACATTTATCAGCTCGGGCGCTTTTTATTATGTATATAAAATTATGTAAACTTAGTATTTCTTTTTTCCACTGCCTGCCTTGAACTCAGGCTCGGTACCGGCGATGAGGCGCTTGATATTTTCCTTATGGCGGTAGATAACAAGAGCTGCGCCAACAATGGCCATCACAAGCTCAGGGGTGGATGCCTCGAATATAATGCAGGCTACAATAATGCCCACCGCGCCGGCGATGGAAGAGGGGGAGACGCGCTTTGTAAGCGCCGCAACAATTGCAAAGCAGACAACGATAAAAAGCCCTACCTTCCAGTCGATACCAAAAGCAATTGCTACGCCGACAGATACACCCTTACCACCCTTGAATCCATAGAACACAGGATAGCAATGGCCAATAAGAGCACAGGTGCCGCCGATGGCGAGGCCAAGATCACCAAAGAGCAGATTGCCGATCACCATTGCGATAACGGCCTTGAAAGCATCAGCCAGCAAAGTAATCACGCCGGCGCTGAGCCCAAAGCTGCGGGCCATATTGGTGGCACCGGCATTGCCGCTGCCCATACCGCGCACATCGCCGCCAAAAACCTTCTTGGACAGGATGATGGAAAGGCTTATGCAGCCGATAAGGTATGAGCCCAGGGCCAGAAGTATATATAAAACGAAGTCCATAAGAAGCTCCTTAAGTGCTTAAAATCTTTAAATAACTTGAAAGATTATATCCCACTGTAAAGATTTTTACAAGGCTGATTTGGGATTATCAGTAAATTATTCAACCCACGGTCCATGGATAAGTCTCTGGCGGCTGCTTTTCAAAGCGCATGCGCTCCCCTGTTTTGGGATGCGTGAAGCCGATCATGTGGGACCAGAGGGCAAGGGGACAATCATCCATAGGCTCGCAGTACTTTCGCTCGCCCACCAGCGGGAAGCCACGGGAGGAAAACTGGACCCTTATCTGGTGTGTGCGGCCGGTGTGCAGATGAATCCTGACTTTGCTCATGCCGCAATAGCGTTCAAGTGTCTCGTAATCCAGCAGGGCCTCCTGTACACCTTTTTCAGGCTCAGTAACAACAAAGGTCATTTTTCTGGCCTTATTACGCAAAAGCAGATCACGCAGGCTGGCCTTATCCTCGGTTTCACCGTGGACAAGGGCAAGGTATTCCTTTTCAAACTCGCCATCTCTTATCTGGCGGCTCAGCTCTGATGCCGCCTTTGCGCCCCGGGCCAGAAGCATAAGCCCGCTCACCGCCCGGTCAAGCCTGTGCACGGTGCGTACATCCGCCTTTTCATCACCCAGCTCCCGGCGTACAAGCTCGGGCAGGCCGCCCGGCTCATCGGTAGACAGGATGCCTGCCGGCTTTACGCAGACAATGACAGATTCATCTATATAAATTATTTCCATTTTACAGCCTCCCAATGTCCCGGTTTTGCTTTTCAAAGTCGGGGACTTGTGCTATTATAGTTTGGTTAGACAAAAAATTACATTTATGGTGAAAGATATGAACGAAAACTATTCCCCACCCTGTCAGCACTACCGCAAATGCGGCGGCTGCCAGATGCAGAAATTCCCCTATGAGCGCCAGCTTATTCGCAAGCAGAGACATGCAGAAGATTTGCTGGGCGGATTCTGCCATGTGGAAAAAATAATCGGTATGCACTATCCCCTGCACTACCGCAATAAGGTGCACGCAGCCTTTGCCCTGGACAATCGTAAAAAAATCATTTCCGGCATCTATCAGCCCGGCAGCCACGCTATTGTCCCGGTGGATGAGTGCATGATTGAGGACAAGACCGCTGATGCCATTATCGTGGACATCCGCAATATGCTGCGGGATTTCAAGATTCAGGTCTTTGATGAGCGAAACGGTACCGGCTGGCTTCGTCATGTGCTGGTAAAGCGCGGCTTTGCCACCAACGAGGTCATGGTCGTGCTGGTTGCGGTGAATCCTATTTTCAAGCTTCAAAAGCCTTTTGTCAAGAAGCTTCTGGAAATGCACCCCGAAATCAAAACCATCGTGCTGAACATAAACGACCGCTTCGGCCCCGTTGTGCTGGGCACCAGGGAAAAGGTGATAGTTGGTGAGGGTTATATTGAGGATGTGCTGCTGGGTCACCGCTTCCGTATCTCTCCCCGCTCCTTCTATCAGGTAAACCCTGTTCAAACCGAGAAGCTGTATTCCGTGGCAATGGACTTTGCCGGGCTCACCGGAAACGAGACTGTGCTGGATGCCTACTGCGGCATCGGTACCATCGGCATCACCGCCTCCGGTAAGGCAAAGCAGGTAATCGGCGTAGAGATAAACAAGGACGCTGTGAAGGACGCTATCTCCAACGCAAGGCTGAACAAGCTTAAAAACTGCTGGTTTGCCACCGGCGATGCAGGCGAGTACATGGAGCAGATGGCAAGGGACAAAATGCGCCCTGATGTTGTGTTTATGGATCCTCCCCGCGCCGGCAGCGACGAGCGTTTTATCAAGTCTCTCATCAAGTGCAATCCCAGGCGGGTGGTATACATCTCCTGCAATATTGAAACCCAGAAGCGCGATCTGGAGATGCTGGAAAAAGGCGGATACAAGGTAAAGAAAATTCAGCCTGTGGACATGTTTCCCTTCACAAACCATGTGGAGAGTGTGGCCCTGCTGGAAAAGGAGAATAGAAAATGAATAATGTTTTTGAAAAAAGATTTATACAGATATTTTGGTGATAAAAAGGAAAGCGTTAAAGATAAACTATTTCGAAGAAAGCAGATAAAATACCTGTATTATTTCAGAAAATTACAAGCGCAGCCCAATTTTATTTCAAGAATATATTACAAACTCAGGCTCCGCCGGCTTTCTGCATTGACTCATATACAAATACACGAAAGCACAAGAATCGGTGAAGGTTTTTATATTGGACACTACGGAAGAATATTAATCAATCCCCAAGCTGTGCTTGGTAAGAATGTAAACATCGCTACAGGTGTTTCTATCGGTCAGGAAAACCGTGGAGCACGAAAAGGCTGTCCTGTAATCGGTGACGAAGTCTGGATAGGCACGAATGCCGTTGTCGTTGGAAATATAAACATAGGAAACGATGTTTTGATTGCACCACTTGCATACGTTAACTTTGACGTTCCCGACCACTCTATCGTGCTTGGCAATCCGGCAAAAATAATCCACCGTGAAAATGCCACCGAATACTATATCGAAAACAAGGTCTGAAATTCCATTATATAAGATATAAGGAAAACAAAAATGAAAAAACTCGGCATAAAAAAATTTCTCTGCATTGTAGCCGCGGTTCTGCTGCTGTTTTTCGCAGTTATCAACATCATCCCTCCAAAGCAGAATGTGGAAAGCAATCCCTTCATCGTGAGCGAAAATGAGCTGCCCATGATTGCGGCCCATCGCGGCGGAGGACTTAATAATCCGGAAAACACCATGCTTGCTTTCCGCGAGGCGGTGAACAGCTACGGCGCCCAGATTATTGAAAGTGACCTCTACCTTACCAAGGACGGCCATCTTGTGTACAACCACGATGAGTACATTGACCGCACCTGCAACGTAAACGGCGACATCAGCGCCGAGGAGGCCGAGGCTATCTGCGAAGATGAAAGCCGCCGGCACTACATAAGCGACATGACTCTTGCCGAGCTGCAGCAGTATAATTTTGGCTACTACTTTGAAGATGAAAACGGCAGCCGCATCTACAAGGATGTGGAAGACATCGCTTCAGCCGGACTGCAGATTGCCACCGTGGATGAGCTTTTCACCGAGTTTTACGAGAGCAGGCCGGAGCTTATGTTTATCGTTGAGATTAAAAACGAGGGCGATGCTGGCCGTGAAGCCTGCCGCATACTCAGCCAGACTCTGGAGCAGTATCCAGACTACCTTGACCAGATAGTAATCGGCACCTTCCACGATGAAATTGAGGAAGAGCTGAAGGCAAACTATCCCCATCTTCTCCGCGGCGCTCCCACCGGTACCGCTGCAAAGTTTATCCTCACCAGCTTCACCGGAACAAATCTTCTTGACCGGAGCGATTTTGCCTGCCTGCAGATACCCATGAGTTATGACTTGGGCATCACGCTGAAGCTGGACAAGGCCAGCATTATCCGACAGGCACACAAGCGCAATATAGCCGTACAGTACTGGACCATAAACGACGCTGAGGACATGCGCTTTTTAACCGGTCTGGGCTGTGACTGCATAATGACCGATGATCCCGCCCTCCTGCAGCAGGTATTCTATGGCTGAAAGGAAGAATGACATGAACAGGAAACTTAAAGTTCTTGCACTCTGTTCTTATTTGATTTCCCTTGCAATTTTCGTGTTCTCCTTTGTGCTCTATCACTATTTAAGTCCCACGGGCGGCTTTACGGCTGTTTATCAGGCTGTGCCTGCAAAACCCATGGTCACTTATCTTTTCGCAATTTGGGGAGTAACGTTCCTGTTTGCAAGTGTTATGAGTCTGCTTGTTGCATGGATTTTTTTCCCTGCTGATAAGTCCAAATAAAGAAGGGTCTATTTTGAAAAGAGAAAACATTTTATCTCAGATAAAAAACGCATTCATGGAAGATTCCAAGTTCAGGGTCTTTCTGCTTTCCATACTGATAACCGGCCTGAGCTACGGTCTGTACAAGGGCATGCTGGACAATTTCCTGGCTGAAATCGTCGGCATGGGTGAGATGGACAGAGGTGTGACTGAGTTTTTCCGTGAACTGCCCGGCATCCTGCTGGTTCTGGTGCTGGCAATATTCTACATGCTCTCTGCCGAGACCCTGTACAAGGCAGGCGCAGTTATCATGCTGGTGGGCATGGGCATGCATGCCATGCTGCCTCCCACCAAGGTTCTGGCTACGCTTGCAATCTGTGTCTACTCCTTTGGTGAGCATGTTCAGATCGGCATGAAAAACGCTCTGTCACTCAGCTATGCAAAGCCGGGCATGGGCGGCGCGGCGCTGGGCTCCCATAGCGCTGTAAACCAGATTGGCACCCTTGCAGGCTATCTGCTTATTGTGCTGGTCTTCTCCTTTACTGCTACCGCCGGTACCTACACCGCCTTTTTCTGGCTGGCTGCGGGCCTTGCGGCAATAAGCATGGTTTTCTCCTTCCGCATCACCGGCAAGAGCGAAACTGACAAAAACAAGCGCCGCTTCTACTTCCACAAAAAGTATTATAAATACTATATGCTTGAGATGTTCTACGGCGCAAGAAAGCAGGTTTTCTTCACCTTCGGCCCCTATGTGCTGATACTGTTTTACGGTGCCAGCGCAGCCATGATAAGCCTGCTCTTTGCAGTTTCTGCTGTGGCCTGCTTCTTTGCCTCCCCTGTTGTGGGCAGAGTTATCGACAGGCTGGGCTATAAGTTTGTAATGATAACAGACACTCTTGTTCTCGTCATTGTCTGCTTCTTCTATGGCTTTGCCCACCACATATTCCCCCAAAATGTGGCCTTTATCGTCTGCTGCATAAACTATGTGCTGGACTCCGTAATATCCCTTGCATCCATGGCAAGCAATGTCTACGTGCAGGACCTGAGCGATAATCCCGACGAAGTCAAGGCAACCATCTCCACCGGCGTTTCCATCAACCACGTTATTACTATTTTCATCGCACTTTTCGGCGGTTGGATATGGCAGACACTTGGCATTGAGCTGCTGTTCATATGCTCTGCAATCCTCGGTCTCTGCAACAGCGCCTATGCCGCAACGATAAAAACGAGTAAAAGTGTAGTTTGATTATGTAAACTGTATTATTGTAAATATAATTATCAGTAAACTATATTATGTTTAGGAGAATGTTGAATGTCATTTCTCGATATTGCAAGAAGCCGTCAGTCCTGCAGGGCATATGATGCAAGCCGCCCTGTTGAAGACGAAAAGATCATGGCCATACTGGAGGCCGCTCAGCTGGCTCCCTCCGCCTGCAATTCCCAGCCCTACCACTTTGCCGTGTGCAAGGGCAATGCCGCCACACAGGTAGCCAAAGCCACATCCGGTCCGGGTATGAATAAGTTTTCCGTGGATGCCCCGGTGATAATCGTGGTGTCCGAGATGCCTTACAACCGCACCGCCGCTATCGGCGCAAAGCTGAAAGCCAACGACTACCGCTCCATTGACATCGGCATCACCACCGCATATCTTACAGCCGAGGCCAATTCCCAGGGTCTTGGCAGCTGCATCATGGGCTGGTTTGATGACCAGAAAATACGTGAAACCTGCCATCTGGACGGAGCAGTACGGCTTGTCATCGCTCTCGGCTACCCCAAAGAGGGCGATCCCCTGCGCAAGAAAATACGCAAGGATATGAGCGAGCTTGTAAGTTTCCATGAGTAAACTCTCCCTCAGTCTCGCTTTCGCTTGACAGCTCCCTCCCAGAGGGAGCCTTTTTATTTGTAAATATGTAAAGTTTACTTGACATTTATATTTCTCCGTGTTATATTGTGATTGTAAAGTTAACTTTACATTGTAGGAGGCAGATATGAAAAACAGAGTGGAAGAAATACGCAAGGCCAGGGGCATACGTCAGGAGGATTTTGCAAAGGCCATGGGCGTCTCCCGCCAGACCATCAGCAGTCTTGAAACCGGGCGCTACAATCCCTCCATAAATCTGGCATACAAGATCGCCAAGTATTTTGGCATGATAATTGAGGAAGTCTTTATCTTTGAGGAGGATGAGTAAATGAAAAACAGAAGACTTGTTTTAGGTATAGTTTACATAACTATAGGTTTGCTGCTCAGTGTACTCAGCTTCACACTGGTAATTGACGAGTGGTGGCAGAGCTTTGGCATTGCAATTTTCATTGTGGGTGTGGCTGATATATTCCGTCACAGAAAATATGTGACAAACGCAGAATACCGAGAAAAAGTTGACTTGAGCAACAACGACGAACGTATACGCTTCCTGTCCATGAAAGCCTGGTCCTGGGCCGGATATGCCTTTGTGATGATCGCAGCCTTGGGTGTGATCGGCTTTCAGATTGCAGGGCTCAGGATTTGGTCTATGGCCTGTAGCTTCTGCGTATGTCTTGTAATGATACTTTATTGGATAAGCTATGTGGTGCTGAACAAAAAATACTAAACTATAAGCCTGTGCAATGCACAGGCTTATAGTTTACATAAATTTATTTACATATTATTGTTTGCTTAAATTATTCTCTTTGTCACTCAATATGCGCTGCATGATAAATACCGCAACTATGCACAGCACTATCTCCGCACAGAGCTGGGCGCCGGGCAGGCCATAAAGCGGAAACAGATGGTTAAGCAGAACCAGCAAAGGCAGTTCAAGAACCACTTTACGAAGCACCGTGAAAACAAGGGACATCCTGCCCATTCCGCAGGCCTGGAACGATGCTACCGCCAGAAACTCAAATCCGGCAAATACAAGTGTGATACCCATAAGCCGCAAAAAGCTTGCGCCCATCTGTATAACAGCGGCATTGTCTATAAAAGCAGCCATAAGTGCCTGCGGGAAAGCCACAAAGACACAGCCTATGGAAAACAAAATTGCGGCCTCTGCACCGGCGGTAAAGAAGAAAGCCTCACGCATACGCTTGCGGTTGTTTCTGGAATAGTTATAGCCCATTATAGGCATTATTCCCTGGCTGAAACCAAAGGAGGCATTGATGGGAATCTGCTGAATTTTATGGGCAATGCCCATTGCCGCAACGGCATCAGAGCCAAAAGCCGCAGTGAAGTTATTGAGAACGGTAAGATTTGTTACGTTGAAGAGGTTTTGTATTGCTGCCGGGATACCAACAGAGAACACATCGCCCGCCACTGTAAAGCTTTCGGTGAAGACTGAGGGTCTGAGGCAAACACAGCATTTGCCGCGGCGCAATCTCAGATAGACGATAAAGTACAAGGCCGCTGCACAATTGGATATAAAGGTAGCACATCCTGCACCGGCTGCACCCATATCAAGGCCCCAGGGCATTATAAAGAAGGGGTCGAGGATGATATTGAGTATGCAGCCGCTCATGGTGCCGATGCTGGCATGGAAAGCCGAGCCTTCAGCACGGACAAAATAAGCCATCACCACATTGAATATGGCGGGGGCTGCACCAAAGCCGACAGTCCACAAAAGGTACTCCCCTGTCCGTTTCACAGTGCTGGCATCAGTCCCCAGAACTTTCAGAAAGACATCATCAAAAAGCAGGTACAGCAAGGACAAAGCAAGGCCCATAAGCACTGCTCCGTAAACGCCGAAGGCCGTGCTGCGGCGCTGTGTTTCCTCATCACCGGAGCCCAGGGCCCGGCTCATAACGCTGCTGCCGCCAATGCCAAAAAGATTGTTGATGCAGTTGAAGGCAAGCATAAGCGGTGCACCCAAGGCCACAGCTGCATTTTGCACAGGGTCATTGAGATAGCCGACAAAATATGTATCCGCAATATTGTAGAATATCATAACAAGGCTGCTGAGTATCGTGGGTACGCAAAGCTTCGCCATTGCCCGGGGAATGGGCATGGTTTCAAACAGCTCGTTTCTTGAATTGCCGCTCATCTCCTCACCTCCTGTGCAAAGTTTTTGGTTTTAAAAATATGCCTTCTGTGATACAGAAGGCATATTAAAAGCATTATCAGTGGCAGCCGCAGCCGTCATCACCGCAACCGCAGCCTGCATCGCCACAGCCGCTGCAGCCACCGCAGCCGCCGGAGCAGGAGCCAGCCATGTCAAACATAGGCAGCTGGCCCAGAATCAGCATATCGGCAGCCTTGTCGGCACCGCCGGCATAGCCTGCCAGAGGGATGATGCCGTAGGTCAGCAGCATATTCTTGGCTTCAGGGCCCATGTTGCCAACGATGACAACATCGATCTTCTCATCACGCATAAGATTAGCCATGGCGGCATGACCATGCTTGTCAGAACAGTCCACCAGAGTCTTGGTGCACTTGTTTACGTCGGAATTTTCATAGTCATAGATGGCAAAGCATTCGCAATGGCCGAAGTGCTCAAAAATCATACCATCGTTATAAGCAACTGCAATACGCATCAGCCGATCTCCTTTATAATACCGTCCACCAGGCCGGAAATAAGCTGGCCGCCAACGGCCTCAACCTTACCTGCGTCAACCATCTTTGCAATCAGAGGATCAATGGGCAGCTTTGCAACGTGGGGTACATTGTGCTGCTTTGCGAGAGCTTCAACCTTGCTCTCACCGAAGATTGCATGTTCCTTGCCGCAGTCAGGGCACTTGAAGTAGCTCATGTTCTCAACAAGGCCGAGAACGGGAACGTTCATCAGATTTGCCATGTTCATAGCCTTTTCAACGATCATGCCAACCAGATCCTGGGGAGAGGTGACGATGACGATACCGTCAATGGGCAGAGCCTGGAAAACAGTCAGAGGCACGTCGCCGGTGCCAGGAGGCATATCGACAAACATGTAGTCAACATCCTGCCACATAACATCGGTCCAGAACTGGGTAACAGCGCCTGCAATGACAGGGCCGCGCCAGACAACAGGCTCAGTCTCATCCTGGAGGATCAGGTTAATGCTCATCAGCTGAACGCCGGTATGAGTCTGCACAGGGATAAGATATTCCTGAGTGCCAAGGCAGTGCTCATGCACACCGAAGGACTTGGGAACAGAGGGACCGGTTATATCTGCATCAAGAACAGCTGCATTAAAGCCGCGGCGCTGAACTTCGGAGGCCATCAGACAGGTCACCAGAGACTTGCCGACACCGCCCTTACCGCTGACGACACCAATGACTTTCTTTACGGATGCGCCTTCGCGCAGGGGCTTAAGGAAGCTCTCAGCAGTACGCTCAGAGCAGTTTGCAGCGCAATTTGAACAATCGTGGTTGCATTCACTCATTTTTTTATTCTGCCTTTCTGTGGGTATTAATTATAAACAATGGAACTATTATAAACCTTTTAAAAAAATAGTCAAATCCAAGCTTGGCTGGGGGTTAAACTTTTTACCGAAAGCCTGAATGTGGCTATAAACAAAGTACTTGGATTGAGTTTACTTCTATGATATAATATGTTGTTATTTTATGCGAAAGCGCGGAAAGGAGCTGAGAGTATGGACCTGTTTGGCGAATATATGCTGACATCAAGTAAATATGTGCTGATAATACTCTCGCTCGTTATAATTATCCGCTGTATCCGCTCCATGCTGTCTGAGCGCTATGAGCCTGAAGTCTGGGCATACCTTAGTCATAACGGTCAGGTACATAGTCTGACACACTGGGAGAATATAATTGGCCGTTCCCACAGCTCAGACCTCCGTCTTACTTCCCCCGGTGTCAGCCGTGTGGCTGCTGTCCTACGCAGAAGCGACAAGGGTGAATGGCGCATTCATGACATTTTTTCCAAGGGCGGTGTCTGGGTCAACGGCGTGAAAACCGGCAGCAAGGGCCTGCCCGTAATTCATGGCGACCAGATCAATATCGGCGGTGAGCTGCTGCGCTTCAACGATGTAAGCGCAGAGGCCAAGCGTAAGCTTGAGTCTAAGCGTACTGCCGCAGGCCACAGGGTCTCCCCTTCCATCACAGTTTTTGAGCTGACGGTGTTCCAGCTATTTCTTCTGCTGCAGCATGCCCTGTCCGCACCTGCAGAGCATCTTCCCGCTGTAGCTTTGGCCTTCACAGCCCTTATCGCGCTGCAGTGGTGCTGCTACAATATCACCCGCTTTATGAACCGCAGCGGTTTTGAGATTGAGACACTGGCCTTTTACCTCACAAGCCTTGGCATGTCCGTCTCCGCCTCCTCCGCCCCGGATGAAATTTATAAGCAGATCCTGCTGACAATCGCGGCAGTCGTTCTGTTTATGATTTTGGGCTGGTGGCTGAGAAGGCTTGACCGTACTATCAAGCTCCGCATTCCTATGGCGGCTTTTGCCGGCATGCTGATGCTTGTAAACTTTGTAGTCAGTGACGCTGTGCTGGGTGCAAAAAACTGGCTTGAGATCGGCGGATTTTCCTTCCAGCCTTCAGAAATTGTAAAGGTTTGCTATATCTACGCCGGCGCCTCCACATTGGATAGACTGTTCCACAGACGAAACCTGTATTCATTTATTGTTTTTTCCGCTTTCTGTGTTATTATCCTCGCCCTCTCAGGCGACTTTGGTACAGCGCTTATATTCTTCTCCACCTTCCTTGTAATGTCCTATCTCCGCTCAGGCTCCATTGCAACTGTGCTGCTGGCTGTCAGCGGCGCAGGTCTTGCAGGCTTTCTCGCCATCAGCGTAAAGCCCTATATCGCCCAGCGTTTTGCCAGCTGGGGTCATGCCTGGGAGGATATATACGACACCGGCTTCCAGCAGACCCGCGCCATGTCCGCCGCCGCATCCGGCGGTCTCTACGGCAAGGGTGCAGGTGCCGGCTGGCTTAAGGATATATTTGCAGCCAACACAGACATGGTGTTTGCCATGGTCTGTGAGGAACAAGGCCTGATTATCGGCGTCATAATGGTGCTGGCTGTGCTGACCCTGGCTTTCTTCGCCGTCAAGAGCGCGAGAAACGGTCGCTCCAGCTACTACTCCATCGCCGCCTGCGCCGCCATGAGTATGCTGCTGGTTCAGCTTTCGCTGAACGTTTTCGGCTCGCTGGATATGCTGCCCTTCACCGGCGTAACCTTCCCCTTTGTTTCCAAAGGCGGCACATCCCTTATCTCCTGTTGGATGCTGATGGCCTTTATCAAGAGCGCTGATAATCGACGCGACGCGAGCTTTGCAGTCAAAATTTTTGAGGGCAGTTACAGTGAGGAAGATGAGTTTAAGGACAATGAGCAGTTTCCCCAAACCCACTTCCGCCCCGAGGATGACCCTGCTGACTGGGAGGTGTGGCAGCCTTGAAGAAAATAACCAACCGCGCCCTTTCCGTGCTGCTGATTGCCGCACTGGTAATATTCGGCATGGGTGCATACATCATAAACTATATTGACCACGGCAAGGAATGGGCCTTGTATTTCTCCCGCTCAAACTCCGACTCTACCGGTCACCTGGTGGACAGAAACGGTATAGTCCTTGCCTACTTCAGCGGGGAAGAGAATCTCTTCTCCCCCGATGAATTTACCAGAGAAGCAAACTACCATGTCACCGGCGACTATTGGGATAGAACCGGCACCGGCATACTCTCCCGCTACTGGAGCGACAGTCAGGGCTTCAGTTTGCTGACCGGCACCACCAGAGCTGAGGACAGCATACTGAGTCTCAGCATTGACGCAAGACTTAATAACAAGATATATGAATGTCTGGGCCGGGAAAATGACGGCGCCATGCTTGTGTGCAATTACCGCACAGGCGAACTGCTGGGCATGGTATCAAGCCCCAGCCTTGACCCGCTTAATCCCGGTGAAGAACTGCGGGACGGCACCTACATAAACCGCTGTATCTCTGCAAGTTTTATTCCCGGCTCCATCTTCAAGCTTATCACCGCTGCAGCAGCTATTGAGAATATGCCCGATCTGAGCACCCGTAAATTTTTCTGCGAGGGTGAATACAAAATCGCCGGCGTCCCCGTCACATGCATCGCGGGGCATTGGAACCAAAGCTTTGAAGAAGCCCTCTCCAACTCCTGCAACATCGCCTTTGCCCAGATCGCCGTGGATCTGGGACAGCAGACCATGATAAAATACGTGCAAGAATACGGTATGCTGGACAGCCACAAGCTCAGCGGCATCAGCACCGCTAAAGGCAGCTATCCTCTGAATTTTGTTGGTGATCCCGAGCTTGGCTGGTCCGGCATCGGTCAGTCCACCGACCTTGTATGTCCCTATTCCATGCTGCGTCTTGTCTGCGCCATCGCAAACGGCGGCACAGTGATAGAGCCATATATGATTCAGGGAGAGGAAAGCAATGAAGTTCAGCTTGTAAAAGCCTCCACCGCTGCAAAGCTTGCAGAAATGATGAACTATACCGCCATTGACCACTACGGTGCGGAGGAGATGTTCCCCGGCCTGAACATTGCCGCAAAAACCGGCACCGCGGAGCTTGGTGACGGTACGGCTCACTCCTGGTTTGTGGGCTTTTTGCAGGACGAAGAACACCCCTACGCTTTTGTAACACTGGTTGAGCGCGGTGGCTTCGGCATCACCGCAGCGGGCAGCGTAACAGGTGAAGTGCTGCAGTGGGCAGTTGAGAATCTTGAATAACAGGAAGAAGATATAATGACTGATATTTCCGTAAACTCATTGGTCAAATCCTTTGAGCATGGTAATAATATACTGGATGGGCTCAGCTTCACTATAAACTCCGGTGAGCGTGTGGGTATTCTGGGCCACAACGGCAGCGGTAAGACCACTCTTTTCCGAATCCTCGTGGGCGAGATACGCTATGACGAGGGAGAGATCGCCATTCCCGCCTCCAAGCGTATGGGCCTTATCTCCCAGATCCCCGTATATCCCGAAGGCTGGACCACAGAGCAAGTTCTGAAGGATGCACACAGACATCTTTATAAGATAAGCGACAGGATGGATAAGCTTGCTGCACAAATGGAGCATGATGCATCCCCTGAGCTTCTGGCAGAGTACGACAAACTGCAGGAGGACTTCAGGCGTCTGGGCGGCTATGAAATGGATGTGGACAGAAACCGGGTAGCAAACGGTCTGGACATCCCCCCTGCCATGCTGGCACAGAGCTTTGAATCCCTCTCCGGCGGTGAAAAGACCCGGGTAAATCTGGCAAGGCTCATACTTGAGGATACTGACATTTTGCTGCTGGACGAGCCTACAAACCATCTGGATCTTCACGCAACCGAGTGGCTGGAGGATTATCTGCTGCACTTCAAGGGTACAGTGCTGACCATAAGCCATGACCGCTATTTTCTGGACAAGGTTGTGCAGCGCTGCATAGAGATAAACGAAGGCAAGGCCGAGCTTTACAGCGGCAACTACAGCTTCTACGTTGAGGAGCGGCAGCGCCGTTTCGAGGAGAAGCTTAAAAAGTACGAAAAGGATCAGGCCAAGATTGAGCAGCTCACCCGGGCCGCAGAGCAGATGCATCTCTGGGCATTCATGGGCATGGACAAGCTGCACAAGCGCGCCTTTTCCATGGAAAAACGCATTGAGAAGCTGAGTCACAGCGAAAAGCCCACCGAGCAGAAGAAGCTGAAAGTCAAGTTCAAACAGCGTGAATTTTTCGGTGACGAGGCCCTGGTCATGGAGGATATCTCCAAGGGCTTTGGCGACAGGACACTGTTCTCCGGCCTTGATATGGAAGTCTCCGGCGGTGAGCGCATTGCCCTTATCGGCGACAACGGTACCGGTAAGTCAACCCTGGTCAAGCTGATCATGGGCGATGAGATTCCCGACACCGGCTTTCTCTACACCGGCCCCACCATTCGCAAGGCATATCTGCCCCAGATCGTGCGCTTTACAAATGAGGAACGCAGCGCACTGGACACCATGCTTTACGACTGCAAGTGCGAGCCGCAGCAGGCCCGCGACAGGCTTGCCGCCTTCGGCTTCAGGGGTGAGAGTGTGCTGACGCCCGTTGGTGCCCTTTCCGGTGGTGAAAAGAGCCGCCTTCGCCTGTGCATGCTGATGGGTGGAGAAATAAACTTCCTCATACTGGACGAGCCTACAAACCATCTGGACATCGCCAGCCGGGAATGGATAGAAGACGCACTGTCCGACTATGAGCAAACACTGCTCTTTGTCTCCCATGACCGCTATTTCATTGAGAAATTTGCCACCCGCATCTGGGAATTGCGCGACGGACAAATCATAGACTTCCGCGGCAGCTACTCCGAGTTCTGCAGTTGGCGCGAACGCCAGAGCGTATTTGAACAGGCATCCAAGCAGCGGGAAAAGGAGAAAGAGAAAGAAAAGCCTCAAAAGGCTCCCAAGCCCAAAAATACCAGCAAGGCCATGGCCAAGCTGGAAAAGGACATTGCGAAACTGGAAGCTCAGATAGCAGAGCTTGACGCTCTTGCCGAAGAGCATGCCACCGATTACCAGAAGCTGATGGAGATTTCCGAGGAAAAAGAAAATCTTGAAATGGAGCTTCTGGAGCTTTACGAGCGCTGGGAGGCGCTGGATCAATGAACATATTCAAGGCAATACCCCAATGGATAATTAGCCCGGCAGCACTGCTGGTGCTAGCCGCCTTCTTCAAGTTCTGTATGCGCGGCTATGACTACATTGCATACAGCTTTATATTCTTTGCAGCACTGCTTATCGTTCGTCACTTTGCCCCGGATGGGCTCTGGCGGGCTGTGTTGATACTGGTCAGCATTGGATTTATGTATTTCTGCGCGGTGGAGATTCCCATTGTAAAGAATTCCTTTACCGACAAGGACGCTGAACGTGACTATTTCATCGTGCTGGGCGCCGCAGTCCACGGAGATACTCCTTCCCTTGCCCTGCAGCACAGACTTGAGGGTGCTCTGGAATACATGGAACAGCATCCTGACAGCATCGCCATTGTCAGCGGCGGCAAAGGCCAGGGCGAAAATATCACTGAAGCTCAATGTATGCACGAGTGGCTGATAGCTCATGGCGTTGCAGCGGAGCGCATTATAATGGAGCCCAAGGCCACCTCTACCATGGAAAACCTACAGTTTTCCTTTGACATCATAAGAAGCCGCGGTGACGATCCCAACGGCAATATCGCCATCGTCTCCAGCTCCTACCATCTGTACCGCGCCAAGTGCATGGCAAAAATACTGGGTGCAGAAGCTGCCGGTGTGCGCGGCAACATGGGCTATCCCATCTATATGCTCAACTGCTATATACGCGAGGCCTTCGGTGTAACCCACCTATGGGTATTCGGCAGGTAATATTTATGTAAACTAACTTATGTTTATTATATTATGTTATTTGGAGTTATGCAATGACAGAGAAGTTTTCATTATGTAAACTTAATTATTCGAAACTTGTGCTCACAGCAGCAGTGCTTGCTATTTTCCTTATCCTGCTGTTCTGTAATTTCAATACTGATCTTGTGGCAGATGACTACATGTACTGCTTCAGCTTTCTGGACAAGAGCCCCATTGAAAGTGTTGGTGACATCTTCCCCTCAATGGCCGCCCACAGGTACAGCATGAACGGCAGAGTTGTGGCCCATTTTCTGGTGCAGCTTTTCCTTATGCTGCCAAAGGCTGTGTTCAATATTTTCAATGCCGCTTTTTTTGCTGCGCTGATCTGCTTTATATACCACATAGTCAAAGGCGAAAGCCGCCACAATGTCCTGCTTCTGCTGAGCATCTTCGGCCTGATTTGGGTTCTTCAGCCCCAGTTCGGCCAGGTTTATCTCTGGCTTGATGGCTCTGTAAACTACCTCTGGTGCGCTGTTGCATGCATTGCATGGCTTATTCCCTGGGTGAACAAGTTTCTTTACGACGGTGAGCCCGGCCTTATCGGGCAGATTCTGTACATATTTTTTTCCGCCATCGTTGGTGCTTTCTCTGAAAACGCCTCTGTCGCCTTGATTTTCATGGCAATGCTGTTTATCTTCCTTTGTAAAGTATGGAGAAAGCAAAAGCTCAGCCTTTGGATGTGGCTGAGCCTGGCAGCAGCATTTGTTGGCTTTTTCTATATGATGTTTGCCCCGGCTGAAAGCGTGAATAAATCCGCAGAATTCTCCATTCCTGTACTTTTTGCAAACTTTATCAACACTGGCCTGCAGTATCTCAAGTTCTGGCCGCTGCTTATCTGCTTTGTGCTGTTTTATTATCTGGCAATAAAGCAGGGTATAAAACAGGAACTCCGCGTACTTTCCGCCTGCTTCTTCCTCGGCTCCCTAGCCGGTCATTTCGTGCTTATGTTTGCCATGTACTGCGCTGGGCGCAGCATGTTTATCGGCCTTATCCTGCTGATATGTGCAAATGGCCTGCTCTTTGCCCCGCTTTTTGACAGTGCATATAAAAAGCTGCTTGTTGGCCTGTGCGCCATCTGCCTGTGCTTCACCGCTTACTGGGGTTATACAGGTGTCCGTGATATTCAGCGCACGCACTATCTGCTCGGCTTTAACCACGAGATCATAATTAACTCCCTCGTTGCCGGTGAAAAAGATATTCAGGTTCCCCGCCCCTATGCCCAAACAAAATACAGCGCGCTTGAAGGTCTGAATTATCTCAGCACTGAGGATGCAGACAATTGGGCTAATGAATATATGGCACTCTACTACGGCGCAGACAGTATCATCGGGTATTGATTATTGTAAATTATATTATGTAAATCATCATTGCTCATAAGCACAAGTATTCAGGTGCTTAGAGCAGATGCCAGAATGATCAATACTGACATCGCTTCTAAATAATTTGGAAAATGTATTACACTCACAGGCCGCCGCTAAAGCGGCCTGTTTTTTTGCTGAAAACTGGGTTTCTAACGCGTGGCTTTGAGTATAAAATAAAACGGCACCTGATAAATCAGATGCCGTTTTATTTTATAAATTCGTGCCCGTATTTACTTCTCGCAGTCGAGAATAATCTTGCAGATATTGTCGCCGTTGATCATCATGGAAACAGCCTTTTCAGCCTCACTGAGAGTCAGGCGGTCAGTGACCATGCGGTCCAGATGCAGTTCCTGCCAATTATCTTCAACAAAGCGGACGCCTTCCTCAAAGTCTTCCTGAGAGTAAAGGCGGTTGCCCACAAGGGTGATCTCCTTGAAAGCCACCTTGCCGATGATGAACTGGTAAGCATCGCCGGACAGGCCAAGGCTCAGCAGTTTACCGCCGCAGCGGCAGAGGTCAGGCATCTGCAGAATGCAGGATGCAGCACCGGAGGTGTCGTAAACTATGTCGAATCCGCCGCCGTCGGTGACCTCACGCATCAGATCCATAGCATCAACCTCGTTGGGGTTGATGGTCTCGATGCCCATAGACTCAACAAACTGACGTCTGGGCTCGTTGATCTCGGAGATAATGACGCGCTCTGCACCGGCTGCCTTTGCAAGGATGGCGATGTAAAGGCCAACGGTTGCGCCGCCGGAGATAAAAATCTTGTCGCCCTTCTGTACCTTGGAATTGACCATAACATGGATGCCGACAGCGAAAGGCTCACCCAGGATAGCAACATCATCGGGAGTCTCGTCACGGACAGCAACCAGCTTGTCCACAGCAACAGTGGTGTATTCTTCATAACCACCGTTTACATGGATGCCCAGAAGCTTGAGATTTTCGCAGACCCAGGGCAGACCGTGCTTGCAGGCAGAGCAGTGGCCGCAGGAGATGATGGGGTTCATCAGCACGCGCTGGCCAAGCTTGAACTTGCCCTCGTAGCCTTCGGGCAGAGACTCGATAGTACCGAGAATCTCGTGGCCCAGAACTACGGGCACGGTAGCGGTCATGTGCTTGCCGCGATAAACAGTCATATCGCTGCCGCAGACACCGGCCAGCTTAATCTTGATAAGTGCTTCATTTTCAGCAGGAACAGGCATGGGAATGTCACACATTTCCATGTTGAGCCAGCTTTTCAGAACAGCAGCTCTCATGCCGTATTCCTCCTTAAATCAGGGCTGCTTGCCGATGTAGGCAAGGATACCGCCGTCAACGTAGAGAACATGGCCGTTGACGAAGTTGGAAGCGTCGGATGCAAGGAAGACAGCGGGGCCCATCAGGTCCTCAGCCTCGCCCCAGCGTGCAGCGGGAGTCTTGGCGATGATGAACTGATCGAAGGGGTGGCGGCTGCCGTCTGCCTGGGGCTCACGCAGAGGAGCGGTCTGGGGAGTGGCAATGTAGCCGGGGCCGATGCCGTTGCACTGGATGTTGTACTCACCGTACTCGGAGCAGATGTTGCGGGTCAGCATCTTCAGGCCGCCCTTTGCAGCTGCGTATGCGGAAACGGTCTCGCGGCCCAGCTCGCTCATCATGGAGCAGATGTTGATGATCTTGCCATGGCCCTTCTTGATCATGCCGGGGATAACGGCCTTTGCCATCATAAAGGGAGCAACAAGGTCAATGTCGATAACCTGACGGAAGTCGGAGGCCTCCATCTCGATCATGGGAATACGTTTGATGATACCGGCGTTGTTGACGAGAATGTCGATAGTACCGAGTTCCTTCTCGATGCTCTCGATGAGCATGTTGATGTCTTCTTCCTTGGTAACATCGGCGATGTAGCCGTGAGCCTCGATGCCCTTTTCGGCGTAGGCCTTGATAGCCTCATCCATGTGATGCTGGCCGCGGCAGTTGAAGGCGATCTTTGCGCCTGCTGCTGCAAGAGCCTCGGCGATTGCAAAGCCGATGCCGTATGCTGCACCGGTAACGAGAGCTACCTTGCCCTCGAGGGAAAACTGCTTATTAACATCGTACATAGAAAATACTCCTTTATTGCTGAAAAAGCGGATTTTTTATACAGCTTGGTTTATCTCTGAACTCTTGCGCCAGCGCCGCCCATGATGGCTTCAACTTCGCTCTTGGTAGCCATGGTGGTGTCGCCGGGAGTGGTCATTGCCAGTGCGCCGTGGGCAGCACCGTAGTTGACAGCCAGCTCAGCATCGCCGGTGGTCATCAGACCGTAGATAAGGCCGGAAGCGAAGGAGTCGCCGCCGCCAACGCGGTCCATGATCTCCAGACCGTCGTACTGCTTTGCCTTGTAGATCTCACCATCTGCCCAGCAGATTGCGCTCCAGTCATTGACAGTAGCGGTCTTGACCTGGCGGAGAGTGGTAGCGACTGCCTTGAAGTTGGGATAGGTCTCAGCAGCCTTGTTGATCATCTTCTTGTAGCCGTCCAGATTCAGGGTCTTGAGGTTTGCATCGTTGCCTTCGATCTCGAAGCCAAGGCATGCGGTGAAGTCTTCCTCGTTGCCGATCATAACGTCAACGTACTTTGCGATTTCCTTGTTGACTTCCTGAGCCTTTGCCTCGCCGCCGATGGCGCTCCACATGGAGGGACGGTAGTTCAGGTCGTAGGATACGATGGTGCCGTACTTCTTTGCGGTCTTGATAGCGGCAAGAACGGTCTCGCAGGACTGCTCGGACAGAGCAGCGTAGATACCGCCGGTGTGCAGCCAGCGAACGCCCAGAGTGCCGAAAATGTACTCAAAGTCGAAATCTTCGGGAGTGGCCTTGGAGATAGCGGTGTTGGCGCGGTCAGAGCAGCCCTTTGCGCCGCGGATGCCGAAGCCGCGCTCGGTGAAGTTGATACCATTGCGGCAGATGCGGCCGATACCGTCGGTCTTCATCCACTTGATGAGGGAGGTGTCAACGCCGCCCTGCATGATGAAGTCTTCCATCAGTGCGCCGACTTCGTTGTCAGCAAAAGCAGTTATAACAGCGGTCTTGAGGCCGAAGCACTTGCGCAGACCGCGAACGACGTTGTACTCGCCGCCGCCTTCCCAAGCCTTGAAGGAACGTGCGGTACGGATACGACCCTCACCGGGATCGAGACGGAGCATGATTTCGCCGAGGGAAACAGCGTCAAATGCGCATTCTTCTTTGGGTCTGAGATTAAGATTCATGGTAGTTCTCCTTATATCTATTCAATATATTACTGCTTGCTGCGGATCTCTTTTACGAGCTCAACTGCTTCGCGGGTGAGTTCTTCGATCTTCTTGAAGTCGCCGGCCTTGATGAGGTCGCCCTTGACCATCCAGCTGCCGCCGCATGCGACGATGTGCTTGCAGTTGAGGTACTCTTCAAGATTCTTTGCGTTGACACCGCCGGTGGGCATGACCTTCAGACCGACAAAGGGGCCGGCCAGAGCGTTGATGGTGCCGACACCGCCGAAGGAGGAGGCGGGGAAGAACTTGATGACCTTCAGACCGCGCTTGACAGCCTGAGTGATCTCAGTGGGGGTAACACAGCCGGGGAATACGGGTATGTTCTTCTCAAGGCAGTAATCCACGACTTCGGGGTCAAAGCCGGGGGTGACGATGAACTGGGAGCCGGCGGCAACAGCCTTGTCGACCTGCTCAATGGACAGAACGGTGCCAGCACCGACAAACATGTCGGGGTATGCCTCGGTCATGCGGCGGATGGACTCCTCAGCGGCAGCGGTGCGGAAGGTGACCTCTGCGCAGGGCAGGCCGCCGTCGATAAGGGCCTTGGCAAGGGGAACTGCGTCATCAGCGTTCTCAAGAACAACAACGGGAACAACACCGGTGGATGCGACTTTTTCCAGAATAGACATTGGATTTCCTCCTTAAGTATTATTGCTATTTTCAATTAAGACATATATAATGGGCTTTACAAAATCCCGGGGGTGACCGTATGTCAAAAACACAGATCAGCCAGGAACTGTTGGATTCGATAGAAGCATGCTTTCAGGATCCTGAGATAAGAGAGCGGGGCTTCTACCCGGAATTCAGGCAGGCCTGGAATTCCATTTTCAAAAGAGCACAGCAGAATCGCACAGAGTATTTTGATATTCTGTCGGACAGCTGCTATACAGTACACTGTGAATCTACGGGTATAAGTTTTGACTTTCACTTTGACCAGCTTAAGATAGCCGAGTGGTATGACAAGGAACTCAAAAACCGTAAAAAAATTGTATTTACCGGCAAGAAACTTAAACATTCCCGCAGAACAGGGGAACTGATGTACGATAATATCGTATGCCAGTATAATCCCGACGCGGAAGAGCCGGCCTTGAATGAAAAGAACCGTAATATCATTGCCTGCGCAATGCCCGGTATGCCGCCTACACTGCACATTGTTTACGGCAATAAATTCGTTAAGACAAGATTCAACCCGCTGCGCATGGCAAGTCTGGGCTGCTTTTTGATTGGGACGGATTATGTACCCGCCTTTCTTGCAGAGCCGATGGAGCTTGCAGTCTATCTTTTCATGATGGACTGCTGCATCATCAAGGAAAACTACAAAAAGGTCAAGGACAATGATATGAAACGTCTGCTGCATGCGCTTCGTGTATCACCCATGCTCCGTATAAAGGGTCTTGCCTGAACTTAATTTTTCACACACTCCCCGGAGGGAGTGTGTGTTTTTTTTGTTTAGCGAAGATCGGTGCAGGAGAAATTGTCCATATCGTCGAAGGCCTGGTTCTCTCCGCCCATAGCCCAGATAAAGGTATAGTTGGAGGTGCCGCAGCCAAAGTGCATGGACCAGGAGGGGGAAATAACGGCATCAAAATTCTTCATGACCAGATGACGGGTCTGGGTAGGCTGACCCATGAAGTGCATGAGCACGCCGTCTTCGGGCAGACCGTAGTAGGTGTAGACTTCCATGCGGCGCTCATGGGTGTGGGGGGGAACGCTGTTCCAGACGTTGCCGGGATCCAGCTTGGTCAGACCCATGGACAGCTGGCAGGTCTCCAGGACATCGGGGTGGATGAACTGGTTGATAACACGCTTGTTGGCGGTCTCAGTGCTGCCGAGAGGACGCTTGTTTGCATCCTTGATGGAGATGAAGGTGGTCTTGCAGTCCTTGTGTGCAGGTGCGGATACAACATAGAATCTTGCGGGATTTGCTGCATCGTTGCTTGCAAAGACTACGGACTTGGTGCTTCTGGAGATGTAGAGGCAGTCCTCAAAGTCCAGATCATAGCGCACACCGTCGCACTCAATGTAGCCTGCGCCGCCCAGATTGAACACGCCTGCTTCACGTCTCTCAAGGAAGAAGCTGGTGCCGAAATTTGCCCATACATCGATACCGTCATCGATGGAGAGCTTCTTGGCAACGGGCATGATGCCGAGCACTACCATGCGGTCAACATGGGAGTAGGTAGCCTGAACGGTGTCGGGCTGATAGAGCTCGGTGATGAGAAACTCATTGCGGAGCTCCTCGGTGGTGTATCTCTTTACATCATTGGGATGTGCGGAATAACGAATATCCATAATTATCCTTTCTGGGTGATATGGAAGGCAAAGCCTGCAATATCATCACGGGCGTATATCAGCTTGAGGCGGCCGTTTTCGTCATAGTTGGCGCTTTCTTCGGCAAAGACGATGCCCTTGCTTTCGAGCCATTCTCTTGCCTTGACAACGTCGCTGGTGGTGATGCCGATGTGGCCGAGGCGGCCGCGGAAGGGCATCTTCATCACTTCAAACTGTTCGTTGACAAAAATGGAGCCGGGGGTCTCGCGCACTTCCCAGCCGAAAAGGCTGGAAAGAAGTGCGGCGGTGGCGGCGCCTTCTTCGGCGTCGGCCTGATTTATGCCCAGATGGGCAAGCTGAAAATTGAGTTCCTTAGGATCCATAAACTATCTCCTAAATCAGACAAGGCCGAGAAGCTTGGGAACGGTCATGGTCAGTGCGGGGACGTAGGTGATGAGCAGCAGGGAGATGGCGATAACTGCAAAGAAGGGCAGCAGCATCTTGATGATCTGCTCGATCTTGACACCATTGACACGGCAGCCTGCGAAGAGGATAGCGCCGACAGGGGGAGTCAGAGTACCGACACAGAGGTTCATGACCATCATGAGACCGAAGTGAACGGCGTGCATGCCCCAGGTCTGGACGATGGGCAGGAAGATGGGGGTGAAGATCAGAACTGCGGGAGTGGGGTCCATGAAGCAGCCGACAACCAGCAGAATGAGGTTCATGATAAGAAGAATGAGGTACTTGTTGGTGGTGAGGCCAAGGATGGCTTCTGCAACCAGCTGGGGAATATGGGTGTAGGACATAACGTAGCCCATGATACCGGAAACGCAGACCAGATACTCAATAACAGCGGTGGTCTTAACGGAGGAGAAGATGATGCCGGGCAGGTCCTTGACTCTGATGTTTCTGTAGATGAAGGAGAGAATCAGAGCGTAGGCAACTGCAATAGCGGAGCCCTCGGTAGCGGTGAAGATGCCGCCAAGAATACCGCCGATAACGACAACGATCATCAGAAGGCTGGGGATACCATCCCACAGGGTCTTGAGAGTGTACTTGAAGGTGTAGTGCTCATCGGAGATGTAGCCGCGCTTCTTTGCCATAACGCCGGCAACGATCATAACAGCCAGACCCCAGAGAATGCCGGGAACGTAGCCTGCCATGAACAGAGCTGCAACGGAAACGGAACCGGCGACGGTGGAGTAGACGATCATGATGTTGGAGGGGGGGATCATCATACCGGTCGGGCCGGAGGCGATGTTACATACAGCAATGTACTCGTCGGAGTAGCCTGCTTCCTTCTCCATGGGGCCGAGGATGCCGCCCATGGCGACAGCTGCAGCAACGCCGGAGCCGGACATTGCACCGAAGAGCATGTTTGCAACGATGTTGGTCTGTGCAAGGGAGCCGGGGAGTCTGTGGGCGACGATCTGGGCACAGCCGACCAGACGTCGCGCAATGCCGCCTGAGTTCATCAGGTTACCGGCAAGGACGAAGAAAGGAATTGCCAGCAGAGCGAAGGAGTTAACGCTCTGGAACATTTTCTGTGCGGAAACCATCAGTGCGCCGGTGTTGGGCATGATGATGTAAAGACCGACAGCGGAACCGATACCGATGCTCAGGCCGATGGGGAAACCGACAGCCAGGGTGACGAATATCAGTGCCACCATCATGATGCCGGCCAATGCAGTTGTAGTCATATCTGTTTACCTCCTATATCATGCAGTGCCGGACAGCTCATCGCCGAAGCTGCGCTTGTGGTGCTTGTAGTTGAACACGGACAGAACGCAATTATAGACAGCGTAGAACAGAGTGACAACACCGGTAAAGGGCAGTGAGGAGTAAAGAATTGCCTTGGAAATGCCAAGCTGTGCATCCACCTGAGGTGCGCTCTTGACGGTGTACAGATAACCGCCCCAAACACATACGAGAGCGATGAACAGGAACAGGCAGACCTGAGCGCAGATCTCTGCGATCATATTGACTTTAGGGCTGAATTTATCTTTGAGAATATCGATAGTCAGGTGCTCACGGCTGCCATAGACGTAAGCACTGCCGAACATAATCATCCAAACAAAAAGGTACTGAGAAAGAATTTCAGAAATTGCACTGGGTGCATTGAAAACGTAGCGGGTAACGACCTGATAAACGACCAGGACAGTCATGATGGCGAGGATTATAGTGCTTATAACCTCGATAACTTTGTCGATCCAAAACTTGATCTTATTTAAAGCCTCCACAAGCGGCCTCCTTTTTCTAACAGAAGTAAAACTCAGCGAAGGAGTTTTAAACGGGGGTAGATAATAGGGGAAAGGCCCACAGCATGCTGTGGGCCTTTTTTAGTTTAATTGACGATTACAGTATGTAACTGCAAATTAGCGGCAGGACAGGATTGCCTCGTAGACGGACTTGGTCATGTCGTTGCGGTTTGCAACGTCGGTGATCAGGTCAGCGCAAGCAGCCTGGAATGCGGGAACGTCAGCTTCGGAGATGGTAACGCCCTGCTCGAGTGCCTTTGCCTCGTAGTCAGCACGCAGCTCAGCGCAGAGGTTGAACATGTAAGCGATGGACTCATTGCAGATCTGCTTGAATGCAGCCTGGTCTTCCTCGCTCATGGAAGCGAGAACGTCGTTGGCAATGCACAGCTCATCGGGGATCATCAGGTGGCCGGTCAGGTTGTAGTAGGGAGCTACTTCGTACTGAACCAGGTCAACGTAGGTGATGATGTTGTTCTCAGCACCGTCGAGGGTACCGGTCTGGATTGCGGAGTAAACATCGCCCTGTGCCATTGCAACACCGTCGGTGCCGCCGGTCATGAGGCCCATCATCTTGATGCAGGTGTCAGAACCCATAACGCGGATCTTCAGGCCAGCAGCCTGCTCGGGAGTGGTGACAGCGCCGATCTTGTCGCTGGTGTAGAGGTTACGTGCGCCGAGGGAGTAGTTTGCAAGAATGGTGAAGCCCTGAGCTTCGGTCTCTGCATAGAGGTCAGCCAGCTTGCCGGACTCGAAGACCTTCTGCTGGTGCTCGATGGAGTCGTAAACGTAGGGAGTGCCAAGGATAGCGAAGTCGGAGCAGTAGGTCTCAACGATGGAGTTTGCTACGAGAGCCATGTCGAGGGTGCCCA
>JAFQQV010000089.1 GCA_017410425.1 Oscillospiraceae bacterium
CGACGCTAAGCCCATTGCTTACGGCGGCATGCTTATCGAGTGTGTCCTGGCTCTGCTCACCCTCTGCGCTGTTGCATACGCATACAGCCTCAAGGGCACGGAGTTCGAGCTCACCGGTGCAACCGCTATCTTCGGCGGCGGCCTTGCCGGTATGATCGATCCTTCCCGTGGCACTGTATATCAGGTTCTCTTCACTCTGCTGGTCCTGACCTACTCCACCTTCTGCCTTACCTCTCTGGACACTGCTACCCGTCTGGGCCGCTTCATGTTCCAGGAGTTCTGGATTGACGCTACCAAGGGCGAGACCGTTGACAATGTCACCGGTTACAAGAAGGTTCTGGCCAACCCCTACGTTGCTACCGTCATTACCGTTATCGCCGGCGTTATGCTCGGCCTCAACGGCTATGCTAAGATATGGGCTCTGTTCGGCTCTGCAAACCAGCTGCTCGCAGCTCTGGCTCTGCTGGCTATCGCAACCTGGCTCGGCAATGCAGGCAAGAACAACAAGATGCTTCTGTTCCCCTTCGGCTTCATGCTGATCGTCACCATCGCATCTCTGATCATCAACACCAAGACTCAGATCGGCCTCATCACCGCTGGTGGTGCAGACTGGGGTCCCTGGGTACAGGCAATCATCGGCGTTCTGCTGGTTGTCCTGGCTGTTGTTCTGGCAATTGAAGGTGTTATCACCATCAAGAACCAGTTTTCCAAGAAGGAAGTCAAGGCTGAGTAATTAATCAGCTGCATACTTACAGCATACGGAGTTTGCCAGTCTCCGCTGTAAATTGCCCTCTGCTCAAGAGCCTTGATTATTAACAATGCTGCGGCAGAAGGCAAAAATCAAAAAAGAAAAAAGGATGCTGTTTTCAGCATCCTTTTTTTCTTGCCTTTTTTCGTTTACGGTAATATACTGTCCGCGGACTAAGGAAAGGAAGCGATTGAATGTCCGAATTATTTGAGATAATTATGATCCTCAGCTTTGGCGCATCATGGCCCATGAATGTTATGAAATCCTATAAGGCCCGCACCACCAAGGGCAAGAGTCTTGGCTTTCTTGTGCTGATATTCTTCGGCTATATTGCCGGCATAATCTCAAAGCTTCTCAACACCGCATATATGGCAGCCTTTGCAGACAAATGGTATGTGTTGTTTTTCTATGTGCTGAATATGTGCATGGTGGGTGTTGACCTGATGCTCTATGCAAGAAATTATAAGCTGGATAAAATGAACGGAGTCCTGTGATTTTAAAAGTCAAAGCCCTGCAGCAAAAGCTGCAGGGCTTCTTTTTCAGGAGAGATGTAGAATATGGAGAAACAATGGTATCAAGTTAATCAGATGAGCTTTCTGCCCAGGGATCTGCAGCTTTCAAGGCTATCAGCCTCAGGATAGCCGGAGCAGATAAGTCCTTCACTTACGAGCTTGGCACCGGCTTCGCGGCAGCTTTCCTCCCAGGAACGCATCCACTGACCGTCACCCCAGCCGTACGAGCCGAAGAGTGCCAGCTTTTTTCCGGAAAGTGAACCTTTGCAGGATTCAAACATGGGCTCAAACTCAAAGTCTTCCAGCTGTTCTGCGCCCATAGCAGGGCAGCCAAAGGCCACTGCGTCATATGATGAGAGCATGGAGGCGTCAAACTCACCTGGGTTGAACAGGCTGCCTTCTGCACCTCCGGCATTGATGCCTTCGACAATGGCATTTGCCATGGCCTCGGTGTTGCCGGTACCGCTCCAGTAAACAACTGCAATCTTACTCATATATATACTTCCTTTCATAATATAAACAATTTGAAAATCAGGCAGCGACTGCAAGCCGCTCTATATTTCTGCCCTGTGACCACTGGTGGTAATATACCCGGTCACACTTTTTGAAAAGATCAAATCTTTTCTTTGCCTTTTCAACGTCACCGTATACCTTCCACAATCCGGAAAGTTTGTAATCCTGAGCCTTGTTCTTGATAAAGCCCAGCACATCCTCCGGGGGATAGCCCAGAAAAAGTCCTATCTCGTGGGGGAAATCAGGCTGAGAACGAAGCTTGTTGATAAGATGCACAAGGCATCTTTCACAGCAGCCGGTGTTGTATCCTGCTTCGCTTAGCAACTTTCCGGCACAAGTGTCGCAAAGATCGGCGCTTAGTCTGTCAGGCCGGTAGACGTATATGAGAGCCCTTTTTTCAGAAACTCTGAGAGGGAGGAGCCTTATACCTTTCGGGTTCAGACGGGAATTCATCTCACGCAGGAAAGCCTTGAGCTTCTCCGCACTGTCGCAGGGGCAGCTGAACATACTGGCTGTCTTTATCCCGGCGAGAGTGGGGGCACAATTTCTTACGATGTATTCCTCGTTCATTTAACGCTCCTTTATATAAGGTTAGCCTGCACTAACCGCCAGACTGAAAAAAGCGCCTTATAGCGTTTTGTGGCGGTTAGCTATGGCTAACTAACGGCTTTAATCAATGCCAGCTGATGCTGGCTCTCGAATATTCGGTTAGCGTTCGCTAACTACGCTGTTATCATACAAAACAAATAGGGATTTGTCAAGAGTTTTTTCTGAATTTTTTAGAGTGTAAAAAATATATTAAAAACATTGCTTTTTATATTGCATTTAAATTATAATGTGTAACTATGTAGAAATATGTTTATTCATGAAGGAGAACTGAAATGAAGAAAGTCCTGTTGGCTTTTTTGCTTATAATAGTTCTGCTGGTTTCTGCCGGCGTGGGTGCCATGTATCTGGGACACAGCATTACCAATGGCAATACTATTCTTGCCAACATCAGCATTGGCGGCATTGATGTGGGTGGTATGAGCCGTGATGAGGCCCGAAATGCACTTGAAGCCGCTGCTTGGGAGGAGCGTGTTTGTGCCCCTGTTAAGGTAACTACTCTTGGCGATGTAAGCTTTGAGGTGGACCCTGTTAAGGCCGGCATGGCTCTCTCGCTCGATGATGCGGTTGAGGCAGCCTTCAGTCATGGTCATGATAAGGATATTTTTGGCAATCTTGTTACTGCTGTAAAGCTTGTTGTCAATCCTGTGGATGTGAATGAACTGTGCAAGAATGCTGATACAGATTATATCGACCGCTGTATTGAAGAAGGTATGGCAAAACTGGATGCCTATCTGGGAAAAGAAGAATATATTGTTGACTATGAGGCAGAGCTTCTGACCATGGTTAAAGGCTGGGGCCAGATTGAGATTGACAGAAATGATCTCAACAGCGCAATTGTTGCAGCTCTTGACGCTGGTAATAGTGAGCTTCGCTATACCAAAATCAGCAAAGAGCCCAGCGCACCAGACTTTGATGCCCTGCACAAAAAGCTTGAGGCTGAGCCTGTTGATGCAAGCTACAGCGATGACGGCAAGTTTGTGGTCAGCGATGAGGTTGTAGGCTGTGACTTTAATGTCAGCCATGCTCAGAAAGCATGGAACGATGCTGCAGTTGGCGGCAAGGTGAATATCTCTCTTGATGTTACCTGGCCTGAAGTTACCGGCGAATATCTCAGAGGCCAGCTTTACCGCGATCTCCTTGGCGCCTGCACCACCAAGTTCCCCAATTCTGCTGCACCCCGCAGAAGCAACCTTGATCTGGCAACATCCAAGATAAACGAGTACATCCTTTATCCTGGGGATGAATTTTCCTACAATGAAGTTGTGGGTGTCCGCACTGAGGAAGCAGGCTTCCTGCCGGCTCCCGCTTATGTTGACGGCGATGTTAAGGATGAGATCGGCGGCGGTGCCTGCCAGGTTTCCAGTACGCTTTATGCCGCAACTGCATTTGCCTTCCTTGAGACTGTGGAGCGTGAGTGCCATTATTTCCCGGTGAACTATATGCAGATGGGTACTGATGCCACCGTTACAATTCCTGAGGGTGGTGGGCGTAGCATTGACTTCAAGTTCAAAAACAACAAGAATTATCCCGTCAAGCTGGTGGGTATATTTGATAACGAAAACAGCACCCTTACCTTTGAGGTCTGGGGAACTTTGGAAGAGAATGACTATATGCCTGTAGGCTTTGACAACTCCTACACCTGGCAGTATGATTACCAGCGTATTGTTGAGCCTGCCTATGAGGACAGAGAAGGATACGTCATCAAATTCAAGACCGAAATTTATGGCTTCGAGGACGATGTAGGATCCGGCTATCGCACACTGACTCATCGACTTGTTCTTGACCTGCAGGGCAATGTTGTGCTCGATGAAATAATCAATAAAAAGCTGGAAAACGGTAATTACGCCATGGACACCTATTACCAGCACTGATAAAAAAGCGTTTGCCTGCAATTTGGGCAAACGCTTTTTTTGTCCACTTTGACGAAAAACAAACAAATAATTCATTTCAAAAAACTGAAATTTCCGGAAAATATTTGAAAAAACGAATATAATTACTTAATATTGAATTTGTGTGCCTATTAATTTGACAAGTATATTGTAGAATATTAACATATCTAATAAACAGGAGGCTATGCAATGAACACTGCCCTTAGAGCCGCGGAAAAATTTCTTGTTTCCGGTAATATCGTAAGCTGTGAGCCCTATGGTTTCGGACATATAAACCGTACATATCTAGTCGTTACAGACAAAGGTCTGAGATACATCCTGCAGGGCATTAATGAAGTTGTCTTTGCCAATGTTCCCGGCCTGATGGCAAACGTTATCGCGGTTACAGAGCATCTGTCTGCGTTGGTCAGTGATCCAAGAGAGTGCCTGCACCTTGTGAAGACTGTCTCCGGTGAAGACTATCTCTGCGATGAGGATGGCAAGTACTGGCGTATGTATGATTTTATTGAGCAGAGCCTTTGCCTGCAGGCAGCAGAACAGCCTTCCGATTTCTATGAAAGCGCTGTTGCCTTCGGTAATTTCCAGCGTCAGCTGGCGGATTTTCCCGCAGATACACTGCATGAGACAATTCCTAACTTCCACAATACGCCCGACAGATACCGCAAGTTCCGTCTGGCACTTGAAGCTGATGTTGTGGACAGAGCAAAGGAATGTGCTTATGAAATTGAGGAGTATCTCAAGCGCGAGCAGGATGGTGCAACTCTTCAGAACTGGCTCAAGGAAGGTCGTTTGCCTCTGAGAGTTACTCATAATGATACCAAGCTCAATAACGTTATGCTGGATGACCAGACTCGTAAGGCACTTTGTGTTATTGACCTTGATACTGTTATGCCCGGCCTGATGGCCTATGACTTCGGCGATTCCATCCGCTTCGGTGCAGCCACCGCTGCTGAGGATGAGAAGGATATCAGCAAGGTTTCTGTAGACCTTGAGCTCTATGCAACTTATATTAGAGGCTTCCTTTCTGCCTGCCCCGAACTTACAGAGGATGAACTGATGAGTCTGCCCTGGGGTGCAAGAACCATGACTCTGGAATGCGGCCTGAGATTCCTGACCGACTATCTGGACGGTGACAACTATTTTGCTGTGCACAGACCCGGACACAATCTTGACCGCTGCAGAACCCAGCTCAAGATGGTGCAGGATATGGAAGAAAAGTGGGACGAAATGCTCAGAATTCTTGCTGAGGAGAAGGCAAAGCTCGGATAATAAAGTGGCCTGAGTGACTTGGACCAAAAAGATCTGATCGGAGAAGCTTATGAATGTTTTATTCAACAATGAAAAATTGCGCCAGCTTCAGATGAACCTCTATGAGCTGGTGGGAGTGCAGACAAATATATGGGATATCTCCGGCAAAAATGTTCAGCTTTTTGGCAAGCACTCCAGATTCTGCCGCATTATGAACGAAAACCCGGAGGGGCATAAGCGCTGTGAAGCCTGTGATTATAAGGCAGTAAAATCCTGCATGGAAAAGCGCCAGGCCTATACCTACAAGTGCCATGCCGGCTTGAGAGAATGCGTTCTGCCGGTATTTGACAGCGGTGAGATCGTCGCATTTATTGCCTTCGGTCAGGTTCTGGACAACTCTCCTCGCAAGCTTCAGTGGGAGGAAACTCTCAGCTCACTTGGCTGGTACGAAGGAGATATTGCAGAATTAAAGGAAGCGCATGACGAGCTCGTGCAGTTTTCACCTGCGAAGCGCCAGGCTTTTGCGGAGATCCTTGAAGCCATTATTTCATATATCCAGCTTGAGGGTATTATACGCTCTGCCAATTTCTCTGATCAGCAGCGCCTTGAAATGTATATAGACGAGCATTATATGGAAAAGCTTTCGCTTAAGAATATTTCAGAGGCGCTGGGAATAGGCACCACAAAGCTTTGCGCCCTTGCAAAAAAGCTAAGCCCCGATGGGAGCATAACAAAGCTTATATCTATAAGAAGGGTAGAGGCCGCCAAAACCTTGCTTCTCAAGGAAAATCTTTCCATTGCGGAGATTGCCGAAAAGGTAGGCTTCAGCGACTATAATTATTTTACAAAGATATTCAAAAAAATTATCGGCTGCACACCTTCACAGTACAGAAAACAGAAAAACTAGCGAGCTTGCTTGTATGGTAGATGGCATTTTTGTACAAAAAAATTTTTTTATTTTTCATAAACTGTAGAATTTTTCGGACACGAAAGATTTTGCTCAGATGCGGAAAATTTTGTATATACTAATAAAATTCCTACAAGTATAATATTTTATGCACATATAGTGCTTGTTGAATCTGACACTGCAATATATTTTGTGCACAATAGCAAAGGGCGCCCTTTGCCATGTTCTTTCAAGAACATGATCTGTCTTATTACTTTGTAGAAATGCAGCAATGCTTTTCGATAAAAACTATATTAAGGAGAAATCAAAATGAAGAAATTCCTCGCACTGCTTCTGGCACTTTGCATGGTCTTCGCCCTCTGCGCATGCGGCGCAAAGGAAGAGGCTCCTGCAGCAGCTCCCGCAGCACCTGCAGCACCTGCAGCTCCTGCTGAAGAAGCCGCTCCCGAGAAGGTTGAAGTTACCATGATTGCTGCCCAGTACGGTACTCAGACCGCTGACTGGTGGGCAAACTTTGTCAAGGAGTTCAACGCTGCCAATGAGGGCATCAACCTTGTTGTTGACGTTGTTTCCTGGAACGACATCTACACTGTTGTCAATACCCGTATTGCCAACGGCGAAGCTCCCGACCTGCTGAATATCGACGTTTTTGCTGATTATCAGGCAGACGACCTGCTCCTGCCCGTTGAGGACTGGTGCTCTCCCGAGACCTATGCCAAGTTCTACCCTGCATTCCTCGATCAGTCCGTTATTGACGGCACTGTCTGGGCTGTTCCCGACCTGGCATCTGCACGTGCTCTGTACTACAATGTTGACATTCTTGCAGAAGTTGGCGTTGAAGTTCCCACCACCTGGGATGAGCTGATGGATGTTTCCCAGAAGATCTATGACTTCTACGGTGGCGAAGTTTACCCCTGGGGCGTTGACATGACCACTGACGAAGGTCAGGCATGCTTCTCCTACTACATCTGGAACAACGGTGGCGATTTCACCGATGCTGATGGCAACTGGACTCTGAACGATCCCAAGAACGTTGAAGCTGTTGAATTCATCGTTAACATGGTCAAGGCTGGCCTGACCAACTCCGACCCCGCTAACGAGACCCGTTACGACAACCAGGATATGCTGGGTGCCGGCAAGGTCGCTATGATGATTGGACCCAACTCCATCCCCACTTACGTTGCTGACGGCGGCTACGATGTAAATCTCGCTGTTGCTTCCATCCCCTGCACCACCGGTACCTCCGTCTCTCAGGGCGTTATGGACCGTATCATGTGCTTCGACAACGGCTACACCGCTGAAGAGCTTGCAGCTGTTACCAAGGTAGTTGACGCATTCTACGATGATGCTCCCTACTCTGACTGGGTTATCATGGAAGGCTTCCTGCCTGCTACCACCGCTGGCGGCGAGGCACTGGTTGCTGCTGATCCTTCCCAGGCTCCCTGGCTGGATATCGTTGGCTCCGCAAAGTTCTACCCCACTGCTAAGGCAGAGTGGGCAGATGTCAAGCAGGGCGTAATCGATGTTCTGCAGCAGGCTCTGCTGGGCGAGGATGTCCAGACTCTGCTGGATGACCTGCAGGCTGAGATCGCAGGCTGATAGTATTTTGTAAATACATATCTGACATAGTTGCATAAAAATGATGGGCCGGGTTACGACCCGGCCCATTTTCTTGCAGCTGCTTTCAAAGTGCAGTGCCTGCACCGCATTTTGAAAGTGGCTGCACACCACTTGCATGAGTACCCCAAAATGAGAAAAGGGAGGTCCCCTCGTGAAAAGCAAAAAACCTTATTCACCTCTGCTGCGCAAATCTGAACCCTATTTCTGGATTATGCCCAGCATTATTCTGATGTTTATTTTTATAGTAATCCCCATCGGATATGTTTTCTATATGTCCGTCAGCGAGATCAGTAAAGCCGGTCTTATCAAAGGCTTTGCCGGTCTTGCAAATTTCAAGAAGGTTCTTGGAAGCGCAAAGTTTGCCCTTGTCCTTAAAAATACAGTGGTCTGGACAGTGGCAGTTGTTGTTCTTTCCACCGTTCTTGGCTTTATCCTGGCCCTGCTTCTCAACAATGCTTTCAAGGGCCGCAAGATTGCCCGCGCCATTGTTGTCTTCCCCTGGGCGACCACTCTGGTCATTCAGGCCAGCGCCTGGAAGTTTATTATTGACACTGACTACGGCGCACTCAACACTTTGCTCAAGTCTCTGGGCATAATCAGCGCCAATATAAACTGGACTCCCACACCGGAAGCTTTCTTCGCCTGGGAAATTGCCTGTGGTATTTTCGTCACAATACCTTTCGTTTGCTTTACTGCTCTCTCCGGTCTGCAGAGTATCGACTCCAGCTACTATGAGGCTGCGGTTGTTGACGGTGCCAGCTACTGGGACAAGCTTTTCAAGATCACCATTCCTCTTGTAAAGCCCAGCCTGACTGTTGCAACTGTTCTCAACATTATCTACGTCTTCAACTCCTTCCCCATTGTCTGGACCATCACCAAGGGCGACCCCGCAAGCAGAACAGACACATTGGTTACATATCTGTACAAGCTGGCCTTCTATAACGGCAAACAGGGCGAAGCCGCTGCCGTTTCCGTTATCGGCTTCCTTATCCTTCTTGTCTGCGCCAGCGTCTACATGGTTTCCACCCTTAAGAAAGGAGACGAATGAACATGAACGATACTATAAATGTAAACTGGTCCAAGCTGCTCAGCCGCATTGTTCTTTACTTTGTGGTCGCGCTCATCTGTGTCGTCATCCTTTATCCCTACTTTGTTATGGTCTGCACTGCTCTTAAGAGCCGCGCCGAGATATTTGCCATTAACGGTACTATTTTCCCCAAGGAAGCACTTTGGACTAACTTCATTGATATATGGTCAAAAGCTCCCATGGGCAAGTACATGATGAACTCCATCATCATTGCCGGCGGCTCCACTGCCATTGCAATGATTTGTGGTATTCCTGCTGCATATGCTCTGGCTCGTATGAAGTTCAAGGGGCAGACCGCGTTCCTTGGCTTTATCATCGTTTCCCAGATGTTTGCTCCTGTCGTTCTGCTTATTGGTATCTACAAGGTCTTGAAGATTATGAGCCTTACTGACTCCCTGCTTGGCCTTATCTTTATCAATGCAGCTTTCAACCAGGCCTTTACCATCTGGCTGCTGCGCGGTACCTTTATGTCCATCTCCGCCGAGATGGAGCAGGCAGCAACAATTGACGGCTGCAACCGTCTGCAGGCTATGTTCAAGGTTCTGCTGCCTGTGGCTGCTCCCGGTATTGTCACCACCCTTATCTTCATCTTCATCAATGCCTGGAACGAGTACACCGTTGCTCTGTGTCTGATCTCCACCGATACTCTCAAACCTCTGACTGTTGGTATCAATATTTTCAACGGCTATAACATGATCGAGTGGCAGTATCTGTTTGCAGCATCCATCTTCGCAATCATCCCCGTTGTAATTCTCTTTATGTCCATTGAAAAGAACCTTACCAGCGGCCTCACCGCCGGCGGCGTCAAGGGCTAAGTGTGGCAAGGCGGAAGTGCGTTTGCAAAATCCCAAAGAAAACTTAAAACTGCCCGCATTTTTGCGGGCAGTTTTTGATTAAAAGTACAGGAGGCAAAACCATGAAAAAAACACTCCTTGAAATCTGCTGCGGCAGTGCAGAAGATGCAATTGAGGCCTGGAAGGCAGGCGCTGACCGGGCAGAGCTTTGCAGCAATCTTTTCCACGGTGGTCTTACGCCAAGTATAGGCTCGCTCAAAGTTGTAAAGAATGAAACTAATATGAAGGTAGTTGCCATGGTCAGACCCCGCGAAGGCGGCTTTTGCTACACTGACATTGAATTCAAGGTTGCTGTAGAGGATGCAAAAGCTCTGGCGGCAAACGGTGCTGATGGTCTGGTGCTGGGCTTTCTCCATCCTGATGGCAGGGTAGATGTGGAGCGTACAAGGATTATTGCTGACATCGCCCACGAAAAGGGGATAGAGTCTGTTTTCCATCGCGCAATTGACGTGGTGCCTGATTGGAAGGAAGCTCTGGATATCCTTATAGACTTAGGCATCACCCGTGTGCTCACAAGCGGTCAGGAATACGATGTTTCCATCGCTACCGATACTGTGCGCGAAATGCGCGAATATGCAGCAGGCAGAATACAGATAATGCCCGGCGCAGGTATTACGCTTAAAAACATGGAACGTGTCATCCGGGAAACCGGGTGTGAGCAGATTCATCTTGCCGCACATAAGCTCATGTTTGATTACTCCACCGCAAACAACCGCTCCATTTATTACGGCGGCTGCCTTTACCCGCCTGAGGATCAGTTCAAGCTTACTGACAGGGAGACTGTTGCAGCGATGGTAAAAAAACTTGGTTGACATAACAATTAAAGGAAGCCTGAAAATGGCTTCCTTTTGCTTGCGTATGATTTGGGAGATATGTTATCATAATATAAAAGATACTGAGAAATAAAGGTGTGTTTGAGATGGAAAGAAAACCTAAAATAATCATACTTGATGGCTATGTTGAAAATCCCGGCGATCTTAGCTGGGCTGGTATTGAGGCCTTGGGGGATGTGACAATTTACGACCGCTGCCCAAATGACGATGATGAAATCATACGCCGAATAGGGGACGCTGAGATTCTGGTGGCAAATAAGACCAGAATAAGCAGAAGGGTTATTGAGTCCACAAAGCTTAAATTTATCACCGTGCTTGCAACCGGGTATAATGTAATAGATGTGGATGCGGCAAAAGAACATGGTATTTCCGTGTCCAATGTTCCGGGATATGGCACAGCCTCTGTTGCCCAATTTGCGATAGCACTGCTGCTTGAAATCTGCAGCCGGGTTGCCCATCATTCCGAAGCTGTGCATCAGGGCAAATGGGCCAGCTGCCCTGACTGGACCTTCTGGGATTATCCGCTCATTGAACTTTCCGGCAAGACCATGGGTATCATCGGCTTTGGCAGCATCGGTCAGGCCGTGGGCAGAATTGCAAAGGCCATGGGCATGCGCGTAATCACCCAAAGCCGCAGTATAAGGGAAGAGGGGAGAGCCATTGCAGAGTATGTGGATCTGGATACTCTGCTGCGAGAAGCCGATGTTATTTCCTTGCACTGCCCGCTGTTCCCAGAAACTCAGGGTATTATAAATAAAGCCAATATTGCAAAAATGAAGGATGGCGTTATAATCATCAATAACAGCCGCGGCGGACTTGTTGTGGAGCAGGATCTGGCTGATGCTCTCAATAGCGGCAAGCTTGCAGCTGCCGGCCTGGACGTTGTATCCGAGGAACCCATAAAGAGCAGCAACCCGTTGCTCACGGCAAAGAACTGCTTCATTACTCCCCATATCAGCTGGGCACCCAAGGAAAGCCGACAGCGCATTATGGATACCACCGTTGAAAATATCAAGGCCTATCAGCAGGGAAAGCCAATAAATGTGGTAAATCCCTGAGAAAGAGGAAAATCATGCATAAGATAATTTTTGCCAAACTGAGAGAAGGAGCCATAATCCCAACAAAGCGTGATGAGGACTCAGATTATGATCTCTATGCCTGCTTTGATGAGGAGGAATTTGTAATTCCGGCTTTTTCCACCCGCCTTGTGCCCACCGGCATTATCAGTGCCTTTGATGAAAACCTGGGCGTAAAGTTTGAAGAGCGTGGCAGCAATACCAAGTGGTGCGGCATTGTGCAGGCCGGTGTTATTGACAGCGGCTACCGCGGTGAATGGTTCTGTGCCATATATAACGGGAACGCGCTTCCCGTACATATAAGCAAGAATGTTTCCGATGTGCAGCGCCTTGAGGACAGGGTGATGGTACCCTACAGCAAGGCCGTGTGCCAGTTCAACGTGCGTGAAATTCCCAAGGTGGAGATTCAGGAAGTCAGCCCTGAAGCTGTGCTTGCCTGCAAATCGCTCCGGGGCGCCGGCGCACTGGGTAGTAGCGGAAAATAAAATCAAATCGGGCGGGGATGGATTACATAAGTTTTCCATCCCCGCTTTATTTTTATATTAAACTTAATTTTTCTTCAGAAATAAACAGAATCTTGCAGTGTATAGTTTGCTGTGCTATAATTAACATAACATCGTCTATATAGCAATAAATGGAGAATGATGAAAATGACAAAAATCAAAAAACCGATAGCCAAAATTCTGATAATTGCAGCCTTGGTGCTCTGCATGTCTTTTGCCATGCCCACGATGGATGCTTTTGCTCTGAATCTTGCAGATATGACAGTTGGTGTCGATGCCGGCACTATAAGAGTATACTACTCTGACTCTCTCAGTTCATGCACATACAGCTCCGGCAGTCTCTCTCCCGGGCTGAGCCTTTCCTACATACCCAATGATGGTGTTTACCTCAAGGGCACTCCCACTGCAGAAGGCAGCTACTCTGCTTCTTACACTGTAACCACTGCCAACGGTGTTGAGACTCTGACATTGAACTTCAATGTTCGCAGTGCCTCCTTCAATGTGCCCGAGTCTGAATACCTGCCTGTCAGTACTCCCAGCCCCACCAAGGCTCCTCAGCCTGCCGGTACTGCACCCAAGATTACCAAGCACCCCACTGGTGAGACAGTTGAGGTAGGCGGTGCTGCAAAGTTCATTGCCCGCGCCGACAATGCTGCCAAGTTCACTTGGCGTATAGTCAGCAAGGACACTACCTGCACTTATAAGGCTACTGAGGCTGAATACTATTTCCCGGGCCTTGTGGTTTCCGGTGAAGATACTGATACCCTGATTCTCAGCAGCATCCCTGCTTCCATGGACAGCTGGAGTGTTGAGTGTATGTTCCAGAATGCTTACGGCAATTCTTTTACTAATGGAGCAATAATTACTGTTGTAAAGAATGAGCCTGCACCCACTCCGGTTCCCACAAAGGCACCTGTTCAGGACAGCAATAATAACAATGGCAATACCAATACCCAGCCTGACGAGATTATCCCCACCACCGGCAGCGGTAAGACCGCAAACATCACCACCCAGCCCAAGAGCGCTCAGGTGGAAAAGGGACAGACCGTTACTCTCAGCGCATATGCAACCTCTCCCAACAATGGCGATGTAAGTTACCAGTGGTACAGCGCTCCTGTCAATGATATAAACGCAGCCTTGCCCATCGGCGGCGCAACCGAGGAGAAGTATACCGTTACTCCCACCGAAGATACCGTATATTACTGGGCTGCAGTATGGAACACCAAGGAGGGGGTCAGAAGTGACGCAGTATTTACTCAGTCTGCAGCTGTAAGCCTTGTGCCCGAACCCACTCCTGTGCCTACTCCCACACCTACTCCTGAACCCACTCCCAGCAATGACGGCTCCGGTTTCCTCAGCGGAAATATGCAGCTTGTTCTCTTCGGCGTGATAGGTTTGCTTGCTCTTGCAGCTCTTATCGGTGTTGTTATTTACCTTAGAATTGAATCCAAGCGTGAAGAGGAATAATTAAAAACAATTTAAGTCCTTCTGTTTCTTGAGAAGCAGAAGGACTTTGTTATTTTTTAAATTAAACTTGAAAAAAATGAAGTATTCAATATAATATATTATGGGGGAAAGTTGGGAAAACTTTTCCTGCGTGACAAGCAAACACTTAATTTATGAGGAAATTAGAATGACATTTTATCTTTTGAAGGTTATCAGCCTTCTTGGCGGTCTGGCTTTGTTCCTGTTTGGCATGGATGTTATGGGCAAGGCTTTGGAGCGCCTGGCTGGTGGCCGCCTGCAGACTGTGCTGGCAAAGATGAGCTCCAATGTATTCAAGGGATTTTTCCTTGGCATGGCAGTAACCGCCATCATCCAGTCATCTTCTGCAACCACTGTCATGGTCGTCGGTTTCGTTAACTCCGGCATCATGACTCTCAGACAGGCTATTGGCGTCATTATGGGCTCCAATGTCGGTACTACTGTTACCGCATGGATTCTGTCTCTTACCGCCCTGGAGGGTGACAGCTTTATTGTCCAGCTGTTCAAACCTTCTACTCTTGCGCCTCTGCTTGGTACTATCGGTATAAGCTTCCATATGTTCTCCAAGAGCAAGGTCAAGCAGAATGTGGGCTCTATTCTTCTCGGATTCATGGCTCTTATGACCGGTATGAGCCTTATGAGCGATGCAATGGAGTTTCTCAAGACTGAAGCCTGGTTTGCAAAGCTGATGGTATCCTTCTCCAATCCCTTCCTTGGCATACTTGCCGGCGCTGTGCTGACCGGTATTATCCAGTCTTCCTCTGCATCTGTTGGTATTCTGCAGAGCCTTTGCAGCACTGGTGCTGTAACTTTTGGCACTGCCCTTCCTGTTATCCTGGGCCAGAACATTGGTACTTGTGTTACCGCGATGATTTCCACCGTGGGTGCAAACCGCAATGCCCGCCGCACTGGTCTTGTGCATTTGTATTTTAACCTTGTGGGCGTGGCTATATTTGTTATCGTGTTTTACGGTATCGGTGCAATTATTCCTTGGGAATTTCTCGACAACAAGGCTGGCGCCATGGACATTGCGCTTGTCCACACCGGCTTTAATATTGCGGCTACCCTTATTCTTCTGCCTGCAAACCGTCTGCTTGAAAAGCTGGCATACCTTACCATTCCTGCAGAGCCTGTGCATCAGAAGCCCATTCTGCTGGACGAACTGCTGCTGGCAACCCCTGCAGTTGCAATCCAGCGTGCCCATGAAATTGCCGGGCGTATGGCAAAAATGGCAGACGAGGCCCTTGGCCTTGCAATGGGTCTGAGAAAGAACTTTGATCCCAAGGTTTATGAGCAGATTCTGAAGCTTGAGGATGAGACCGATGAGTACGAGGATGCCATTGGCAACTACCTTATGAAGCTTACCGGCACCAGACTTTCCACAAGAGATAACCGCATGCTCAATGTGCTGCTCTACACCATCAGTGATATTGAGCGCATTGCTGACTATGCTGTACAGATTTCCCGTGCAGCTCAGGAAGTGCATGAAAAGAAGGTCAGCTTCTCCGAATTTGCCCAGCAGGAGCTGGATGTTATTGAAGCTGCCGTCAAGGACACTATGAGCCTTACCGCTTCCGCATTCAGCACCAACAATCTTGAGACTGCTGCTCTGGTTGAGCCTCAGGATCAGGTTATTGCTGCTCTTGTCAAGAAGATCAAATCCAACCACATCCGCCGTCTTAGAGAGGGGCTGTGCACTGTTGAGTACGGTATCACTCTTGAAGATCTGCTTAATTCCTACAGCCGTTGTGCTGCTCACTGCTCCAATGTAGCAGTTGAGATGATGCAGGCTTCCGAGGGCAGACTGGAGTCCCATGAGTACCTTGAGGCTCTCAAGTCCGGCTCTCTGGAGGAAAGCGCCCGCTATACCGAGCACTACAATAATTATCGCTCCAGATTCTCTATACCTGAGCAAAAGTAAGAAAAATAAAAGCCCGCCTTTGGCGGGCTTTTATTTTTTATAAGCAGGGGAGAGTGGAAATTTTCCGCCCACAATAAGTTTTTGATAAAACTTTTTTGCTTTAAATACCTGTTGTTTTATTTGCACAAAAAATAATTTCATTTTTTGTGATTTACATAATCGAAAAAGCTTTGGAAACCGGTTGACAAGGTTTTTTTCCGGTGCTAAAATTTTTAAAGAATTGTTAACGAGATGGTGAATCATGGATATCCAAAGCGCGAAAAAAATTACTATCAATCAGGTTGCCGAATATTGCGGCGTGTCCAAAACCACTATCTCCCGCTTTCTCAACGGCAAGTACGAAAACATGTCCGAAGAAACCAAGGATAAAATATCCTCCGCAATCAAGGAACTGAATTATCGTCCGGATCGCTCTGCCCAGCGTCTCAAGTCCAGCAAAACAATGCTTATTGGCTGTGTTGTCGGTGATGTGAGCAGTCCTTTTTCCGCGCTTCTTTTGCGCGGCATTTTCTCTGTATGTGAGGAAGCCGGCTTTCAGGTACTTCTGGCAGACAGCCATGAAAACGCCCAGCGGGAAAGAAAAGCCATTCAGGGCTTTATTGAAAACCGTGTTGACGGTCTGATCATCAACAGCTGCGGAGAGAATGACGATTACATATTAAGTCTGCGTGAGCACGGCATCCCCATGGTTCTGGCTGACAGGCCCCTTGCAAGCCCCGGACTTGTTGACACCGTCAGTTCTTCCAACAAGGCTACTGCAGAGGAATGCGTGCGCTTTCTGTTTGAGCAGGGCTATAGCGCGGTAGCATTTTTTACCCAGAAAATGGGTCACATTACTCCGCGTTTGCTGCGCTGTGAAGGCTATAAATCCGGCATTGAAGAACATGGTGTTTCCGGTTCCAAAGCTGAGATATATGAGTTTGAAAACAAAAACCAGCCGGAATGCGAAAGGCACATCAAGGCTTTTATAGCTAAGCATCCCGGTGAACACATAGCCATACTGGTTTCCAACGGCACCAGCGCACAGACTGTTTTGTGTGCGCTGAATACTCTTGGCATCAAGGTTGGCTCAGAGCTGGGGCTCTGTACCTTTGACGATTGGGATTGGCTGGAGATAAGCTCCCCCGGAATCACTGCTGTTGCGCTGGGCTCTGTTGAAATCGGTGCAAAATCCGCTCAACTGCTGATTGACACAATAAGTGGAAAACGCAGCGCTGATACTCCGGCAGATATTCTTGTGGATTCAAAGCTTACCATCAAGGAATCCACTCCCGGCCCCAAAGGCTGAGGAAAACTAATTACTTTGTATTACTGGCAGAAATGCCTTTAATAAAAAACTATTTGGAGGAAAACACAATGAAGAAAGTTCTCGCACTCGTTCTTGCACTGTGCATGGTATTTGCACTGTGCGCATGCGGCGCAAAGGAAGAAGCTCCTGCAGCAGCTCCCGCAGCTCCCGCTGGCGATGCACCCGCAGCAGCAGTTGAGACCAAGGTTTTCAAGTGCGCATTCAACCAGACCGCTACCAACCCCGAAGCTCTGACCCTCGAGTGGATTGGCGATCGTCTGTATGAGGCAACTGAAGGCCGCTACGACATCGAAGTTTACCCCGATGCACAGCTCGGTGACCAGGCTCAGACTCTCGAGCAGGTCGTTATGGGCACCCTCGATATGGCTCTCGTAGCAAACTCCATCGTTGAGACCTACTGCTCCGACTTCGCTATCCTTGGCACTCCCTACGTTTACGACTCCATCGAGCACCAGCAGAAGGTTTTCGAGTCCGGCAAGCTGGCTGACCTCTACGCTCTGACCGAAGCACAGGGCTTCACCATTCTTGCAAACTACTCCCTCGGCGCACGTAACCTCTACACCAACGAGAAGGTTGGCGCTGTCACCACTCCCGAGCAGGCTGCTGGCCTGAAGATCCGCGTTATGGGTTCCGACACCTGCATCAAGATGATGGGCCTCATGACCGGCGGCACTGACGGTGTTGCAATGGCACAGGGCGACGTTTACTCCGCAATTCAGACCGGTACCCTCGACGGTGCTGAGAACAACATCATCACCTACGTTGACCTGGTTCAGTACGTAGTAGCTCCTTACTACAACCTGACCGGCCACCTGATGATCCCCGATGAGCTGTGCATTGCCAACGACGTTCTCGCTTCCATGAGCGAGGAAGACCAGGCTGCATTCAAGCAGATCTGCAACGAGTCCATCGCTTACATGTTCGGCCTCTGCGCTGAGCTGCGTGCCGACTACGAGGCAAAGGCACTTGAGCAGGGCGTTACCATCACCGAGGCTGACGTTCCCGCATTCCAGGCTGCTTGCGCTGACCTGATCACCGACGTTGCAAACCGCAACGACATGACCAAGTCCGTTTACGAGGCAATCCTGTCCTGCCGCTAATCAGCAGTTTTATCTGTTTATCTGTAATTAATAGCTTAAACTAAAAAAAGGCCCACAGCGCGCGGTGGGCCTTTTCCACTATGTAATCCCCCGCATCAAGATTCCTTATATCTATTAGGAAGAAAAGTAGTTCTAAAAAGGAGGCCGCTTGTGGAGGCTCTAAATAAGATCAAGTTTGTGGTCGACAAATTTATCGAGGTTATAAGCACTATAATCCTCGCTATCATGACTGTTCTGGTCGTTTACCAGGTTGTTACCCGTTACGTTTTCAATTCCCCCAGTGCTATTTCTGAAATTCTTTCCCAGTACCTTTTTGTTTGGATGATTATGTTCGGCAGTGCTTACGTCTATGGCAGCCGTGAGCACCTGACTATTGATATTCTCAAGGATAAGTTCTCTCCCAAAGTAAATATGATTGCAGAGATCGCAGCTCAGGTATGCCTCTTTGCATTCATCGCCCTTATATGTGTATGGGGCGGTTATCTGTACACCGTCAAGAGCGCACCTCAGGTGGACGCACAGCTTGGCATTTCCAAGGCAATTCTTTACTCCTCCCTGCCCTTTACCGGTGTTGTCACTCTGTTCTATGCCGTTTATAACTGCGTTCTGTCCGTGTTCAACTACAAGCACCACAAGCGCAGCTTCGGCGATGAGCTGTCCGGCACCGCATGATATAGGAGGTAAACAGATATGACTACTACTGCATTGGCCGGCATCGTAATGGTGGCCCTCATATTCGTCACCCTGGCTGTCGGTTTCCCCATTGGTCTGAGTATCGGTATCGGCTCCGCCGCCGGTCTGTATATCATCATGCCCAACACCGGCGCACTGATGGTTTCCGCTCAGAAGATGTTCCAGAGCGTCAACTCTTTCGCTCTGCTGGCAATTCCTTTCTTCGTCCTTGCCGGTAACCTGATGAACTCAGGCGGTATTGCCCGTCGTCTGGTCGGCTGTGCCCAGATCGTCGCTCACAGACTTCCCGGCTCCCTTGCACAGACCAACATCGTTGCAAACATGCTCTTCGGCGCAATGTCCGGCTCCGGCGTTGCAGCTGCTGTCGCCATGGGCGGCATCCTTGGCCCCATGGAGAAGGAAGCAGGCTACTCCGATGAGTACATCGCTGTATGTAACATCGCCTCCGGCCCGACCGGTATGATGATCCCCCCCTCCAACATCATGATCGTCTACTCCACCGTCGCCGGTTCTGTTTCTGTTGCAGCTCTGTTCATGGCAGGCTACGTTCCCGGTATCCTCTGGGGTCTTGCTGTTATGATCGTTGCAGGCGTTATGGCAAAGAAGCGCGGCTACATCTCCGATGAGCACTACACTCTCAAGTACACCCTGAAGACTCTCTGGGATGGTATCCCCAGCCTGCTGATGATCGTCGTCGTTATCGGCGGTATTCTGGGCGGTATCTTCACCGCAACCGAGGGTTCTGCAATCGCTGTTGCTTACGCTCTGATCCTCAGCTTCATCTACAGAAACATCACCGTCAAGGACCTGCCCGGCATCATCTTCTCCTCTGTCAAGACCACTGCCGTTATCGAGTACCTTGTCTGCGTTTCCGGTATCATGGGCTACGTTATGTCCTACACCCATATTCCTCAGCTGGTTGCTGAAGCCATCCTCGGCCTCACCACCAACAAGTACATCATTCTCCTTATCATGAACCTCATTCTGCTGGTTGTCGGCTGCTTCATGGACCCCACTCCCGCAGTTCTGATCTTCACCCCCATCTTCCTGCCCATCGTCCAGACCTGGGGCATGCACGCCGTCCACTTCGGTCTTATGATGGTTATGAACCTCTGTGTCGGTACCCTGACTCCTCCTGTCGGCGCTATCCTCTTCGCAGGCTGCCGCGTCAACGGTGTCAAAATCGAGCAGATTATCAAGATGCTGCTGCCCTTCTTTGCAGTCATCGCTATCTCCCTGCTGCTCATCACCTACGTACCTGCACTGACCATGACCGTTCCCAAGGCTCTGGGTCTCGTCTGATAGACAGAGGTAGTTTATGGATCCCAAAGAATTTAATTTCCAGCTTGCCCATCTTGGCATAAACCAGGCCGACGCCGCTGAAGGCGCCGCCACCGCCGCACTGCTCTCCAGCCTTTTCGGCTGGGAGCAGCGCGATACCCCCGGCTCCATCTTTGTAAACGAACAGTTTGAAGTGATGAAAATGCCCTTCCGCGGCCGTCTCGGCCACATCGGCATCACCACCAGCGACGTTGTAAAGGCCAGGGAATGGCTTGAAAGCCAGGGCATAGTCTTCGCCGAAGAAAGCGCAAACTATGATGAAAATGGCCGTCTCAAGCTGATTTATGCTCGTGATGATATTGCAGGCTTTGCCTTCCATATCACCCAGAAAGGATAATTATGGATATTCGTTATTCCGCACATCCCAATGATGTAAAAAGATACACCACCGAGGAGCTCCGCAAGGAATTCCTCATCACCGATCTTTACCAGCCCGACACCGTGCAGGCTGTCTACTCTCATGTTGACCGCATGGTAGTGCTGGGCATCATGCCCGTTGAGAAGGTTCTTCCCATCGATGACGGCATTGATGTCTGGGCAAACTTCGGCACCCACTTCTTCCTTGAAAGACGTGAAGCCGGCGTGTTCAATCTGGGCGGCGCAGGCTACATTGAGTGCGACGGTCAGCGCTACGATCTGGACTTTGAAGACTGTCTCTACATCTCCAGAAGCACCAAAACCGTGCTTTTCGGCAGCAAGGATGCAGCAAATCCTGCCAGATTCTACGTTGTCTCCGCTCCTGCACACAAGGACTGCAAGACCACCTTTATCTCCATCCAGGATGCCAACAAGCGTCCTCTCGGCAGCATGGAGACCTCCAATAAGCGCGTCATCAACCAGTTCATCCACCCCGATGTTCTGGAGACCTGCCAGCTGTCCATGGGTCTGACCAAGCTGGAGCCCGGCAATGTCTGGAACAGCGTACCTCCCCACACCCATGAGCGCCGCATGGAAGTCTACACCTACTACGGTCTGCCCGAAGACGGCGTTGTTATGCATTACATGGGTCAGCCTACCCAGACCCGCCACCTGGTAATGCAGAACTTTGACGCTGTTATCTCTCCCTCCTGGTCCATGCACTTTGGCTGCGGCACTTCCTGCTACACCTTTATCTGGGCAATGGGCGGCGAGAACCAGGCATTTGACGATATGGACAACTTCGTCTGCACTGAGCTTCGCTAAACAAAAAAACACACACTCCCCTTGGGGAGTGTGTGTAAATAATAAGTTCATGCAAGCCCTTTTATTCTGAGCATGGGTGAAACGCGCAGAGCATGCAGCAGACGCTTAAGATCTTTGTCTTTCACCTTGCGGTAGTTTTCCTTTATGATGCACAAATCCATCATAAATAGATATACCGCCACCTCCATGGGTGATGCCAGAAAGGCAGGCACATAGTCCGTACCTATCAGAAAGCAGCCCAGTGTTGCAGTGCGCAGGGGATTGAATCTTGTCTTTACAAATTTATTTCCGTAAACAACCTGCAGCGTGGGAGGCAAACCCGGCATGGCGCAGACTATAATGTTGCGGTTATGCTCGCCCAGCGCCGGTTCTTCGGCAGAAGGCTCATAATGGCAGATTACGTTGTCATACATAAGCTCCTTGGTTTTCCAGGAATGCTTAAGCTTTTTGCCTGAGAAAACAACTTTTTTGCGGTTTTTGAGTTCTTTGTCATACCACTCAGCCATTTTAAGCTGGTCAAAGTGAAAGTCAAAGCTGAGCTCCATAAAATCGCAGTGGACAGTATAACAGCTGTCCGAAGCTATATCAAAGTAGGAAGCCTTGCTCTGGCGCGCTCTTTCAAAAATGGCGTTCCAGGCCTGGCTGAATTCCGGAAAGAAGCTGCGGTCGATAATTTCCGGATCCTTCAAGCACATATCGATCGCATCCATCAGTTCCTGGCTGATTTGTATCTGAGACATAAGGTCACCCCCGGGATAATTAGGCATGAGCTAATTATATATGTCTCCACCGAAAATAGCAATAATACTTGAGGAGGAAATCCAATGTCTATTCTGGAAAAAGTCGCATCCACCGGCGTAGTTCCCGTTGTTGTTCTTGAAAGTGCAGAGGACGCAGTTCCCCTTGCAAAGGCTCTTATCGACGGCGGTCTGCCCTGCGCAGAGGTCACCTTCCGTACCGCAGCTGCAGAGGAATCCATCCGCCGTATTACCGAAGCATATCCCGATATGTTCGTCGGCGCTGGCACCATTCTGTCCATTGAGCAGGTAGACAAGGCTGTTGCTGCTGGCTCCCAGTTCATTGTTACCCCCGGCTTTGATCCCGAAGTTGTGGATTACTGCCTTGAGAAGAATATACCTGTCTTCCCCGGCTGCGTTACCCCCACTGAGATCACCCAGGCTGTCAAGCGCGGCCTGAAGCTCATCAAGTTCTTCCCCGCCTCCTCCTTCGGCGGTGTCGGCACCATCAACGCTCTGGCCGGCCCCTTTGTTGGCCTGAAGGTTATGCCCACCGGCGGTGTTAACGCAAAGAATCTGGAAGAGTACCTCAACTGCAAGCACATCGTTGCCTGCGGCGGCAGCTGGATGGTCAAGGGCGACCTCATTAAGGCTGGCGACTTCAAGAAGATTGAAGAGCTTACCCGCGAAGCCGTTGAGCTCGTTAAGGAAATCCGCAGCAAGCAGTAATTAATTATTTAGAAGGAGAACTATAATGAATCTTAATCTCAGACCCAAAGAAGAATGCGCATTTGACGCTGTTTCCCTCGGCGAAATCATGCTCCGTCTCGATCCCGGTGAAGGCCGCATCCGTACTGCCCGTTCCTTCAAGGCATGGGAAGGCGGCGGCGAGTACAACGTTGTCCGTGGCCTCAGAAAGTGCTTCGGCCTGAAGACCGCTGTTATCACTGCTTTTGCTGACAACGAAGTCGGCGCACTGATGGAAGACTTCATCATGCAGGGCGGCGTTGACACCTCCCTCATCAAGTGGATGAAGACCGACGGTATCGGCCGCATCTGCCGCAA
>JAFQQV010000090.1 GCA_017410425.1 Oscillospiraceae bacterium
CCCACTGGAGTTAAGCTGCTGCTTCTATCGTCGCCCTTAGTCTTAACACTGGGCGTTACCCCGAGCCAACTTTTATACTAAACCAAGCTGGGCAGCGCGCACATAATCACCTAGGCTCTGCTCTGTTGGTTCAGCACCCCTCCGGGGGTACATCCAATAGGGGGACCGCAGTCCCCCTGATTGGCCGTTTCAATTAGGGGTGATTATTAAGAGGGGGAAGAAATCGGAATCTTCCCCCTCTTAATTGCTTCTTTGCATACTTTCTGGGCACTCAGAAAGTATGACGCCTAAGCCGGAAAACAATGAAAGCCTCCTCTTTACATACCCTCAGGGGCACAGGTAAGGGAGGCTTTTTTTATTTCTTTGGCGGCTTTACATTTTCAGCTGGAGTTATCTCTGCTTCAATGCTGCCGTGTTGCGCTTCAAAGTCGTGTATGCTCTGGCGGATAAGTACCAGCACATGGCTGTTTATGCTTCTGCCCTCATAGTCTGCTACATAGCTCAGTTTTTTCAGCATCTCGTCTTCAATTCTAATAGATACACTTTTTGTAGCCATAAAATAACCTCAGGATAATCATTTCTTCAAAGCTTTTGCCAGAGCGATAATATGGCTCTGCTGTTCAGGATTCAGATCTTTAATTGCATTGAAAAGTTCGTTTGTGCTTTTAGGATCATTGCAGTCAGGGTCGAAAAATTCCTGCGGTGTTATCTCAAAATAATCACAGATGAGGAAGAAAACTTTCATGGACGGATAGTTCACGCAGTTTTCTATATTGTTGATATAACCATCGCTAAGCTCAAGCGTCTGGCTCATTTCTCTGGCGGAAACGCCTTTCTTTATCCGCAATGAAGCAACTCTTTCAGCAAACTGCTTTTTGTCCACGTCCCTCACCTCCATTTTATCTAATTTTACTATATGCAAGTATTGGTTTTATTCTTTCAAATTAGTAATATACTTTGACATATATAATTAAATTAGATATTATTGATCAAAATAACTTTTTGATTGGAGATAAAAATGAGAGAAGATGAAATTTACAAATCCATGTACCTTTTCCTTTTCAATGCTGTGACTGACGCATTGGGGCTGATAGAGACAGAGCCGAACCAAGCGATGATAAAGCTGCAGATTGCCCAGCAGCGCTGCGAGGAACTATTTACAAATGCTGCTTCTGAGCTGAGAAGTGAAATCAAATATGAGTGGGACGGCTGTAATTATGCCATCCATTTTGTCTGAAAAAACCTCCCTTTTTTCAAGGGAGGTTTTTCATATATTTGTGTAGGGTGGGGTGTGCCAAATTTTATCAGCGGCGCATTATTAAAATATCGTCACTGACTTTTTGCATGGAGTATCCTTTCTTCAGGAAAAACTCCTCCAGTATCCGGTCTGATTGCTCGTCTCCGCTGCTGATAAAAACCGTTTCAGGTATGCGATCCGGGAAAAGCGCCCAGTATTCTTCAAGCCGCGGCAGATTTTCGCTGAGATAGTTGATGGGAAACCAGGCGGAAAAAACAGCGCATCTTTTGCTGTCGTCAAGATACATGGTGTTTATATCGCTGAAGTAAGCAACCGGACCGGATCCTTCTTCGCGTATGCTGTTTGTCTGCTCAAAGATGAGCTCGTAGCGTGCCTTTTCCACCGGGGATACAATCAGCCCCCGCTGCGAGCCCTGCTGGATTATCTCAGTACAGTCTGCAATGGGCAGTGCGGGAAAAACAGTGAATGCTCTGCAGGCCGCAATTGCGCAGAAGGGCAGCAGTACTGCCAGCAGCATGAGCGCCGCGACAGATCGTTGTACAGTTTTGCCATGAATACAGGCTTCAAACTCCCTGCCGATCATAATCATACTGGCAATCATTGTTATGGCGGAGACGGATGAAAGTGTGTAGTAACCAAGGTTTGAGGCAGCTGTTGAGCAGAACCAGCACAGCATACCCGGCAGGTAAATGCAGTAAAATACTCTGTTATGCCTGTTTTCTGAAAAAAGCCAGATCAGAAAGCCTGCAATGCTGACGGGGAACATATATACACTGATAGCGTTGTTCCCTTCCAGATAGAAGCCTTGTGTAAAAATCATACTCAGCAAAGCGGCCCCGGCATAGTAGAAATGTCTGTGCCCGGCCTTTTTCTTGTCAAGAAAGAAGATAGCTGACAGGAGAACAGCGCCAACAATGGTATGCAGGAAAAAGCGGCTTTTTCTGAAGCTGGAAAATGTTTCATACAGCAGCCCATATAAGCTCAGCGATGGATGCTCTGCGTCAGTATAGAGCACAAGCCTGAGCGTTTCGGCCAATATGGAAAAATCAGCATTCCAGAACAGCTTTGTGAATAATATACCGGCGATAACAGCGCCGCCCAGTGTAAAGAAGCACCAGAACTCTCCTTTGATACAAGGGTAGCTCAGCCTGCGCCTGAGACAAAGCACTGCCAGACTGTACAGCGGGAACAGAACAAAGTAAAAGGGATTGCACAGCACTGCGCAGCCAAAGAGAAAACCGCAGCCAAAGGCCGGCAGCCTGCCTTCAACAGGGACTGCAAGGCTGACAAACATAATTGCCAGCAGGTCAATTCCCATAATATAATAGGAAAAATTAGCAATATTTATCGGTGCGAAGACCATAAGCTGTGCCGCGGCGAGGCAAGCACCCAATCTTGAAAGCTTCTTTGCTTTGGAGTAGATGAAGAAACAGCTCAGCGCATGGAAAAAAACGAAGAAACAGCGGAAGCTTAAAACCATGCCCTCGCTGCTGCCTGAAAGCAGATGTATCCGCATGAGCGGCAGCAAAAGCAGGCTGGACAGCTGACTCAGCTGCCATTCGTGCATGAGCAGCCTATCACCCTGCAGCAGCCTGTACGGTATGGATAAATAAAGCGCCTCATCCGGACCACAGATACCGTAGGGTATTCGCCATATGCATAAGCCACAGCATAGCAACAAGAAGAAAAGCGGGAGAATATCCCAGCGGCAGAAATTGTTTCCGGCCGGTTTTTTATAGTTAAAGTTCATATCACTTGTTCTCATGAGCGTTTGACATTTTCAGCCGGAGTTATAAGGTACAGTATCAAAGCATGGCAACTTTTTAAGATCATGTATGCTCCGGCTGTTGATGCTGCTTATTTAATAATCGAGCACAGGAGATAATTTTTCAAACATCTTCTGTATTGCGCGGATTGAAAGGCCTTTAACACTCATCACTAGCTCAGATTTGTTTTTTATTTTGTCTATGCCTTTGTTTTTATTTTACACTAATTTATATCTTGTGTATATAGAATATTCACAAAAAACATAAAAAAGTTTGAAAATTTGGGTAAAATCAGCAAAAGCCTAACTTTTAAGCTAAAAAGCCTTTTTGTTGCAATTTTTACCATGCACTGTTATACTTTAACCAGTAACTGTGTAAAACATTTTCCGCATAAATTGAAAGGAGAAACATACTATGGGTCTTATTCAGGCAGCTCTCAGCTCTGCAACAAGCGTTCTTGGCGATCAGTGGAAGGAATATTTCTACTGTGATTCTCTCGACAGCGAGCTTCTTATGGTAAAGGGTCAGAAGAAAGTCTCCGGCCTTTCCTCCAACCGCCGCGGCAGTGACAATGTCATTTCCGACGGCTCCGTCGTCGCCGTGGCCGACGGTCAGTGCATGGTCATTGTGGACCAGGGCAAGATCGCCGAACTCTGCGCCGAGCCCGGCGAATTTGTCTACGATGCTTCCACCGAGCCCAGCATTTTCTCCGGCAATCTGGGTGAGAGCATCCTTGAAATCTTCAAGGTTCTGGGCAAGCGCTTCACCTTCGGCGGCGAAGTTCCCAAGGATCAGCGCGTATACTATTTCAACACCAAGGAGCTTATCGGCAACAAGTACGGCACCCCCTCTCCCGTGCCCTTCCGCGTGGTGGATGAGCGCATCAACCTGGATGTGGACATTGCCATCCGCTGCTTCGGTGAGTACAGCTACCGTATCTGCAACCCCATTTTGTTCTACACCAATGTCTGCGGCAACGTTAAGACTTCCTACTCCCGCGACGAGCTGGACAGCCAGCTGAAGACCGAGCTGCTGACCGCTCTGCAGCCTGCCTTCGCCAAGATCTCTGCCATGGGCATCCGCTACAGCGCCCTGCCCGGCCACACCATGGAGATCGCAAACGCCCTCAACGAGGTTCTCTCCTCCAAGTGGCGTGATCTCAGAGGTATTGAAATCGTCTCCTTTGGCGTTTCCAGTGTGAAGGCCAACGAGGAAGACGAGAAGATGATCAAGGAAATGCAGAAGATTGCAGCCCTTGCCAATCCCAACATGGCTGCCGCCCACCTGGTGGGCGCTCAGGCTCAGGCCATGCAGGATGCTGCCAACAATGCCGGCGGCGCTGCCATGGGCTTTATGGGCATGAACATGGCCATGAACACCGGCGGCATGAACGCTGCAAACCTCTTCAACATGGGCGCACAGCAGCCCGTAGCCCCTGCCGCCGCTGCTGCTCCTGCCGCTGATGGCTGGACCTGCTCCTGCGGCAAGGTGAACACCGGCAAGTTCTGCACCGAGTGCGGCAGCAAGAAACCTGCCGATGGCTGGACCTGCAGCTGCGGCCACGTGAACAAGGGCAAGTTCTGCTCCGAATGCGGCGCAAAGAAGCCTGCCGGCGCTCCCCTCTACAAGTGCGACAAGTGCGGCTGGGAGCCTGAGGATCCCAGCAAGCCCCCCAAGTTCTGCCCTGAGTGCGGCGATTTGTTCAACGAAGAAGATCTGAAGTAATTTATATCCCTGATAAGAGGTGAAGCCTATGGCATCACAGATAACAAATTATCAGTGCCCGGCCTGTACCGGGCCCCTGCAGTACGCGGGGGACAGCGGCAAGCTTGAATGTGAATACTGCGGCAGCAGCTTCACCGTGCAGGAGATTGAGGCCCTGTTTGAAGAGAAGGAAGAGGCTGCCATCGAGGCCACGGCGGAAGCCGCCGCTGAGGAGGCTGCCGAAGTGGAGGAACAGATCGACTCCGACGGTGAGTATGAGACTTCCGGTGACTATTGGGATCTGGAGGGCGAGGGCCTGAAAGCCTATAACTGCCCCAGCTGCGGTGCAGAGCTGATTCTGGACGAGACTACCGCCGCCACCTCCTGCCCCTACTGCGGCAATCCCAGCATAATTCCCGGCGTGTTCAGCCAGACTCTCAAGCCCGATTGCCTTATTCCCTTCAAGCTCAGCAAGGACGATGCTGTCCGTGCGCTGAAAAATTACTATAAGGGCAAAAAGCTTTTGCCCAAGGCCTTTGCCGACCAGAACCATATCGAGGAGATCAAGGGCGTCTATGTACCCTTCTGGCTCTTTGACGGTCAGGCCGATGCGGATATGCAGTTTCACGGCACCAGGGTGTACAGCAGCGTAAGGGGTGACTACCAGCTCACCACCACCGAGCACTACCGTATCCGCCGCGCCGGCACTGTGGACTTCAACATGATCCCGGTGGACGCCTCCAGCAAGATGCCCGATAATCATATGGACGCGGTGGAGCCCTTTGACTACAGTCAGATGGTGGATTTTTCCACCGCCTATCTCCCCGGCTACATGGCCAATAAATACGATGTCAGTGTGGAAGAATGTGCCAAGCGCGCTGATGAGCGGGCTATCAACTCCGCCGTATCCATGGTGCAGCAGACAGCCAGCGGCTATGCCACCTGTGTGCTTGAGGCCAAGCGGGTCAATGTGCGCCGCGGCGGCGTGAAGTATGCGCTGCTGCCTGTGTGGATGCTTTCCACCCGCTGGCGTGGTCAGAACTATCTCTTCGCCATGAACGGTCAGACCGGCAAGCTCATTGGCGACCTGCCTGTGGACATGGGCCGCTTCTGGGGCTGGTTTGCAAAAATAGCCCTGCCCATCGCAGCCATCATGGCGCTGCTGATGTATTGAGGAGGTAGCGCTATGAGAAAGAAAATTCTTGTCTGCCTGCTGCTGTGCATGGCGCTCTGCCTGGGCATGGGACTTTCCGCCTCCGCCCAGGAAAGCTATAATATCTCCGATGCCGCGGGCCTCCTTGGCGCCCAGGAGCTTGTTAATCTGGACGAAAATGCCAAGGCGGTGAGCGAGCATTATAACTGCGGCGTCTATGTTGTCATTGTGGATGATTACCGCGGCTATGTCCGCGGCTCCATTGCGGACTTTTCCGAGGCCGTGTACAAGAGCTATAATCTGGGACTTGGCGAAGAAAAAAACGGCATCCTCCTTGCGCTCAGCATGGCTGAGCGGGATTATGACCTCTGCGCCTATGGTGACTGGGCCCATTATGCCTTTACTGACTATGGCAAGGACCGCCTGGCCGAGGAATTTCTGGACAATTTCCGTAATAATGACTGGGTCGGCGGCCTCAATGACTATGTGGCCTCCTGCAGCAGCCTTATGGAAATGGCCAAAAACGGCAATCCTCTGGACCAGATAATCTATGAGCCTGAGCCTGAAAAGCCCGGCTGGGATCCTGTGGAGCTTATGCTCATTGTGCTTGTGCCCTGCATCATCGCCTTTGCAGTCTGCTCCATGTTCCGCGCCCAGATGAAGACTGCCAACAAGCAGTATTACGCCATGGACTATGTGGATCAGAGTCAGAGTCGTCTGCGCGTCAAGTCCGACCAGTTCTTGACCCGCAACGTGGTGCGTACCCTTATCCGCCGTGATGATGACGATGGCTTCCGCCCCAGCGGCGGTCGCCCCGGCGGCACCAGCATCAATGCAGGCGGCTTCTCCCACAAGAGCGGTAAGTTCTGAGAAGTATATAAATAAGAAAAAACCAGACCTTTTGGTCTGGTTTTTTCTTATTTATTGTTGCGTCTGGCTCTCAGCTCAATCATCTGGCCCGCAATGGAGATTGCGATCTCCGCCGGGGTCTCGGCCCTGATGCTAAGGCCGATGGGGGAAGTGATGCGCTGGAAGACTTCGTCTGCAAAGCCGTATTCTTCTTTAAGCTTTGCATATACGCCCGCCTTTTTTGCAGCCGAGCCTATAACGCCGATGTAGCATGCAGGGCTCATCAGCAGCTGGGCCTGCACCACCGCGTCAAAGGCGTGGCCCCGGGTCATAACGCAGGCATAGTCCTCTTCGGTGACAGTGATGTAGTCGCTTATGTGCTCAAAGTCAATGAGCATAACCTCCTCCGCCGTGGGGAAGAGCTCTTTTTTTGCAAACTCCGGCCTGTCGTCCATGGCTACGCAGCGAAAGCCCACATGGCTCAGCACCGGCACCAGCTCCTGGGCCACATGGCCGCAGCCAAAGACGTAGACCCTGCCGGAGGAATTTATCTGCTCGGCATAGATATCCCGATCGTCAGCAATGACGCGCTGGGGGTGGCGGCTCAGATTGCGGCGAAAATCCTCCTCAATCTCAAGGCCGATAAAGCCCTCGCCGGGGCAGAACAGGCCCAGCCTGCCGCCGTCGGAAATATCGGACAGAAGCCAGAGATCCTTACCATTTTTGAAAAGCTCCTCCGCCTTCCGGGCGATGAAGAGGCAGTGTGCATCATTTGCGGGGATGTAGCTGAAAAACACGTTCACCGCGCCGCCGCAGATCATGCCCAGATTCTGCACATCGTCCTTTGTAAGGGAGAAGTCGTGCTCGCCGGAGCTTTTTTCCTTCAGCACCCGGGCTGCAATCTGCTCGGAGCGGTATTCCACCGCGCCGCCGCCAATGGTGCCGCAGACGCGGCCGGCATCTGAAACCAGCATGCGCGCTCCGGCCCCTCTGGGCGTTGCGCCGGAGGATGCTGTAACGGTGACAAGAACCAGATCCTTGCCGGCTTCAAGCAGACCGGATATTTCCCTGAACATCTGTCTCATGCTATTACCTCCATCTTGCAAATTCGGTTTATTTTTTCTGCTATACGCTCCGCCTGCCTTGCCCTGCACAGATTAGCCTCTATGGCCTCGGGAGTCCTGCACTTTTCAAGGCTCTTTTCAAAGCGTTCCTTCAGCGTGACGGGCTTTGCTTCCTGCACCAGCTTGTCCGCAATGTACAGTACATTAGCCTCGTTTATCTCATCATGGTCCGGGTCATGGTGCTGGCGGATAATGTCCGCAATCTCTTTGTAGCCCAGATCCTCCAGCCACTTCGCCCCGGTCTTGGGGTGCTCATCCTCAAGCCTTGCAATGTCGTGCAAGAGGGCTGCGTGGTATATGCTTTCTCTTTTAAGCTCGAGCCCCGCCTTTTCAAGCTGGCTGCAAAGCTCCATGGCTTTTTCCGCCACAGCCCGGCAGTGGGCCTTTATATGCTCCGGCAGCATGGCAGCCTCCAGCAGCTTTTCGCAAAGCTCATGGTCCAGCTCCGGCACAGGCCGCCGCCATGGAAACTCACAGTGAAAGCCATCATCGTCCAGCGTCACAAGATAGTAGCCGCCATAGGCCTGCCGGTAGCGGAAGGCTTTGTATTCGCGGCTTCCCATAATGCGGCAGATGAAGCTCAGTATCACCGTGGTGTGGGCAACAATTGCAATGTCCCCCTCGCTTTGGCTCAGGGCCTCATTCACCGCTTTTACAAAACGGGCCTGAGCCTTTTCCCAGTCCTCAGAGCCGGGTATGGGCAGGTCTTTGTTCTCCGCCCGGGCTTCAAAGAGACCGGGCCATTTTTCCCTTATCTCCCGGAAGCTCAGCCCGTCCCAATCTCCTGCGTGCATCTCCTGCAAGTCGGCTATGACGGTGGGGGAGGGGCATAGGAAGCAGGCCGTGTCATAGGCCCTTTTCAGTGGGCTTGCAAATACGCTTAAGTTTTCGCCGCCCAGCGCGTGGCCCATCTGGCAGGCCTGCAGCCTGCCCAGTGTGCTCAGCGGAAAATCAGCCGAGCCCAGGCAGTAGCCCTCACCATTGGGAAAGTGGGGCTGACCGTGGCGCACAAGGTAGATTTTTCTCATCAGAGGCTGCCTTCAAAATAAGTGTCGAACAGCTCGTTTGCCACCCGGCGCAGCTCTGCAGAGTAGCGGTTGAAGGCATCTATCAGCTGTCTGCCGTCCTCGGTGAGCCTGCTCTGTCCGCCGCCGGCGCCGCCCTGGCTGCGCTCAATCAGGGTGCGGCTGAACTGGCTTTCCATGGTGCGGATAATGTTCCAGCCGGTGGAGTAGCTTATCTGCATACGCTGGCATGCTGTGCGTACAGAGCTTGTCTCGTCCACAAGGCTTAAAAGCATGGCGATCTTTTCATCAAAGAAGGGCATCTCCTTTGCAAGGGAGACGCTGAGCACCGGGCGCACCAGCTGTGCGTTGTGCATGTTCAAAAGCGTGCGGTAATCCTCCGGCGTGTCTGCGTCGTGGAGTACGCCGGGGTCTTCCACCTCGATCTCCTGCAGCTCTGCCCCGCAGCGGGATATGGCTCCCTTCAGGCCGCCCTCGCCCTGGTCGGAGAGAATATTGTCCACCAGGCGGGAGGCGATCATAATGGGGTGGCCCTGCTGCCCTTCGCAGACCGGGCAGGCAAGCTCTGCGCCGCTTTCCATGAGGCTTCGCACCGTAGCAGAGGTAAACAGGGGAATGTCCACCGGGGTAAAGAGTATGCGCTCGCACTTATCCTTGAGATATTCAAGGCCTATCTTTGCCGAGTCAAACATCTGGGTGGTCTCATAGTTTTCGTTTCTCAGGAAAATTATGCCGTTTCCGCTGAGATGCCGCTCCAGCGTTGTGGCGTTGTAGCCGGTAATCATGACGATTTTGTCCACGCCCGCCTGATGGAAATTTGCCACAATGCGCTGGGCGATGGAAATGGAACCGATGTTGAGCATAGGTTTGAAGTCACCCATTCTGGATGACATGCCTGCTGCCACGATAATTGCCGCTGTCTGCATGATACCGCCTCCGAAAATGAAAATTTTACAATTTGCTACCAGTATACACGACTTGTACTTATTTGTAAATTGTAAAATGCCCTGTACCATATGCGATACTTAGTGTATAATCATGTAAAAACATCATGTAAGGAGAATAAAATGGGCGGTATTTATATCTGGGGCACAGGCTGCGGCGCAGGGGAGCTGAGCGCCCTTCTGCCGGAGCGTGTGGAGATTTCCGGCTTTGTGGATTCATTTCCCATGGCGGACACTTTTATGGATAAGCCCGTGCTTCTGCCTGAGCAGCTGAAAGCAGCTGAGCCGGAGCTGGTGCTCGTCTCTGCCAGAGCATCCGCCGCCATCCTCAGTAAATGCCAGGAACTTGGCATTGAGCGGGATGTGCTGCTTTTTACCAAGAACTCTGTCCGGCTTGAGGACATGAACATATCCTATTCTGCAGCCCAAAAGCTTCTGGGCGCGGATACCGTGGCGGCCCTCATCCCAAGCTATCACGCCGTGCGCGAGCCTATGAAGAAATACAATAGCCCCCTGAGTGCCCGGGACTATGAAAATGACTATGTCCGCATAAAAACTCTGGAAGCGGTCTGCCGCAGGCTGGACAGTGTGCCCGGTGCGGCGGCTGAGCTGGGCGTGTATAAGGGCAGCTTTGCCAGATGCATCAATGCCCTGATGCCGGAGCGTAAGCTCTATCTCTTTGACACCTTTGAGGGCTTTGAAAGCTCCGAGGCCGCCCGTGAAAAGCGCCTTGGCAATTTAAGCGAAGGCGTGGAGGCTGCTCATAAAAATACCAGCCTTAATAAGGTCATGAGCCTTATGCCAAATCCTGCTTCTGTCCGGCCCATGCCGGGCTACTTCCCGGAGAGTCTGAATGGCCTTGAGGATGTGTTTGCCTTTGTCTCGCTGGATGCCGATCTGGAGGAGAGCACCCTTGCCGGTCTTGAGTATTTTGTGCCGCGGATGGCGGAGGGCGGCTGCATCTTCCTGCACGACTATGACTCCCACGAATTTGCCGGAGTCAGAAATGCTGTGGAACGCTACGAGGCCCAGCACGGTAAATTCCACGCCCTGCCTTTGTGCGACGTAAACGGCACACTGGTGATATGTTTTTAAAAAATTAGGCCCCCTCCGGGAGGGGGCTGTCACGAAGTGACTGGGGGAGAATGCGAAAGCTGAACTTCGTTTTCTCCCTCAGTCATTTGCTTTGCAAATGCCAGCTCCCTCTGAGAGGGAGCCTTTTACTATCAGGTCAATATACTCGCATACGCTGCGAAAATTTTCATTTATATCCTTGTTGGAAAACCGAATTACTTTCAGCTTATATCCTTCAAGAATCTCCGTGCGAAACGCATCGTGCGTAAGCCCTGCATCACTGTAATGCTGTGAGCCATCTATCTCAATTACAAGTCTGGCTTTGTGACAGTAAAAATCAGCGATGAAGTTTCCTATAGCTTTTTGCCGTTGGAAGCGTGGCTTATATTTTGCAAGAAAATCATACCAAAGACGGTTTTCCTGTGGTGTGGCATTTTTACGCAGTGATTTTGCAAGAGGAATGTTTTCTTTGTTGTATTCCAAGGACATTGTCAATCCCTCCAATTAAAGGCCCCCTCCGGGAGGGGGGCTGTCACGAAGTGACTGGGGGAGAATGCCTCCAGTCATTTTTTATACTTCTTCTGCAACGCTGCGGTGTTCCTCTCCCAGAACACGCCGTCGGCATAGCCCTGTATGCTCTTATCCTCCTCCGCCATCTCAAGGCGCTTCTCGGCCCAGACGCAGTACTGCTCATTCTGCTCAATGCCGAGATAATGCCGCCCCAGCTTCTTTGCTGTGACGGACGTGGAGCCGGAGCCCAGGAAGGGGTCAAAGACCATGTCGCCCTCATTGCTGCTTGCCAGTATCAGCTTTGCCAGCAGCTTCTCCGGCTTCTGGGTGGGGTGGGCGGTATTCTCCGGCATGGACCAGTAGGGTATGGATATATCGTCCCAGAAATTGGAGGCAAAGCTGTTGCGGAAATTACCCTCCGCCGTCTCATCCCAGTCCTTGGGCTGCCCGTCCACTTTGTAGGGCGCGATGACCCGCCTGCGCTGCTTTACGGCCTCCGCGTTAAAAACATAGTCCTCAGAGACGGTGGCAAACCATATATCCTCCGAGCAGTTTTTCCAGTTGGCCTTGGCGCCCCGGCCTTTTTCACGCTGCCATGTGATGCGGTTTTGTATATGCAGATGACGCCCCAGCACCCTGCCTATGGCGGCGGAGCTCTGCCAGTCGCAGCAGACGTAGATGCTGCCGGTCTTTTTCATCAGCGGCAGCAGGGGGAGAAGCCAGCTTTCGGTGTATTTCTCATAAGCCTCGTCGCTCATGGCGGAGAATTTGTTGCCGCCAAAATCTTTGTATAGATTATATGGCGGGTCGATGATGGCAAGGTCCACAAAGCCCCTGGGAAGGGCCTTCATCACCTCGATGCAGTCGCCGCAGACAGTCTTGTCACGCAGTTCTCCCAATGCCTCCGGCCTGAGACAGCGCTCAAGATAGCATCTGCCTTCTTCTATGGAAATGTCAATTGTCTTGTTTCTAGGCGCCTTCATGTCCACGCTCCAATTTTTGATGTTAAGATTTTAAACCTCAATCTCCCTTCCGTCAATGGCATAGGACAAATTCCGCTGTGCGTATAATATCCCGGTGATGAAAAACCTTTTAAAGCCTTCCCCCACAGGGGGAAGGGGGACCGCTTGCGGTGGATGAGGGGTAAATAAAATGATGACATATTTTTCCGAGCTTCGCTACAAAGAGGTAATCGATGTGCACACCGGCTTTCGCCTTGGCTATGTCTGCGATCTGGAATTTGAGGACTGCGAGGGCCGCATAGCCTCGCTGATCTGTCCGGGCCGGGCTCGCTTCTTTGGCCTTCTGGGCCGGGAGGATGACTATATCCTGCCTTGGAACTGCATTGTCCGCATCGGCAGCGACATTATCCTCATCGAGGCCAAGGGGGAGTTCATGCGCCGGAAGAGACAGGGGAGGTTTCTGTAGGGACCGCCCTCCCGGGCGGTCCGCTTTTATAAGACTGCATGAATACGGACCGCCCGGGAGGGCGGTCCCTACTTGTGCAAGTCTGCTTTTTGCGGTATAATATAATGTAATTCAAAAATTCCAGCTATGTCCGGAGGGACGAAGATGAAACGATACAAAAGCCTTATCGCCCTGATGCTGCTTTGCTGCCTTGCGCTTTCCGCCTGCGGCAAGGAGGAAGAACTGGGCGCCTGGGAAATGCCTCAGGTGGACGCAAAGCCCACCGTGGCCCCCACCGCCATGCCCAGCTTCGGCGGCGGCAGCCCCGAAACCTATGTCTGGAACGAGGCCGTGTACTTCTCTATGGCAGATCCCGGCGTTGCCGCGGATGCGGTGCAGGAAAAGTACGGCCCCAACGACACCAAGGCTCTTTTCCCCTATAACTTCCTGCCCAGCTCCATTTTTGGCGAGAGCTATGCAAACTTTGATAAGCTGAGCTTCAGAAAGACCAACCACGAGGTCATGCTCAATCCTGCTGACAAGAGTCTGGCGGAAAACGCCTATGTGGAGTTTGTCTATGGCCCCAAGAGCTTCAAGGACTCTGAAACGCTGTATGTCTATGCCGAGCTTTTAAGCTATGAGCAGACCCAGAAAATCTATAACGAAAAGGTCTATCCCCACATGGCCTATGCCGACGGCGCCCGTCCCGTCCACTCCCGCTATTATCTCAAGGACTTTGTCCTTGCAAAGTACGGTGAGCAGCGTCTGGCTCAGGTGCTGAAGCTGACCCCCAGCTCTTACTTTACCGATTCTCAGGCAGCCATCATCGCTGCCGAGCAGAACGGCGAGGTCTTTGTGCCCCAGCGGCAGGTGCTTTTGACCATCACCTGCGGCCTGGATATGAGCGATGAGGAGTTCATCGCCGCTGTCACCGCGCTGCTGCAGTTTTCTGACGGCAGTGAGATCCCGCCCGTGGACGACGGTAAGCCCAAGCCCGGCGAAAAGGGCTACGCGTAATTTTAATCCCTTGCCTCTCCCCTTGGGAGAGGTGCCGAGCTTGCGAGGCGGAGAGGGCAACATTATTTATAACTGGAGAATATATGGAAAATATTGAGATAAAAAAAGAACGTGCCGTGCTGGCGGGCCTTTCTGCCTACAGCATGGACGAGCATGAGCGCTCCACTGAGATTTCCATGGAGGAGCTGGCTGCCCTGGTGGAAACTGCCGGCGGCGAAGCTGTGGCCATGGTGATGCAGAACCGCGCAACTCCCGACCCCCGCAGCTTCATCGGCGACGGTAAGGTGCAGGAAATGAAGGAGCTTATCGCCCAGAACGACTGCGATCTGGCGGTTTTTGACAATGAGCTTTCACCCTCCCAGATGCGCGTTTTGTCCGAGGATCTGGGCGTCAAGGTGCTGGACCGCAGCGGCCTGATTCTGGATATCTTCGCTCAGCGTGCCCAGACCAAGGAGGGTCAGCTGCAGGTTGAGCTGGCCCAGTACAAGTACCTGCTGCCCCGCCTTATCGGTATGTGGACCCACCTTGAGCGCCAGACTGCGTCCGGCGGCTCTTCACCCATCGGCACCCGCGGTCCCGGCGAAACCCAGCTGGAGTCTGACCGCCGCCATATCCGCCGCAAGATCCAGAAGCTGGAGGAGGAGCTGGAGGAAGTCCGCAAGGTCAGAAGCACCCAGCGAAGAAAGCGCGAGAAGAACTCCATGCCCGTTGTTGCCCTTGTGGGCTACACCAATGCCGGCAAGTCAACCCTCCTCAACTGCCTGACCGATTCCGACATCCCCGCCAACAACCGGCTTTTCGATACCCTTGATACCACCACCCGCCGCCTGAAGGTGGACGAGATGCAGGAGGTGCTGCTCTCCGACACGGTCGGCTTTATCCGAAAGCTGCCCCACCATCTTATTGAGGCCTTCAAGGCCACCCTTGAGGAGCTGAGCTACGCCGATGTGCTGCTGCATGTTATCGATATCTCCAACCCCGAGTGGGAGGAGCAGGCCCGCGTGGTAGACGATCTTATCCGCCAGCTGGGCGCAGAGGCCACCCCCTGCATCCGCGTTTACAACAAGTGCGACCAGTACCTTGGTATCCTGCCCCACGGCGAGGATGTGGTCTGCATCTCCGCCAAGAGCGGCGAGGGGGCAGACAGGCTTCTCAAGCGCGTGTCGGAGCTTCTGGACCGTGGAAGAAAGCATGTAAATCTTGAGATACCCTATGCCGCCGCCGGAATTATTGATGCTCTCAACCGGGAGGCTCAGGTGCTGAGTACCGAGTATACAGACAGCGGCATCAACATTGAAGCCATCGTCCAGCCCGAGATGTTCGGCAGAATCAAGGCATATATCCCCGGCTATGTTGAGCCTAAGGAGGATTGGGAATAATGGCAGAGTATTATATCCCCAGCGGCGCCGGCGAGGCCGAGTTTGTGGAGAAGCGCTCCAGCTTCCTGGGCCATGTGCGCTTTGTGGAGACTGAGGAGGAAGCCCGGGACTTCATCGCCCAGATGAAGAAGAAGTACCATGACGCCCGGCACAACTGCTGGTGCTATATCATAAAGGACGGGCCTGAGCGCTACTCTGACGATGGTGAGCCTCAGGGCACCGCCGGCATCCCCATGCTGGAGGTTATGCGCCGTGAGGGCGTGACCAATATCGTCTGCGTTGTCACCCGCTATTTTGGCGGCATTCTCCTGGGTGCAGGCGGGCTTCTGCGCGCCTATACCAAGTCTGCCAAGGACGCTCTGGACGCTGCGGGCATTTCCGTTGTCCGCCGCTGGGTGGAGGCAGATGTGCCCTGCTCTTACTCACAGATGGAGAAGCTGAAGGTGGAGCTGCAGTCTTGCGGCGCCCTCATCGGCGATGTGGAGTACGGCGCTTCCGTTGTGATAAAGATTCTTATGCCCGAGGAAGATGCCGAGAGCATCAAGGCCAAGATCTTCGATGTCAGCGCCGGCAGCGTAAAGCTTATCGACACCGGCGAAAGCTTCCGCGCCGTGCCTGTGAGATAGTAACATTTTAAAGCCTCCCCTGTGTAGGGGGAGGTGCCCGAAGGGCGGAGGGATTGATGTGTTGGAGAAAGTACAGTGTTCTGGACTACAATCCCCCAGTCACCTGCGGTGACAGCCCCCTTTACACAAGGGGGCCTTTAAATCCCTTCCCTAAATAAAAATTTTTTCAAAAAAATAAAGGGAAATATTTTTTTCCGTCGTATAAGAGTAATGGAAGCTTAATCGGCTTTCCATTATTTCTTTTGCCCTCTGGGGGAGCCATGACTCTTGCCTCTCACTTTGGGAGAGGTGGCACGGCGAAGCCGTGACGGAGAGGGCTCCTTATTCAAACGAAAGGCGGTGCAGCCATGACTTGTGCCAGAGCACAGCGTGAAGCGATGGAGCATTATCTTATCGGCCCCTACGGTGTCCTGTCAGAGAAGAGCCGCGGCAGGCTCACAGCGGAAGAAGAATGCGACGTGCGTACCTGTTTCCAGCGTGATGTGGACCGTATAACCCATTCCAAGTCCTTCCGCCGCCTCAAGCATAAAACTCAGGTCTTTCTCCAGCCGGAGGGCGACCATTACCGCACCCGCCTGACCCATACCCTTGAGGTCAGCCGCCTGGCAAGAACCGTTGCCAGAGCCCTGATGCTCAACGAGGATCTGGCTGAGGCCATCGCCCTGGGTCATGATCTGGGCCATACCCCCTTCGGCCACGCCGGTGAGCGGGCGCTCAACGCCATATATGAGCCCGGCTTCAAGCACTATGAGCAGAGCCTTCGCGTGGTGGACGTGCTGGAGCGGGACGGCAAGGGCCTGAATCTCTGTTATGAGACCAGGATGGGTATATTGAACCACACCCACGGCGCCCCGGACGATACGCCTGAGGCCACCACCGTCCGGCTTTGTGACCGTATTGCCTACATAAACCACGATCTGGATGATTCTATCCGCGCCGGTATAATAAAGGCGGAGTCTGTGCCTGAGATCATCCGCCAAAATTGCGGAGAGAGAAATTCTGAGCGCATTGACTCTCTGATCTCCGACCTTATTGAGAACAGCCGTGACGGCGTGATGCAGATGTCACCTAAAATGAAGGAGACCTTTGACTTCTTCCATAAATATATGTACGCTGATGTGTACAAAAACCCAATTGCCAAGCATGAGGAGAGCAAGGTGGAGGGCATCCTCTCCCGGCTCTATGACAGCTATGTGAAGTATCCTGAGAAGATGACCGCGGACTTTGTCGCCGTGGTGGAGCGGGACGGCCGTGAGCGGGCTGCCGTGGACTATATCTCCGGCATGACCGACGGCTACGCCATGGAGAAGTATTCTGAGCTGTTCATCCCCTTCGCCTGGACAGTAAAATAAATCTTGGGCTCCCTCTGACGAGGGAGCTGTCAGCGAAGCTGACTGAGGGAGAGAAGGACTAGCCCTCAGCTTCGCATATGCTCGGCAGCTTCCCTGACAAAGGGGCCAATAAAAGATGCCGTTCACCCACAGAAAGGAGCTGTGCTCATGGCCTTCCCTGAAAAGTTCATAACCGAGCTTACCGAGCGCAGCGATATTGTGGACGTGGTGTCCTCCTATGTGCGCCTTACAAAGCGCAGCGGCTCCAACCAGTTCGGCCTCTGTCCATTCCATTCGGAAAAGACGCCTTCCTTCTCCGTCTCTGCCGACAAGCAGATTTACCACTGCTTTGGCTGCGGCAAGGGCGGCGGGGTGATAAGCTTCATCATGGATGTGGAAAACCTCAGCTTTCCCGAGGCGGTGGAGTTTCTGGCAAAACGGGCCGGTATGCAGATGCCCGAGGAGGAGCACTCAGGCGAAAGCAAGAAAAAGGCAAAACTTCTGGCCCTGAACAAGGACGCTGCCAGATTTTTCTATGAGCAGCTTGGTACCCCGGCAGGCTCTGCTGCTGTGGAGTATATGATCCGCCGCGGCATCAGCCCTCCCGTTGCCAAACGCTTCGGCCTTGGCTTTGCGCCGGACAGCTGGGATTTGCTACGCTCTGCCATGCGGCAGAAGGGCTATTCGGACTTTGATATGTTCGATGCCGGCCTTGTAAAGCGGGGAAAAAACGGCGGCTTCTATGATGCATTCCGCAAGCGCCTGATGTTTCCGATAATTGATGTGCGGGGCAATGTGATCGGCTTTTCCGGCCGTATTCTGGGCGATGGTGAGCCAAAATATCTCAACAGCCCGGAAACACTTGTATTCAACAAAAGCCGGAATCTTTTCGCCCTGAATCTGGCTAAAAAATCAAAAAGCGGATATATAATCCTTTCGGAGGGAAATATAGACGTGGTTGCCCTGCATCAGGCCGGATTTGACAGCGCGGTGGCATCGCTGGGCACATCCCTTACGCCGGAGCAGGCGCGGCTCATATCCCGCTATACTGATCAGGTCATTATCGCCTACGATAATGACGGCGCCGGCATCAAGGCCTCCCAGCGCGCCATCGGCATTCTGGAAAAGCTGGACATCAAGGTCAAGGTGCTGAGACTTTCCGGCGCCAAGGACCCGGACGAGTTTATAAAGCTCAAGGGCCCGGAGGCCTTCCGCAAGCTGCTGGAGGGCTCGGAGCACCAGTTGGACTACCGGCTTAAGAATATCGCGGATAAATATGACCTGAGCCTTGATGAACAGAAGCTGGACTTTCTGCGCGAGGCCTCAGACCTTGCAGCCCGCATCCCCGATGCGGTGAAGCGGCAGGTCTACTCCATGCGTATCGCCAGCATGAGCGGCGTTAAGGAGGAGGTTATCTCCGCCGATGTGGAGCGCCGGCACAAAAAGCTTATGAACGCCGCCAAGCGCACCGAGCAGCGGCAGGAGGTGCAGCCTGAGCGCCTTATCCAGCCGGCGGCCCGGCAGCTTCACTATGATGACCCGGAATCCGCTGCGGCGGAGGAGGGGCTTATAAGGCTTTTGTATCTGGAGCATGAGCTGGTTAAAAAGCCAGGTCTTCCGGATAAGGAGGATTTTTCCTCTACAGCCCTTGCAAACATATATTCTGCCCTGCGCGCAGGGCTTGAAAAAGGTGAGCATGTCACGGTGGACACCATGGCGGCAAGCCTTGAAAAAGATGAAATCAGTCTTCTTGTCAGCATCCTGCAAAAGCCCGAGATTCTAAAACGCAGCGAACAGAGTCTGAGGGACTACATAGACAAGATAAAAGACAAAAAAGCGCTCAGATCCGGCAAACCTGACCTGAACGCCTTGCAAAAACAGCTGCAGAAAACAAAAGGATATGGGAGATAAAGAGTATGTCTGAAGAAAAAGTCTACACCGAACAGGAACTTAAGGAAATGGCTGATGCCCTGCTGGACACAGCTGAGCCTGAAAAGCCCGCAAAGCCTGCCCGCAAGAGAGCATCCAAGAAGAAGGAAGTCGCCCCTGATGCTCCTGTCAAGACCGTGGAGGAGCGCCTGCAGGAGCTGCTTGAAAAGGGCAAGAAGGCCGGCAAGCTGACCACCAAGGATCTTGAATGTCTGGAAGAGATGAATCTGGACAACGAGGCCATGGACAAGTTCTATGAGACTCTTGAAAAAAATAATGTCGATGTTGACGTGGGCAGCGACGATCTGCTGCTGCCTCTGGACGAGGTTCTGCCCGATGCTGAGGATATCGGCAACATTGAGGAAGTCACCGAGGAAGAAATAAACGAGACTGAGTCCATGGTGGACAGCTTCTCCACCGATGACCCCGTGCGTATGTACCTCAAGGAGATCGGTAAGGTTCCCCTGCTCTCTCCCGAGGAGGAGATTGAGCTTGCCCGTCAGATGAGCGAGGGCAGCGAGGAAGCCAAGCACCGCATGACCGAGGCAAACCTGCGTCTGGTTGTCTCCATCGCAAAGCGTTACGTGGGTCGCGGCATGCTCTTCCTTGACCTGATTCAGGAGGGCAACCTGGGCCTTATCAAGGCTGTTGAGAAGTTTGACTACACCAAGGGCTATAAGTTCTCCACCTACGCCACCTGGTGGATAAGACAGGCCATCACCCGCGCCATTGCCGACCAGGCCCGTACCATCCGCATCCCCGTGCACATGGTTGAGACTATCAACAAGACCATCCGCGTCTCCCGCCAGCTGCTGCAGGAACTGGGCCATGACCCCTCCGCCGAGGAGATCGCAGCCGAGATGGATATGCCTGTTGACAAGGTCCGCGATATCCTCAAGATCGCACAGGAGCCTGTTTCCCTTGAAACCCCCATCGGCGAGGAAGAGGACTCCCACCTGGGGGACTTTATTCCTGACGAGGCCGCATCTGAGCCTTCCGAGGCTGCCAGCTTCTCCCTGCTGCGCGAGCAGCTGGAGGAGGTTCTGGACACTCTGGCCCCCCGTGAGAAGAAGGTTCTTGAGCTGCGTTTCGGCATAGTTGACGGCCGCACCCGCACTCTGGAAGAGGTTGGCAAGGAGTTCAACGTCACCCGTGAGCGTATCCGTCAGATCGAGGCCAAGGCTCTGCGTAAGCTGCGCCATCCCAGCCGCTCCAAGAAGCTGAGAGATTTCCTGAACTGAGAACAATATTTAAAGCCTCCCTTGTTAAAGGGAGGGGGACCGCGCAGCGGTGGAGGGATTCTCTTCCGCCTTGCCGCATTTGCCATTACTGCCGCACTCTCGTTTGCAGTAATGGCGCGGCTGCGGTATTTGCGCTTTGCCTTTTCCTGCCACAGGCAGCGGCAAAGTGCCAATCACCCAGGCTGCTGTGCAGCCAGCCCCCTTTTCAAGGGGGCCTTTAAACTATTTAAGGAGTACATATATGAAATACGACTTTACAACTGTGCTTGACCGCTCCGGCCATGATCTTATCGCCACCGACCGTATCCCCTTCGAGGGCCTGAGCGTGGATGAGGGCTTTGATGCCATTCCCATGTGGATTGCTGACATGAGCTTTCCTGCCGCCCCTCCCGTGATTGCGGAAGTGAGCCGCCGCATGGAGTTTCCCAATTTCGGCTACTTTAATCTCAGCGAGGAATATTACAGCGCCATCATCAACTGGCAGCAGCGCCGCAACGGTGTGCGCGGTCTTGAGAAGGAGCATATCGGCTATGAAAACGGCGTGCTGGGCGGCGTAAGCTCCGCCATCTGCGCCCTCACCGCCCCCGGTGAGAAGATTCTTGTCCATTCTCCCACCTATGTGGGCTTTACCCACACCTTTGAGGACACCGGCAGACCCGCTGTCCACAGCCCCCTTGTGCGGGATGAGGACGGCATCTGGCGCATGGACTATGAGGACATGGACCGTAAGCTTAAACAGCATGATATCCACCTTGCTATCTTCTGCTCTCCCCACAATCCCACCGGCCGCGTCTGGGAGCTCTGGGAGATTGAGCGCGCCATGGAGGTCTATGCCGCCAATGACTGCGTGGTAATTTCCGACGAGATCTGGTCCGACATTATTATGCCCGGCCATAAGCATATTCCCACCCAGTCCGTGTCTGAGGATGCAAGGGGCCGCACCATCGCCTTCTATGCCCCCAGCAAGACCTTCTCTCTGGCAGGCCTGATCGGCTCCTATCATATTATTTATGATAATTATCTGCGCCATCGAGTGCGTATGCAGGGCAAGCTCAGCCATTATAATGACTGCAATGTGCTCAGCATGCACGGCCTCATCGGCGGCTACCGTGACGGTGAGGACTGGGCTGAGGAGATGATTGAGGTCATCCACGAGAACATCACTTATGCCTGCGACTTTATTGCTGAGAATTTCCCCGGCGTCTCCGTCTGCCGCCCTCAGGGTACATATATGCTGTATCTGGACTGCGGCGAGTACTGCCGCAATAATGGCGTCAGCATCCATGAGCTTCAGGCCAAAGGCGTAAAGTGCGGTGTCATCTGGCAGAACGGCGAAGCCTTCATGTGGCCCGATACCATCCGCATGAACCTTGCCCTGCCCAAGTCCCGACTTGTGGAAGCCTTCGAGAGACTTAAAAAGTACGTTTTTTGAGTATAGAAATGCGTAATACAAAGCCTCCCTCTGACGAGGGAGGTGCCCGAAGGGCGGAGGGAGAGAAAAGTAAGCAAATTACCTCAGACTGCCCCCTACATACGCAAAAAGACCGAATGCCTTTAGGAGCCTCCGCACAAGAAAACATGTGGTTTTGCCTTTGCCTATCCGGCTAAAATACACACAAAAAAATTCCCCCATACATATCCAGTATGAGGGAAATTTTTGCTTTGCAAAAATATAAATTATTGCTATTTCCTCGCCCCTTTCGGGGCAACCGGAAATAATGCAAAAAAATTCTCTTGCACATGATAATGCAAGAGAATTATTAATTTCTGCGATTTTATCTCGAATATCCTTTGGCAAAACTGCTACGCACCTGAAAAATCGTATTTTGCGGCAGATGCGCGGCACAGACGCGCAGGAATACTTGTGTGTATTTCAAGCGGCTGTAACAATGCAGATGTCCAAAATACGACTTTCTCAGGCATATGTTTTCTTATGTGGAGGCTCCTTTTGCTTTCGGTCTTTTTATATGCTTATTTTTTAGAAATCAATCCATACAAGCTGTGCAGCAGCCAGGCGCAGAAAATGCTAAGCGCCACAGCGGCAATATAACAGAGCAGCAGCGCTGCGCCTTCAGCCAGGAAAGCCAATAAAACGGGATACAGCGAAGAGGCGAGGATGGCGTAGATGGGCGTGTGCACAACAAACAGGCCCATGGATATGCTGCCAAGCCATGGGAACGGAGCGCAGGCCAGTAGTTTTTGCGCTGGAGTAAATTTGAACTGGATGAAAATCAGCAGCAGGGCAGCCAGTGACTGCAGGCTGTACTGCAGTGCTCCTTCCGGCAGCCTGAGCTTTATCATCAGCAGTGCCGCCAGAGCCATGATGCACAGGGGCAGGGGAGCGCTGAGCCTTCGGCAGAGTCTGTCATTTTCCAGCACAATCCGCAGCACATAGCCCAGGATAGCCGCGCATATCCAGATGCAGAAGCCTGCGTCCATGATCAACAAAACCACCATCACGAACACAGCAGCCGCAGGCCCCATCCGCCGGGGCAGGCAGCCCAGCAGCCTGCACAGAATACTGGCAAGGAAGAGCTGCTGCATACACCAGAGCGTGCTGTTATAATTGTTTTCAAAAAGGAAGCTGTCCCTCAAAAGGTAGATGAGATTATATCTGAAACCGTCAGCAATGATGCGCTGGGCCGCGGGGCCGGGACTGTGAAAAAGCCAGGTGCAGCAATAGCAGGCGGCAATCATTGCAGCAGTTGACAGAAATACAAAGAATGCGAAGTGGATATAGCGCCTGAGACTGTAGCGCAGCAGCTCCGGCAGCTTGAAATTCGAGGCACGGGAGGCAAAATAGCCCAGCAGCACAAAGAAGAAGGCTACCGAAAATTTACCCGTCAGACCGTAGAGCAGCCAGGAACTGAGCCCTTCCTCCCAGAGCAGCAGCGCCTGAGGATAGAACTCTGCCAGGAAGTGGGTACACATTATAACAAATATGGCAAAGAAACGGCAGGAATCAACCCACAAAGTTCTTTTCACAATTATCATCCTTTCGGGGAAAGCCTGTGTAGAAACATAATATCATGATAAATGCCAAAAGGGAAGAACCTATAGGTTCTTCCCTTTTTGACAATAACCAAAAAAGACCGAATGCAAAACGCATTCGGTCTTTTTTGCCGTAATGGCCTTATTATAATAAGTCCAATTACTTGATGCCGTACTTCTTGTTGAACTTGTCAACGCGGCCGCTGGTGTCGATCAGCTTCTGCTTGCCGGTGTAGAAGGGGTGGCACTTGGAGCAGATTTCAACAACGATGTCCTTCTTGGTGGA
>JAFQQV010000091.1 GCA_017410425.1 Oscillospiraceae bacterium
CCCACTGGAGTTAAGCTGCTGCTTCTATCGTCGCCCTTAGTCTTAACACTGGGCGTTACCCCGAGCCAACTTTTATACTAAACCAAGCTGGGCAGCGCGCACATAATCACCTAGGCTCTGCTCTGTTGGTTCAGCACCCCTACGGGGGTACATCCAATAGGGGGACCGCAGTCCCCCTGATTGGCCGTTTCAATTAGGGGTGATTATTAAGAGGGGGAAGAAATCGGAATCTTCCCCCTCTTAATTGCATCTTTGCATACTTTCTGGGCATGCAGAAAGTATGCCTGCGGAGCATTCAAAGCTCTTCGTTTTCTGACATTTTAATGTATTCGTCCTCAGCTTTACGTTGCGCTAAAATCAACTGAAGCTCAGCCAAATCGTATCTGCCATCATTGATAAAGTTTATGGCATCTGTTGCGGCATTAAAAAGCAGATGATAAAGATACTTATAGTCCATTTTTTACCTCATTTTATGCGTCATAACTGCGTCAAATATACAAAAGATAATAATGTGTCGCTATGATTTTGTCAATACTGCGTCATAGTGAGGTCGAAAATGAAAGATAATCTTAGCAGATATACTCTTAGAATAGAGCAGGAGCTTCTGGATAAATTCGGCTTTGTGGCAGAATATGAAGGAAGAACCAAGAACAGAGAACTGGAACAGATGATTAAAAGGCGCATAAGAGAGTTTGAAGCAGAACATGGGGAGATTAAATTAGATTGACAATCCCTCAGCCATTTGCTTTGCAAATGCCAGCTCCCTTTACACAAGGGAGCCTTTAAATAGAAAACTCCCCGGGATTTTAGTCCCGGGGAGTTTTCTATTAATCTTCATTATCAAAGAAATCTTCAAAATCCTGGCTCATATAGCGTTCGGAGGGGTCGAGAGTCTCATAGACTCTGTTGTTGCGGTAGAGCTGCTCGCGCTCTGCACGGCGGCGCTGCTCTGCGCGCTTGCGCTCCTGCAGATGTCTGCGGCGGAGCTTGCGGTATCTGGTAACCAGGGCTATGTAAATAACAGCAAAGACCAGAACCAGACTCAGCAGAGCAATAACCCAGCCCTTGCTGAAGAGATCTGCCAGACGCTCCTTCAGATATGCGCTTCTGGACAACTCAATGTTGGAACTGTTGACAAGCTTTACGGTCTTGACATATTCGCCGTCCACGCTGACGCGGACCTCACCCAGCACGGAGCCTGCTGCCAGAGGAGCCTTGAGCTGCTGGTCGTAGACAATGACCTCGCGGCTGATGGCATCGTCAGAAGTCTCGTTGGGGACAAGAATGCTCAGATCGCTGGCAGGGCGGAGCATGGCCATAGCGTCATTGTCAGCCAGAGCAACTTCAAGGCGGCTCATAACCTCGGTCTGGCTGAGCACGCTGCGGTAGGAGAAATTGTCAAAGGCCCAGTCGTACAGTACTCCGCTGTCAATGAAGTTGTAATAGTCTTCTATGCCGGCGTTGAGCGCACCGTCACAGCCCATTACAACAGCCAGCACATGCACGTCATTTCTCTCAGCGGTGGTGACAAGGCAGTAGCCTGCGGCGTTGGTGTAGCCGGTCTTGCCGCCGGTGGCACCGTCATAGAGGTACTTGCCGCCGTTGGAATAGATGGAGGTGATGTTGATGAGGGCGTTGGAATTGTTCATGGGCTGGCCGCCGTTGACACTGGGGGCCTCGGGGTAGTAGATGGTGGTGTTGCAGATTTCCATGAACAGGGGGTGCTTCATACATTCGCTAAACATCAGATACATGTCGTAGGCGGAACTGTAGTGACCTTCAGCGGTCAGGCCGTTGGTGTTCATGAAGTGGGTGTTTACACAGCCCAGCTCAGCGGCCTTCTGGTTCATCATCTCAACAAAACCTGCGATGCTGCCGCCAATGTAACGGCCCAGAATGTTGCAGCCTTCGTTTGCAGACTGCAGCAGGCAGCAGTACAGAAGTTCACGCACGCTGACCTGATCGCCGGGCATGATGAAGGAGGTGGAGCTGTCGTCTGCCATGCCAACGCGGCAGTCGTCCTGTGCGGTGACGATATCGGCCAGACCAATACGGCCGGAATCCACAGCCTCAAGGGTCAGCAGCACGGTCATGATCTTGGTAAGGCTGGCGGGAGCACGCTGCTGGTCCTGATTGTGACCATAGAGCACTTTGCCGCTGTCCAGATCAACCAGCACTGCGGCCTTCGCGTTGATCTCAGGATCCTCCAGCGCGAAGGCGGAGGGAGCCGCCATTGCCATGATCAGGCAGATAATAAGCATGAGGGGGAAAATTTTAAATTTCTTCATTTTGTTCTCCCGTTTTTACGGTAATATGATATAGTTATAATAGAAATTATTATACAATAAATGCTGTACCACAGGGCTTTCTGTGGACAACTACTAATTATAATAAAAATTACTTAAAAAATCAATACAAACTGAGATTGAGGAAAAAATATGAAAATTCTCGTTGTAGACGATGAAAAGCTGCTTGTAAAGGGCATAAAATTCAACCTGGAAAATGAGGGCTACACCGTTGATGCCTGCTATGACGGTGAGGCCGCCGTCAACATGGCAAAAAGCGAAAACTATGACCTCATCATTCTTGACCTGATGATGCCCAGGAAGGACGGTCTTGAAGTCTGCCAGGAGATACGCAGCTTCTCCACCGTGCCAATCATAATGCTTACCGCCCGCAGCGAGGATTCTGACCAGCTGATGGGCTTTGAGTCCGGTGCGGACGACTATGTGACAAAGCCTTTCAATATACTGACGCTCAAAGCAAGGGTGCGCGCCCTGCTGCGCCGGGCCTCCATTGCGGCTCCGGCCTCTGAGGATAAGAGGCAGGAGCTTATAAGCTGCGCCCATATCTCCCTGGATGAAAAAATGCGCAGCGCATTCAAAAACGGCGAGGAAGTGGTCATGACCATGAAGGAGTTTGACCTGATCCTCTTCCTTATGAAAAACCCCGGCAAGGTCTATTCCAGAGAAAAGCTGCTGGATCTGGTCTGGGGCTATGACTACCTTGGCGATACCCGCACGGTGGACGTGCATATAAGAAGACTGCGCGAAAAGCTGGAGCTGGATCCTGCCCAGCCCCGGCACATCATAACCAAGTGGGGAGTGGGATACTACTTTGCAGACTAAATGGAAGATCAGGCCGGGCAGTCTCCGCTTTCAGCTGTTTTCCTTTCTGGGGGCACTGCTGCTGATACTGCTTCTGCTGCTGAATATCTATCCCTATGTCTCGGCGAGAGATGCGGTGTATCAGGAAAAGCACCGTGCCATGCAGAGCCAGGGCAGCACCCTGTCCTCCGCCATTGCCGGTCTTGACCGGCCGGACCGGGAGAGCATTTCTGAGATACTGCGCCTGCTGGATATGCAGGGCTATGACCGGCTTACGGTTTATGATGTCTCCGGTATGCAGGTCTATGACCACCGGGAGGGTGGCACACAGAGCATCTCCGGAGAGGATATAGGTCTTGCGCTCAGCGGCAAGACGGTGTTTCGCTCGGCCCTTAAAGAAGATGGCTTTTCCACAAGCTATATTATCCCTGTCAGCACAAAGGGCGTTATAACCGGGGCTCTGTACCTGCATGAGACCGATGCCGAGCGCGGCAAGATCATTTCGGATCTGCAGAATCAGATACGCACAGTTTCTATAGTTATAACCGTGGCGACGCTGGCAGTGGCGGGCCTTTATCTCTCTGTTGTCATACACAAGCTCCAGAGCCTGTCTGATTCCATGCGCATCGTGGCCGGCGGCGACTACAGCCACCGCATGGTGACCTGGGGCAAGGACGAGCTTTCTGAGCTTGGCAATGAGTTCAATATGCTCACCGAGCGCCTGGACGATACCGAGCGGCAGCGCCGGCGCTTTGTGTCCGATGCAAGCCATGAGCTGAAAACTCCGCTGGCATCCATACGCCTGCTTTCTGACAGCATTGTGCAGAATGAAGGCATGGACATGGAGACGGTGCGGGAATTTGTAAACGACATCGGCTCCGAGGCTGAGCGTCTGCAGCGTACAACGGAAAAGCTGCTTGACCTTTCAAGGCTGGATGACGACGTACATGTGATGCCTGAGCCTGTGGACGTAAAGCAGGTGGCGGTGGACGCGCTGGTGCTGCTTCGTCCTCTGGCGGATGAGCGGAATGTGCGTATCCGCTGTGAGCTGGAGGAAGGCTGCGTAATCATGGCCACGGTGGATGATGTTTTCCACATCATCTTCAACCTGATGGAAAACGCCATCAAGTATAATGTGCCGGAGGGCAGTGTCCATCTGGAGCTGCACGGTACTGAGGACGAGGTGCAGTTTACCGTGACCGACACCGGCATCGGTATTCCGGAAAACGAAAGCTACAATATTTTTGGCCGCTTCTACCGCGTGGATAAGGCCAGGTCCCGGGAAGCCGGAGGCAGCGGCCTTGGTCTGAGCATAGTGCACGATGCTGTAAAGGCCCACGGCGGCAGCATAATCGTGGGTCAGAACAAGCCCCAGGGCTCTGTGTTTTCCGTCACATTCCCAAGGCCTAGCGCCGATGAAACGGGCATTTAAGTGCGATTTTCAATTAGTACTTGCAAAAACGGCGTATATACTGTAAAATGTCCAAGATAAATATATACAAAAAATTTATATAAACTTATATTGGGAGGACCCTTTTATGGTTACTGCAGGCGAATTCAGAAACGGCGTTACTTTTGAGATGGACGGCCAGGTCATGCAGGTCGTTGAGTTCCAGCATGTTAAGCCCGGCAAAGGCGCAGCTTTTGTCCGCACCAAGATGAAGAACGTTATCACCGGCGCTGTCACTGAAACTTCTTTCAACCCCACTGCAAAGTTTGAGAATGCTACTATCGACCGTATGCAGATGGAATACAGCTACAACGATGGCAATCTGTACTACTTCATGAACCCCGAAACCTACGAGCTGGAGCCCGTTGATGAGTCCGTTCTCAGCGACAACTTCAAGTTCGTCAAGGAAAACATGGTTTGCACCGTCTCTTCCTACAAGGGCAAGGTCTTCTCCGTTGAGCCTCCCTTCTTCGTAGAGCTGGAAGTCACCGAGACCGACCCCGGCTTCGCTGGCAACACCGCTACCAACGCAACCAAGCCCGCCACCCTCGAGACCGGCGCTGAGATCAAGGTGCCTCTGTTCATCGAAGTTGGCGAAGTTCTGAAGATCGACACCCGCACCGGTGAGTATCTGTCCAGAGCATAATCTTCATAAACATTCTGGGGGAGAGAATATCTCCCCCTGTTTTAAATTAATTACCTTACAGGAGGTTTTCTGAAATGACTATTGTGGAAAAGGCTGCTTATCTGAAAGGTCTGACTGAGGGTCTGGGCATTGATGCTGAGTCCAAGGAGGGCAAGCTCTGGAATGCACTGAACGATCTTCTCCATGACATGGCCCACGAGATAGAAGACCTTCACGCCTGCAATATGGACCATGCTGAGGCCCTTGACGAGATGGCAGAAGAACTGAGCTACCTTGAAGAGCTCACCTGCGATCTGGACATGCCTGAGGACTTCGAGGACTATGACTGCGAAGGCGACTGCGGCTCCTGCGGCTGCGATTGCGGCGACTATGATGATGACG
>JAFQQV010000092.1 GCA_017410425.1 Oscillospiraceae bacterium
AACCACGAGATATACTTTTTCCTAATTTTCATAAGATTTGGACGTCCTAGAATAAGCATAAGTGGATTTAAAATTGATTTCAATAGTTTTCTATAAAAAAAGATATCTAAGTTAATAGACATCTTTTTTACAACAAATACTTCATGTTTTCCATCTGTTCGTCCAATTCAAGTTTATCTAACTGTTTTATTTATCCTAACACATAGCTGTAGCGTATACAAGAATAGTCCCGGCAGGATTACCTGCCGGGACTAAAAGTGTTTTACGGACATTCGCCCTTTTACAGAATGTATTTTTAATTAAAGCTATCGGTGTTTTCGGTTATCAGCCTTTCCACGGCGGATTTGAGCTCCTTGTGTTCGGGCAGATTAAGACCCGGATCCTTTAGCAGCAGTTTTGCGGCTTCATCCTGGGCACGCTGCAGCAGCTGCACATCGGCGCCAAGATCCGCCATGTGCATCTCCGGCAGACCGTGCTGGCGGGAACCGAAGAAATCGCCGGGGCCGCGCAGGCGCAGGTCTTCCTCGGAAATCTTGAAGCCGTCGTTGGTTTTGCACATGATGCTGAGTCTTGCTCTGGACTCCTCACCGTCATGGTCGGAGACAAGAATGCAGTAGCTCTTGTGCTGGCCTCTGCCAACTCTGCCGCGCAGCTGGTGCAGCTGGCTCAGACCAAAACGCTCAGCGTTCTCTATTATTATCAGCGCTGCGTTGGGAACGTCCACGCCGACCTCTATAACAGTGGTGGCTACAAGAATGTTTGTCTCACCAGCCACAACCGAGGCCATAATGGCATCCTTGTTTTTTGCTGCCATCTTACCGTGGATGCATTCCACCTTCATGTCGGGGAATGTGGCCGCCAGCTCTGCCGCATGTTCCTGTGCAGACTTGAGCTTGACGGTATCGTCCTCGTTCTCCTCAACCTTGGGACAGACCACAAAAACCTGCCGGCCTTCTGAAACCAGCTTTCTGATAAAGCCATTGAGTCTTGCACGATAGCTTTCGTCCACGGTGAAGGTGTCCACCTTCTGTCTGCCGGGTGGCAGCTCATCGATTATGGACACGTCCAGATCGCCGTAGATTATCAAGGCCAAGGTGCGGGGGATGGGGGTTGCAGACATGACCAGCACATGTGGCTTTTGCCCCTTGCCGATCAGGGCGGAGCGCTGACCCACGCCGAAGCGATGCTGCTCGTCTGTTACAACCAGAGCCAGATTGCTATACTCCACGTCATTACTGAACAGTGCGTGGGTGCCGATTATAAGATCATATTCGCCGGCCTTGAGAGCTTCCTTGACCACGCGCTTTTCCTTGACGCTCATGGCACCGGTGAGCTTGCCGATGCGTATTCCGAATGTCCCCAGCATCTGGCTCAGCGTTGCAAAGTGCTGCTCGGCCAGTATTTCAGTGGGAGCCATGAATGCACTCATGTACCCATTTCTGGCGCAGCACCAGATAAGCGCCGCCGCCACAAGAGTCTTGCCGCTGCCCACGTCGCCCTGCACAAGCCGGTTCATTACAAATCCAGAGCCCATGTCCTCCATGGCCTGCTGCACCGCCCGGCGCTGTGCACCGGTGGGGGCAAAGGGAAGGCTTCGCCAGAATTCATCAATTCCGTGGTCCTGCATTCTGATGCCGCTCTCGTTAATACGCTCTCCGCGCATGCGGCCCAGCGCACAGGCCAGCACAAACAGCTCCTCAAAGACAATGCGCCGCCGCGCCAGAGCAAGGGCGTCAAAGTCAGCGGGGAAGTGGATGTTTTCATAGGCGTAGGCCGTCTGGGCAAGCTGGCAGCTTTCACGCACAGATCTGGGCAGGACGTCGGGCATTTGCTCCAGACATTCGTCCAGACCCTGACGCACAGCCTGCTGCAGAAGCTTCTGGCTAAGCCCGGCGCTGCTGCGGTATACCGGCACAATACGCCCGGTGACAGCGCCCTGAGCTTCGGCCTTTTCGTATAGGGGATTTGTCAGCGCTCTGCGCCCGGCCTTGAACTCAATGCGCCCGAAGAAAACATAAGTCTCGCCCCGCTGCAGATTGTCCTTGGTATAGGGCTGATTGAAATATGTTATGTCAACTGCACCGCTGTCATCCACGGCCCTGAACTTAACAATATCAAGGCCCCGGCGTATGCGGGTCAGGCGTGGAGTATCAGCAACCATGGCCTCAATGCAGACGCTTTCGCCGTCAAGGGTCAGGGCGATGGGCTTTACGGTGCTTCTGTCCTCATATTTTCTGGGGAAAAAAGAAACAAGGTCACGGAGAGAAAAGACGCCCAGCTTGTTAAGCGCCAGCGCCTTTTTTTCTCCTATGCCCTTGATATATCTTATATCCTTGCTAAGATCGCTCATTATTACTCCGTGTAGGATAAGGTGTAGTCCTCGTTTATAAGGGTGAACTTTTCGATCAGACCCTTGGTGCAGGTGATGTGCTTGTCCTTGTTTATGAGGATCATTTCAAAACCGCCATAGGTACGCCAGTAGTTGAGAGCCTTACTTTCACCCAGAATGAACATACCGGTGGACAGACAGTCTGCCATAGTACCGTCATTGCATATAATGGTGACGGAAGAAAGGGTGTTGTTGATAGGGTTGCCGTTTTCGGGATTGATCAGATGATGGTAGGTCTTGCCGTTCTGCGTGAAATAACGCTGGTAACTGCCGCTGGTGACAACTGCGGTTTCACCTGTGGAGATAACACCCAGATAGGTAGAGGGGTTGTTGGGGTCCTGGATTGCGATATTCCAGTTGCTGCCGTCAGGCTTGAGACCAAGGGTCTGCACATTGCCGCCCATGGAAATAAGGCCGCTGGTGACACCCACGTTGCGCATTGCGGTGATGGCGTTTTCAGCTGCGTTGCCCTTGCCGACTGCGGCGAAGCTGAGTTTTGCACCGGCGGGGAAGGAGACTGCATAGGAACCGGAACTGGGGAAGCTGGTGAGCACCATGCCGTCAAAGCAGCGCATGCTCAGGTCGGAGGCCAGTTCTTCCTCGGTGGGAACATAGTATCTGCTGTTGTGGAAGCCCCAGCGCTCAATCACTGGAAAGATGCTCAGGTCCAGAGCTCCGTTGGTCTGCTTGTAAACGATGTCTGCGGTGCTGAGCATTTTTGCCACCTGACCGGAGATGGATACGTTTGCACCGTTGGCGTTGTTGATAGCATAGGTGGTGCTGGTTTCAAGGTCGGGATCCAGCATTGCGTCCATGGAGAGGATAACGCTCTCAGCGGCGCTCAGACCGGATTCAGCCTTGGGGCCGTATGCAATAAGGCTCATAACCGTGTCCATTGCAAAGACCTGGCGCTGGCTCTCCTTGGCTTCGCTGCATGCGGAGAGGGAGAACATCATTACAAGGCACAGAATCATTGCCATGATACGGGAGCTGGTTTTAAGCTGTTTCATTTTTTCAAGTCCTTTATCGTGGATTAAAAAGGGATTTCCTGTCGCTAAAAAAGCTCAAATCCGCTATTTACTTTGCGTGTCAGTTTTGTTATAATACGCCTTGCAGTGTCTGAAATACAAGGCTTGTGCTTGCACTAAAGCATATACTACCATATTTTGTGATCATTGTAAATACAGTTAAATATGTGCCCGTAGCTCAGCTGGATAGAGTGTCAGACTCCGACTCTGAAGGTCGCAGGTTCGAATCCTGTCGGGCATACCAAAAAGAAGGCTCAGCCGTCAGGCTTGGGCCTTCTTTTTGATATATGCGTAAATGTTAGTCCTGCGACCTTCAGGTGCGAAGCACGTTGAGGCGGCGAATGCCGCCGGATGCTGCCGCAGGCTGACCGCCCCAAATGGGGCGTGTCAGGTCGCAGGTTCGTGGGTGAGCTTCCAAGAGGGCAAGCTTGCATAGCCCGATTGGCAAAAGCGAAGCCATACCCGGAGCGTAGCGAGTCGTAAATCCTGTCGGGCATACCACGAAAGAAACCTCTTTTGTCTACCAAGACAAGAGAGGTTTTGTGCAACTTCAGGTTGCGTAATTGCAAATTTGCGTTGGTAGATTTACAAGGCCTTTATAGTTATAATTACTTGCAGAAAAGGAGGCTACTTACATGAGTTTTGCAGAAAATCTTAAACAGCTTAGAAAGGAAAATGGACTGTCGCAGGAAGACTTGGCTGAAATACTTGATGTGAGCCGTCAGGCCGTTTCCAAGTGGGAACAGGGTAATGGTTATCCGGAAGTCGAGAAGTTGCTGTTGATTTCAAATAAATTAAATATTTCACTGGATAATTTAATGTCCGCAGAAATTAATCAGGGTGCCGATAATAAAAGCACTAATGTAACCGGTGCAATTACCATAACTTCTCCGAATGAAAATGTTATAGCCACTTGCTATAAAGTCTTATCCTCCGGGAAAATGCGTGGAGGCAAATCATCGCCGAAATACGCACTTTATGGAGTGAATAATGGTATTTCATCTTTTTGGGGTGAACCAACAACTTTTTTGGGATGGTATGCAGATAAAGAACAGATAACAAAGGAAGTTGCAGAGATTCAAAAAGCAATAGCCAGCGGGATTCCCACATATTCTCTGAAATACAGTGTAAAAACAGAACGACGATTGACAAGAATAAAGATAATTGAAGGCTAAAAATTGCTGCGTTACTTTTACGGTCTTTTACCCTTGTTTTTGCTCCTTTTACGCACTCTTTGGCACCAAAGAAACCTCTTTTGTCTACCAAGGCAAGAGAGGTTTTTGCGTTAGGTTGAGCCTTCACATTTTTTTGTGGTATAATCAAGCTGATAAATTAGAATTTGCAGTGGAGAATTAAGCAATGAAAATCTACGATATTTCCCAAGAAGTATTCAGTTGTCAGGTGTATCCCGACGACCCAACACCAGAGAAAAAGATGCTTAAATCAATGGAAACAGGTGACGTGTATAATTTAACGGCATTTAATATGTGTGCACATAACGGCACGCATATAGATGCACCATTTCATTTTATCACAGATGGAAATACTGTGGATGAGATATGCATAGAGGCATTTGTGGGAATGGCTTATGTGGCAGAACATCATGGGATTGTCACTGGCGATGATGCTGTAAAAATAATTGAAAAAGCGAAAAAACAGAGCCCAGAAGCGACAAAGAGAATTCTGATAAAAGGAGATGTCGAAGTATCATTAGAGGCGGCAAAAGTATTCGCATCTTCGGATCTTTTGCTTCTGGGAAATGAGCCCCAGACCATTGGTCCACAAAATGCCCCAATGGCAGTGCATCTTGTGCTTTTGGGTGCTAATGTTATCTTGCTTGAAGGAATTCGTTTGTCAGAAGTGTCTGAGGGTGTTTATTTTTTAAATGCTGCACCATTGAATTTATCAGGTGCGGACGGTTCGCCATGTAGAGCGGTGTTAATAGCTGTCGAGAGATAAATTCAAATTTATCGAACAGCACAGTTACGCACCTTTTTAAATTTCTTCCCTATATCTGCACACCCTTATGAAGCTCTTTCGCAAAATCAGCCATCCCGCTTGCGGGGTGGCTGATTTTGATTTATCCGGCGGATGAGAACCGTAAGGTTCGTATGTGAGGCTCCAAATCTGTGATTTGGCAAAGCCGAACTTATGCAAGCGAGCGTAGCGAGTCGTAAATCCTGTCGGGCATACCATCAAAGAAACCTCTTTTGTCTACCAAGACAAGACAGGTTTTTGCCTTTGATTGACACGTCAAAAATGGCCGTAGTATAATTGGTTCGATAAACAAGAATTTTTGGACTGATTGAGATGATTATTTTAATTACTGGAGCATCCCACACGGGAAAAACAGCACTTGCCCAGCAACTGCTTGAAAAATATAAATACCCATATCTTTCAATAGACCATCTGAAAATGGGGTTAATTCGTAGCGGTAATACAGAACTTACGCCTATGAGTGATGATGGCGATTTGACTTCATACTTGTGGCCGATTGTTCGGGAAATGATAAAAACTGCTATTGAAAACGGGCAGAACTTAATTGTCGAAGGTTGCTATATTCCATTCGATTGGCAGAAAGACTTTGGCTCCGAATACCTTGAAGACATTAAATATTTCTGCCTTGTAATGAGTGAGGAATATATCAGAAATCACTTTGCTGATATAAAGAAATATGCAAATGCCATTGAAAATCGTTTGGACGAAGAATGGTGTACAATAGAGAGTGTATTGGCAGATAATACAGAAATATTAGCCCTCGCACAGAAGTATGATGTAAACTATATTCTCATTGAAGATAAGTACGAAATCAATATTGAGTTATAACAATTAGCTCCTATTTATCGGACAGTATCATTTACGC
>JAFQQV010000014.1 GCA_017410425.1 Oscillospiraceae bacterium
GCCGTTGTAGAATACGAAGGGGATGCCGTTGTTCTGGCACTCGGTGGGAGCACCCATGGAGTCAGCGTGCAGGGAGATGAGCTTAGCACCGTTGTTGATGAGCTTGATTGCGCCTTCCTGCTCCAGGGTAGGATCATACCAGGAGTTGGTGAAGGTTACGTCCATGGTAGCGGAGGGGCAGATGTAGCGAACGCCGAGGAAGAAAGAGGTGTAACCGGACTTAACCTCTGCGTAGGGGTAAGCGCCGACATAGCCGACCTTTGCCTCTTCAGCAGTGATCTCGCCGTTCTCGATCATCTCGTTGAGCTTCATACCGGCAGCAACGCCACCGAGGAAGCGGCCTTCGTAGATGTTAGCGAAAGCGTTGTGGTAGTTGGCAACACCAGCGGTGTGAGCCTGAGTACCGGTTGCGTGGCAGAACTGAACTTCGGGAGCTTCCTTAGCAGCCTGGAGCATGTAGGGCTCGTGACCGAAGGAGTCAGCGAAGATGTAGGTGCAGCCTTCATCGACCAGCTCCATAGCTGCGTCGTAGCAAGCCTCGGACTCGGGGATGTTGACCTTGGTGATGTACTCAACGCCAAGAGCCTCGCAGGCTTCCTTGGTTGCGTTCAGGAAGTTAAGGTCATAGGTGGAGTTCTCGTCGTGCAGGAAAATGAAGCCAGCCTTGAAAGGAGCAGCAGCTTCCTCAGCGGGAGCAGCGGCTTCCTCAGCAGGAGCAGCAGCCTCTTCCTTTGCGCCGCAGGCGCACAGAGCGAAAACCATTACAAATGCGAGAAGCAGAGCAACGATCTTTTTCATTCTTAATTTTCTCCTATTAAAGAATTTTTATATTATCAAAAACCCAAAAGTTTATGATACAAAGTATAAACAAAACAAAAAAACACCGACACGGATAGCTATGGCCGTACCGGTGGGGTGAAAATCACCTTCGATAGTCCGGTCATTTACGGCGTCCGGGTAGAAACTTCAAATCCATATTATTTGCTATATATCGAGTGTTTTCAATTGTTTTGGGCTCTTTTCAACCTGTTTACAGTTTAGTCGTCTGTTGAATAATTGTCAAGTAGATTTTTTGTTGATTTAGCTGTTTTTTGGCTTGAAAATTTGTGCAAAAAGACAAGAAGCTTCCTCTTTTTGAGGAAGCTTCTGAATTCAGCAAAATGTGAGGCTTGTATCGTCCATGGAGGCGATCATTGCCAGAGATTCAATTCTCATGCCCTGAGAGCGAAGCAGATTGCCGCCGCCCTGGAAAACCTTCTCCACGGCGATGCCTGCGCCCACGACAGTGCCGCCTGCCTGCTCAACAAGACCCTTCAGGCCGATAAGAGCAGCGCCGGTGGCGAGAAAGTCATCAACTATAAGCACCTTGTCCTCGGGATTGATAAACTGCTTTGCAACAACAACGGTGTTGGTCTTGCCGTGGGTAAAGCTCTCCACCTCTACCTTGTAGAGATCGTCGGAGATGTTTTTGGTTTTGCTCTTCTTGGCAAAGACAACGGGGCAGCCCAGCTCATAGCCTGCCATAATGGCAAGGGCGATGCCGCTGGCCTCGATGGTGAGCACCTTGTTTATCTCCTGCCCTTCATAGAGCCTCTTCAGCTCCAGCGCCATTTCGTGCATGAGCACGGGGTCCATCTGGTGGTTGAGAAAACTGTCTATCTTCAGCACGCCGCCGGGGAGTACCCGACCCTCAGAAAGAATGCGCTGTTCCAAAAGCTCCATGACAAAGCCCTCCATAAAAAACAAATTATGCTTCTTTATAACATAATGTGCCAGTCTTGGCAAGCGGGATTATACCAATCCTATTGCATATTCTACGGCAATTGCCACAACTACCACCAGCGCGGAGATTATAAAGCCGTGGAACATCGGGGCAATACCGGATTTTTTCATGTCCTTGAAGCTGGTGTTCAGGCCGATGGTGGCCAGAGCGGAGACCATAAGGAACTTGCTGATGCTCTTGGCAGCGGCGGAAAGCTCGGCGCTGAACAGGCCGAGGGAGTTGAAAGCTGCCATAATCAGAAATCCCAGAATGAACCAAGGGAAAAGGCTGATGAAGTTTACATCCATTTTGGCATCGGAGCTTTCGCCTTGGGACAGTGCCTCCTTACGCTTGAGATTCAGTTGGATGAGCGCGAATACCAGGACGGTGGGGATGATGGAGAGGGTGCGGGTCAGTTTCACCATGGTGGCAAAGTCACCTGCGGCCTCGGAAAAGGCATAGCCTGCGGCAACAACGCTGGAGGTGTCGTTGACGGCGGTGCCGGCCCAGAGACCGTAGGCCATGTCGCTCAGACCCATGGCCCGGCCCATAATGGGAAAGAGCACTATCATGGCCATGTCAAAGAGGAAGGTTGCGGAAATTGCATAGGCAATATCGGAATCCTCCGCATCGATGACCGGGGCGATGGCTGCAATGGCGGAGCCGCCGCAGATGCCGGTGCCGGCAGAAATCAGATTGGAAAGCTTCCAGTTGAGCCCCAGGGCCTTGCCTATGAAATAGCCGCCGCCAAAGCAGGTGGCCAGAGTGAAAACCATAACGGTGAGAGAGAGCCTGCCGATATGCATGATGGTGCTGATGGAAAGGGAGGCACCCAGCAGGATTATGGCGAATTTAAGAACTTTTTTGGAGGTAAACTTTATGCCGGGGGCCATGCGTTTGCCGGGTTTGAAAAAGTGATTGATGCCCATGCCGATAAACAGGGCGATGACAGATGCACCGATCAAATGTATGGGCAGCAGGGATTCAAGCCAGCGAGCGATGGCGGCAATTACAACAGCGGCAGCAAAGCCGGGTATATAGTCGAGGTATTTCTTCACGGCGAAACTCTCCTTCAATAATAGTCTTTTAAAACCTCGTTGACTATAGCACCCGATAGTGATAATGTCTAATTATTAAATTTAATTTATTGATAAGTAAAAATTATGGAGGCTTTGCATGACGGACTATAGGTTTGAGACTTTTCTCTGTCTCTGTGAGACGATGAACTACCGCGCTGCGGCAGAGAGGCTGAACATTACCCAGCCGGCGGTGAGCCAGCATATACGCAGCCTTGAACAGCACTATAACTGCAGACTTTTTATCTATGACCGGCGCAAACTCAGCATGACGCCCGAAGCGGAAATTCTCCGCCGCCATGCCCAGAGCGCCATGTATCAGGAAAAGAAACTGCTTGAAAGGCTCTCTGCCGGCAGGCTGCACAGCCTTAATATCGGCGCTACAAAGACCATCGGAGAATATGTCATCCGCCGGCAGGTTGAAAGGCTTTTGGAGCAAGCCGGCTGTATGCTGAATCTGGAGATAGATAACACGGTCAATATTCTGCACCATTTGGACGAGGGCAAGTTGGATTTTGCCCTTATCGAAGGCTACTTTGACCGGCAGGCCTATGCCTACAGACTTTACCGCAAGGAGCCCTTTGTGGGCTTCTGCGCGCCGGAGCATCCTTTTGCCGGGCGGCAGGTGAAGCTGGATGAGCTCTGGGCCGAGAGCATACTTGTGCGGGAAGAAGGCTCCGGCACAAGGGATATACTGGAGAAAATGCTGGAGGGCGAAAACAGATCCCTGCAGGATTTTGCCGCGGTCAACAGCATTTCAAACTTTGGCTTGCTTGAGTATCTTGTTTCTCAGGGCCGGGGAATCACCTTTGCCTACAGGGCAGTGGGTGAGGACAGCAGGAAAATTGCCCAATTTCATGTGGAAGGCTGGGATATTTCCAGAGAGTTCAACTACGTTTACCTGCCTGACAGTGGTGCGGAGGAAGAAGTGGAGTTCTTCGACAGCTTCAGATAATAAAAAGCTCTGACATTAGGAGCCTTCGCACAAGAAAACATGTGGTTTTGCCTTTGCCTATCCGGCTAAAATACACACAAAAAATTTCCCCCATACATATCCAGTATGAGGGAAATTTTGCTTTGCAAAATTATTTTATTGCTATTTCCTCACCCCTGCCGGGGTAA
>JAFQQV010000015.1 GCA_017410425.1 Oscillospiraceae bacterium
AAAACTCTTGCATTTTACATAACGTTATGTTACATTGTATTTGCATTAAGTGCATAGGGGGAAAACCGTACTTCTTGCAAGCACTAATATGTAAGTTAAAACAAGCAATATAAGGAGACGGACAATCATGAAGAAATTTACAAAGATTTTGTCTATGGTACTGCTGGTTGCAATGTGCGTAAGCATGTTCGCAGTTTCTGCATCCGCAGCAGCAGTGCATGTTAAGCAGACCTCTGACACACCTGCTGCAGATGGTTCTGTTACCTATACTGTCAGCAATCCTGGCGGCGCAGCTATCACTGACGTCAGCTGGAATACTGCTGACGGTGCTGTTTCTGCCGATGGCTACTGGAGCCTCGACGGCAGCACCCTTACTGTCAGCGGCTCTGACTGGTCCGTTGTCAGCTCTGTAAGCGTATCTTTCAGCAACGGCCTTTCCGTTGATGTTGCATGCGCCATGGGCGAAGCAGGTTACGCAAACGATGGCAGCTCTGATCCCACTCCTGCACCTCACACCCATAGCTGGACTGACGTTGCAGCAACTGAGGGCAACTGCCAGGTTCCCGGCACCAAGGCTCACAGCGTTTGTTCCTGCGGCGCTTACCTGGTCGACTTCGTTGAGACCACCGATGCTTCCGCTCTGAACGCCGGCTACGGCGAACACGACTGGCAGTATGTTGCAGCTGTTGAAGCTACCTGCCAGACCACCGGTTACGAAGAGCATGCAAAGTGCTCCGTCTGCGGCGCTCTCCGCCAGCACGGCGTTGACATTGCAAACAAGTCTGATCTGGCTGTCACTGTCGGCCACAACTATGTTGACGGCATCTGCAGCTACTGCGGCGGCAAGGAACCCGTAGTTAAGGTATTCGCAATCACCGGCGACTCTTCCATCGACTACTCCTCCGCTACCAACTTCAGATACCAGGTTGCAGATCCTTCTGCATTCACTCTCAGCTCCATCTCTGCCGGCGGCTACAATCTGGTCCGCGGCGCAGGCTTCTCCTATGACAGCTGGTCCGGCACCATCGTTGTCGAGAAGGCAGCCCTCTCCGCCATTATCGACGGCAAGAGCTCCATCGAGCTGGTCTTCACCGCAACCGACGGCTCCACCGTCCGCGGCTTCGTTATCACCAATTCCGAGAACATCGTTGTCGATGATCTCTACATCTCCGGCCTGAGCCAGAACAAGTACATCCGTGAGAGCGGCAAGGATGTCAGCTTCCAGACCAATCTGACTGACCCCTCTTGCATCAAGATCTTCAGCACCACCACCCAGATGGATGTTCCCACCTCCGGCTACACCTTCACCAAGGCATACGGCGATGTCTACACCTACTCTTTCAAGAACAGCTTCCTGGATACCCTGGACTGCGGCTACTATGAGATCCGCTGCTACTACGGTAACTCCAATGCTGAGTACGTTACTCCCGGCACCCTGATGATCAGCGACTCCAACACCACCGAGGGTCTGGAGAATGTTCTGTACTTCACCAACTCCACCCAGGGCGCAGATGACTACTTCAAGTACGTCAGCGGTGACGAAGTTCCCCGCATGCACTGCGAGCTCTTCCTCATTGACGGCGCACGTCTGCAGGTCAGCACCAACGGCGGCAAGAGCTGGAGCAATGTCAATGTTCACAACTACTATGTTGAGCCCAACAAGAAGGGCAACGACACTTCCCACGCCTGGATCGGCGCTGACTACCTGGATTCCCTGAATGCTGACACCATCTACTACTTCCGCGTAGTAGTTCCCGCATCCGTAATCCATGCCGGTCAGGATCTGGTTTCCAACACCGTATCCATCACCACCGGCCCCACCCTGAAGGCTGTTGACACTGCAAAGCATGTTATCAACTCCACCAAGAACCTGCGCTTCGTTTCCAGCGAGAAGATCGCCAAGGTCTATGTCGGCAACGTTCAGCTGACTGATGAGAACGACTTCAACGTCTCCAACGACGGCAAGACCGTTACCCTCAGCCCCAGCTTCCTCAACAAGCGCACTGCTGGCAGCACCTACACCATCAAGGTCCTGACCAAGAACGGTGAGTATGCTTCCACCACCTTCCAGATTCTGACCACCGCACAGGCTTCCGCAAGCCCCCGTACCGGTGACACCAGCAACATCGGTCTGTGGACCGCAGTTCTGATGCTCTCCGCCGGCGCAGGCGTTGCAGTCCTGCCCAGACTCAAGAAGGAAGACTAATCCAAAACAACACCATAAGCTCAAAAGCCGCCCTTGAATAAAGGGCGGCTTTTTTTGTGTGAGCTTAATTGTTTGATGTTATGGTTGTACTTTGTAGGGACCGGCGTCCTCGACGGTCCGCAAACTGTTGGAATAATGTAATTTTATGTTATACTGCCATTAACGAGGTGATGCACCATGGAATATCCTCAGCGTAAAACCACCCGCCTTAAGAACTATGACTACAGCACACCCGGGTATTATTTCATAACGGTATGCGCAAAGGGCAAGAAAAAACTGTTTGGCGATGTTGCTGCAGGGGATGAGTTCAGCCAGTCTCAGCCGGTGCGCTCCAAACGCGGCGAGGCAGTTTGTGAGCAGCTGGAGGCTATGACAGGCTTTTACAGCAATATTGTTCTTGAAAAATATGTGGTAATGCCAAACCATGTGCATTTGCTTTTGCAAGTAAAAGACGAACAGGGGACAAGACCCTCCACTTTGTCGGGCTTTGTGGGCACATTCAAACGTTTTTGCAATAAAAGCTGTGGAGAGAATTTGTGGCAGAGCCGCTCATATGACCATGTAGTTAGGAATGAAAGAGATTATCAGCGCATATGGGAATATATAGATAACAATCCAAGCCGTTGGACGGAAGATTCGTTGTACACGCCATAAATCCCCTTCGTAGGGACCGGCCTCCTGGACGGTCCGCTGTGCGTCAAACACTCAAACTCAACGGACCGCCGGGACGGCGGTCCCTACATAATAAAAAACCACCCATCGAGGGTGGATAAACAAATTCTCAACTCAGAGCCCAACGTAGTGGGTCTGAGTTGAAAGCTGAAATTTCATAGACGGTCAAAAAAACCAACTTGAAGCCCAATGCAATGGCTTCAAGTTGGAGAGGAAAAATAACACCGCCGGTCGATTTGGTACTGCTTGCAGCACCAAATGACCCTCGGTGTTATTTTGACGTCATGCGTGGAACTCAAATGCCAGCTGGGGATTGGTCATTTCAGTTTCCTTCAGCTTGGCTGCGGCCCACTCGTCGCCCTGATCGGCGGCACGGGAGTACCAGCGGCCTGCCTCGTCAAGGTTCTGGGTGACGCCCAGACCCATGTGGTAGAGATAACCGATCTGAGCCTGACCCTGTGCATTGCCCTGCTGAGCGGCACGGTTGTTCCATTCCATGGCCTGCTCATAGCTGACTTCAACGCCCTGACCTTCCTGATACATCAGTGCGATCTGAGCCTGAGCGGGAGCGTAGTCAAAATCGGCACACTCCATGTAGCACTCCATGGCCTTCTCGTAATCTACGGCTTCACCGCCGCGACCATAGTAGAAGTAGTCGCCTATGCACTTGAGCGCCTCAATGCTGCCCTCGTCTGCCAGAGCCTGCATGCTGTCCCTGGCGGCGGCATAGGCCTGCTCTGCCATAGCCAGAGCCTTGTCCTTCACTTCAAGCTTCAGGAGAACATCCTCATACTTCTCCATGCGCTTGCGGTCGTCTTCGTTGGTTTCGCTCTCCTTGAGGATTGCCAGATACTGCTTCATGTCCTCCAGGGTCAGACCTTCCTCACCCAGGACGGCGTTGACCATCAGCTGTCTGTCCTCAGCGTTCTTTGTGAGCACATTGCCCAGCTCAAAAGCGAAGAAGGGGGGGAGCCCGGCTTCGTTCACAGCAATTTCTGCTGCGGCGTATGCAGCTTCCACGTCCTTTTCGCAGCCTCTGGAGTTGCCTTTGCAGTCTGCCAGAACAAACTGGGCGCAGCCGTAAAGGGGACTGTCATCGCCGACTTTTCCGGCAGCCTCAATGGCGGCGGCATAGCAGCTTGCGGCCTTCTCGGGATTCTGCACTGCACCCACGCCGGAGAAGCTGGCCTTGCCCATCAGGTAGTTTGCAAGGCAGCTGCCGTTTTCAGCCAGAGGCTCCAGCAGTTCAACTGCGCCTTCGGGATCGGCCTCACAGCCGTAGCCATGGTAGCGGCAGAGTGCGAGAAGCTGGAGAGCCAGCTCATTTTCGCTGTCTTCCAGATCGCAGAGTGCATCATAAGCCTCCTCATAGTCGGCCTTGAAGAAAAGCTCTGCAGCTTCTGCAGCCTTTTCGTCCACGCTGACTTCCACAGGCGCTTCGGTTTCGATGGGGGCCTCGGTGGCTGCAGGGGCAGCTTCCTCCTTGGCGCCGCAGGCGCAGAGAGAAAGCACCATCATCAGCACAAGCAGGAGAGATATCAGTTTTTTCATTCTTTTGCTCCTTATATAAATAGTAGATATAAACAGTACAACATTTTAATTATATAGCTCCAGGACGTTTTTTTCAACAATATTGTTCCTTTTACTTTGACAGAGCAGCAAACAGCTTTTCCAAAACCGGGCCTTAACGGAATCTTAACACATTTAGGGAATTAAAAAGTTCTAAAACTTATGGAAAAATCAGCGTTTACCGGGTGAAAATCGGGCAGAATGTACTTTTCAAGGGTCATGCAAAAAATACATATAGTCAGGATTTACAAAATGCACTCCGGTCAATTGTGAGTTTATACAAAATAACTGCCCTTATTTCTACGACTTGCAATTCGTTGAAACTTGAATTGGGGACTTGCAGGGCTTAAACTGATATCAATAATAGGCGAAGAATTTGTTGTGGTGTAAGTATGGAAAACGATAAGATTTTTGAAATAACCGCAGATTTTGTTACCGTAGAAGTTCAGGACAAAAATACCGGCAAGGTCTACCGCCGGGAGCTGCCCATTGATTATACGGAGAATGCGAATTTCCTGAGACTCCGTGCAGAGGGCTATACCGGCGAAATGTCTGAGCTTGTATTCTTTACCCCCCGGGGCATTGAACGGCTGCATGACATGATGGGCGGCGGCGCCGACCATGACGACTGCGGCACTTATTGATGGATGTTAGTATTTTGGACATACAAACACATATAAAACAGGAGGAAACACAATGGTTAAGAAAACACTGGTCATCAACGGCGTGACCCGTAATCTGGTTCTCGACGGCAGCGAGACTCTGGCAACCGTTCTGCGTGAGCATCTGCTGCTCACCGGTTGTAAGATCGGCTGTGGCGAAGGCCACTGCGGTGCCTGTAACGTCATCGTAAACGGCAAGGTCACCAAGGCATGTATCACCAAGATGAGCCGCATCGCTGAGGGTGCAGAGATCACCACCATCGAAGGCGTCGGCACCATGGCTGACATGCATCCCCTGCAG